>NZZG01000115.1 GCA_002698575.1 Pimelobacter sp. | reverse complement strand
TGGTCTCCTCGTGGACCTGGTCGCTCATCGCGCGCCGCCCGCTGCGTAGACCTCGCGCGCGGCACCGACGCCGCCGCCGGCGCTCACCGGCGCGCCGCCGGCGCGCAGCACCTGCTCCAGCGCGGCGAGGGTGAGCAGGACGGCGTCGCGTCGGGCGTTGTAGCCCATCGTGCCGATGCGCCAGACCCTCCCGGCGAGCGGACCGAACGACGTGCCGATCTCGATCCCGAACTCCTCGAGCATCGCCGACCTCGCGGCGTCGCCCCGCCGGCCCGAGAGCGCGTCGGGGATCTCGACGGCGACCACGTTGGTCATCTTGTGGGCGACGTCGCCGAAGACGCTCAGGCCGAGGCCACCGACGCCGGCGAGCATCGCCTCGCCGTGCAGGCGGTGCCGCGCCACGGCGGCGTCCAGACCCTCCTCGACCAGGAGCCGAGCGCACTCGCGTGCGCCGTAGAGCATCGTCGTCGCCTCGGTGTGGTGGTTGAGGGCGCGAGACCCCCAGTAGTCCATCACCATGGCCAGGTCGAAGTAGTTGGACGCGATCCGTCGCTCGGGCGCGACGTCGGGGTCGTCGTCCTCGCGGATCCCGGCCTCGACGGCCTTGCGGGAGGCGATCACCTCGACCGCGGCGGGACTCATCGTGATCGGCGCCGATCCGGAGGGTCCGCCCAGGCACTTCTGGAGCCCGGCCGTGACCACGTCGACCCCCCAGGCGTCGGTCTCGAACGGGTTGCCACCGAGGCTGGCGGTGGCGTCGCAGTACAGGAGCACGTCGTGGCGCCGGCAGATCTCGCCGAGGTCGGCCAACGGCTGGCACATCGTGGTCGAGGTGTCGCCCTGCACGACGGCCATAACACGGGGCCGGACCCGCTCGACGGCGGCCTCGACCTGCTCGGGCGTGAACACCTCGCCCCACGGAACCTCGATGGTGTGCACCTCGGCCCCGCAGCGCTCGGCGATCTCGGTGAGCAGGTGCCCGAAGCGGCCGAAGACCGGCACCAGCACCCGGTCGCCGGGCTCGAGCAGGCTCACGAGCGCCGCCTCGATGCCGGCGCGCGAGGTGCCGTCCACGAGCAGCGTCTGCTCGTTGCTCGTCCGGAACACCTGTCGGTACAGGTCGCTGGTCTCGGCCATCGTGGCGCGCATCCACGGGTCGTACTGGCCGACCAGCGCGGAGCCCATCGCCTGCAGGACGCGCGGGTGGGCGGTGATCGGACCCGGGCCCATGAGGAGGCGCGGTGGGGGGTCGACGGGGCCGGGCAGGGTTCCGAGCGGGACGTTCACCACCCCACCCTATGAAACGAACGTTTCTGACGCGTTTCAGGTTGTGCGTCCTCCGCCGGGCGAGCCCCACGCTGGTCGAGGTGCGAGGAGCGCCAGCGACGAGCCTCGAGACCCGGCGAGCCGACCAGCGACAGCCCGCGCGCGCTACCGCCGCAGCATCCGTCCGGCCCCGAGGTCGGGCGAGGCTCGATCCACGAGCACGCCACCGAGCACGGTCGCGGTGACCGAGGCGTCGTACTGCTGACCGTCGTAGGCGGAGATCGGGTTCTTGTGGGCGAGTCGGGCCGCCTCGACCCGCAGCGGCACCGCGGTGTCGAGGACCAGCAGGTCGGCCGCCGCGCCGACCTCGATCCGACCCTTCGTGCCGAGCCCGACGAGGTCGGCGGTCGAGCGGCACATCCAGCGGCCGACGTGCTCGATCCCGATCCCCCGCCTGGCGGCCTCGGCCGCAACGGCGGTGAAGCCGACCTGCAGGCCGGCGATCCCGCCCCAGGCCTGCTGGAGGTCGCCGCGGCCGCGTTCCTTCTCCTCGGCCGTGGCCGGTGAGTGGTCGGTGACGACCACGTCGACGATCCCCTCGAGGAGCCCCTGCCACAACGCGTCGCGGTTGCCGGCGTCGCGGATCGGCGGGCAGCACTTGTACTGCGGGGACGCATCGGGGATGCCGGCGGCGTCGAAGCAGAGGTAGTGCGGGCAGGTCTCGACCGTCACCGGGAGCCCCTCGGCACGGGCCTCGGCGAGGTCGTCGAGAGCGCGGGCGCTGGAGAGGTGGAGCACGTGCACCCGGGCCCCCATCTCGCGAGCACCGTCCAGCACCTGTCGGATCGCGGCGGTCTCGGCGGCGTCGGGGCGCGAGAGCAGGAAGTCGGCGTAGGCACGGCTCGACGCAGCGGGGGCCTCGTCGAGCACCCGGGCGTCCTCGGCGTGCACGATCATCAACGCATCGAGCCGCGCGATCTCGGCGAGGTGCTCGCGCAGCTGCGTCGGCTCCAGGGGCGGGAACTCGTCGACCCCCGACGGCGCCAGGAAGCACTTGAAGCCGAAGACGCCCTGCTCGTGCAGCGGCGCCAGGTCGCCGACGTTGCCGGGCACGGCGCCACCCCAGAAGCCGACGTCGACCGCCAGCTGGCCGGCGGCCGCCGCGCGCTTGGTCTCGAGCCCGGCCACGGTCGTGGTGGGCGGGATCGAGTTGAGCGGCATGTCGACCAGCGTCGTGACCCCACCCAGGGCGGCGGCGGTCGTCGCGGTCGCGAACCCCTCCCACGCCGTACGACCCGGCTCGTTGACGTGGACGTGGGTGTCCACGACACCGGGCAGGAGCACCGCGGAGTCGGGTACGGCGAGCACGTCGTGCCCGGAGCCGGGCAGCGGGTGGTCGAAGGCCTCGATCGCGGCGATCGTGCCGTCGCGCAGCAGCAGCGTCGCCGCGACGAGCGCGTCGCCCACCAGGGCTCTACGAGCCCGGACCGCACGGAGCGCTCCGATCGGCTGCGGGCCCACGTCAGCAGAAGCCCGGGATGCCGGTCCAGGCACGGGGCTCCTCGGGCACGCCCTCCCGCACGACGGCCGCCTCGATCAGCCCGTAGGGCCGGTCGGCCGCGAAGAAGACCTCGCCCGGGTTGTCCTGGCCGAAGGGCGTCAGGTCGACGAGGAAGTGGTGCTTGTTGGGCATCGAGAAGCGGCACTCGACGATCCCCGGGAACGCCTCGAGCACGGCCTTGCCCATCGCGAAGAGCGTCTGCTGCAGCGCTCGGGAGTGGAAGGTCGCGAAGGTCTCCAGCATCACCGCGCGGACGGCCTCGAAGGAGGCGTCGAAGTCGAGGTCCTCGACGTGGTCGGCGCCTCCAGGAGGCGCCCCGTGGCGCCACCAGGCGGTCACCGAGGTGGCCAGGATCCGGTCGTCGGTCTCGGGCAGGGTCGTGTAGCGGTCCCGCGGGAAGCCGGAGAACTCCGAGCCGGTCGACTTGAGCACCGTGCAGTCGGTCAGGCCGGAGATGACGAACGTCTCGGCGCCGTCCACCTGCACTACGGCAGTCCGGGTCTCGGTGCCGGCGCGGGCGAACGCGTGGTCGTGCGGCTCCCCGCCGGCCACGATGCGCTGCCAGGCGTACTGCTCGGCGCTCCAGGTGCCGCCGCTGACCCAGGCGAACTCCCCGGTGAAGTGGCGCGCGAGCCGGAGCAGGAACGCCTCGGGCGAGCCCACGCCGTACTCCCCTGCGAAGGCGTAGACGGTGTTCTTCTGGGTGTCGGTCGCCACGACCTGGCTGTTGTCGCCGTCGGTGTGGCACGCCTCGAAGTCGCCGCGCAGCTGACTGGTGACGTTGAGGTCCTCGATCTCGTGGCGCCCCGCACGACCGGCGTCGCGAGTGATCCGGACCAGGCGGCACTCCGCCTTTCCGTACTGGTTGGCCCCCAGCACGATGTCTCCGTCCGCCATCTCAGCTCCCTCGGTAGGTGGTGTAGGACCAGGGCCCCAGCAGCAGTGCCACGTGGTAGTGCTCCTCGGTGGCGTCGACCTCGAAGGACAGGACCACCTCGGGGTAGAGCGTCGCGCGATCCGCGGCCGCGAACCACGGTCCGGTCGCGAAGGTGAGGCGGTGGGTTCCGTCGCCGATCGGTACGTCGAAGCGCACCCGGCCGTCGGGGTCGGTCCTCGCCTCGGCGAGGAGCGTGGCCTCGGGACCGGTCAGGGCGACGGCGATCCCGGCTGCCGGTTGCCCCAGTGCCGAGTCGAGCACGTGGGTACTGAGCGTCGTCATGCGACCAACCCTCGCAGGCGCAGCGCGGCGATCTCGCGCAGCTGGCCGGCCGTGACCCGCAGCTCGGTGGCCGGGTCGTTGGTCAGCCGCTCCTCGAGCAGCGTCAGGATCTCCTCGGCGCTGCGGCCGGCGGCACGCACCAGGTAGATCCGGTCGAAGCGGGCCTCGTACGCCGCGTTGCCCTCGGCCAGGCGACGCTGGACCTCGGCGTCCTGCGGGTCGACGCCGGCCTGCTCGCGCTGCGAGTGCTCGGCGGAGGCGCCGTGCCCCGCGTGCTTCTCGCCGATCCGCGGGTGGTCGGCCAGCGCCGCGCTCACCTGCTCGTCGGTCCAGGCCGCCGCGCGCTCGTCGGCGTAGGCGTGCAGTGCCTCGGCATCGACGAACGGCCTCGCCTCGGCCACGTCGGCCGCCCACGCCGGGACGTCGGCGCAGCTGGCCACGAGCTCGGTGGCGTCGCCCTTGGTGAGCGCGTTGAAGTCATCGATCGTCATGGGCCCTCCCCAGCCCCGGATGCTAGCCGCCGGGGGTTACGTCGGCGTGACGCTCCTCCGGGACGCCCTCCCATGACGCTGTCGTGGCTCCACGCGGATAGTCCCTGACGAAGTGGCCCCTCCTGGCCCGGATCAGGGGCCACTTCGTCAGGGACTATCCCGATCGACGACGCCCACCCGAGCGAACGCCAGCAGGTCGCGGTCCCGCCCGGGTGCGGCGACCAGGCACAACCCGGCCGGGAGCCCCTCGGCGGTGGTGACCGGGAGGTTGACGGCGGGCAGCCCGGCGATGCCGGCCAGGCAGGTCAGCTGCAGGGTGGCCTCGCGCACGACGTCCAGGTTGGAGCCGATCAGCGGCGCGACCGACGAGGCGCTCGGCAGCACGACGACCCGGTCGCCCACGAAGGACCTGATCTGCTGGCGCGCGGCGAGCAGGTCGGCGTACGCCTCCAGCGCCCGGGGCTCGGTGATCCTCGATGCCATCTCGAAGCGGCCGCGGACGTCGGCTCCCAGGGTGTCGAGTCGGCCGGCGAGCCAAGGTCCGTGGGCCTTCCAGGCCTCCCAGGCCTGCCAGGTGGTGAAGGCGGCCCGCCACCCGGGCAGGGCCGACAGGTCCCAGGCCTGCTCGGTCGCGCCGAGGACGGCAGCGGCGGCGCCGACCGCGGCGGCGACATCGGCATCGGCGAGGGCCAGCAGCTCGGGCACCACGACCACCTCACCGACGCGACGTGGCTCGCGGGAGGGCAGCAGGACGTCACCGACGGCGGCGAGCAGGTCGGGCGTGCGGGCGAACCACCCGACGGTGTCGAAGGACTGCGCCAGGGGCAGCAGCCCGGTCCGGTCGACGGCGCCGTGGCTGGTGCGGATGCCCCAGACGCCGTTGTAGGCGGCCGGCACCCGGATCGACCCGCCGGTGTCGGTGCCCAGGCCGATGCTGACGTGGCCGAGCGCGACGGCCGAGACCGATCCCGAGGACGACCCGCCGGAGATCCGGCGGGGCGCCTTCGGGTTGGGCGGGGTGCCGAAGTGGGCGTTGGTGCCGGCGAGGCTGTAGGCGAGCTCGTCGGTGCGGCTGATCCCGGTGACCTCGGCGCCGGCCGCGCGCAGGGCGGCGACGACGCGGGCGTCCTCGGTCTCGACCGCGGCGGCGTCCTCCCACGACGGGTTGCCGGCGCCGATGCGCTGACCGGCGACGGCGTACAGGTCCTTGACCGCCACGCTCTGTCCGGCGAGCGGCCCGTCGCCGGTGGCGCGCGCCAACGGCGAGCCGAGCGTCCGCCAGATCCGGGCGTCGTACGCCGGGGCCGGAACGGCGACGTGGGCGGCGGTGACGACCCAGCCGGTCCGCTGACGCTCCCAGAGCTGGGTCTGCTGCCCGCGTCCGCCGCCGACGAGCTCGGTGACCGCGACGACCAGCGCGTGGTCGTCGTCGACGGTCTGCACGTGCGTCTCGACCACGCGACGCTGCGGCGCTCCCCCGCGACCGCTGCGGAACGCGCTGATCGCCTCGTGCCCGACCAGGAGTCCCGCGGCATCGCCGCGCAGCGTGTCGGGGCCGGGGGCGAACAGGCGGTCGAGCGCCTTGACGTCGTCGTCCATCAGGGCGCGCTCGTAGTCCCAGAACGCCTCCATCAGTCCGGCGGGCGCCGTCGACCTCACCGCGGACCTCCGGGTCCGTCGACGGCGTCGAAGTCGCTGCGCCGGATCCGGGCGTGCACACCCTTGACCACGTCGACGACCTGGCTGATGTCGAAGTCGGTCGCGGCGGACAGGTAGGCCAGCGCGAGCGAGGGGTCCATGCCGTAGCGGGCCTGGAGCAGCGCGACCGCGTGCCGCACGCAGTTGGCCATCGCCACGTCCAGGTCGAGGTCCAGCCCGGTGGGGATCAGGTAGTCGCCGGTCGCGGCGAGCGGTCCGGCGAGGACGCCGAACTGGCGGACGGCGTCCTCGCGGGCCACGACGTCGAGGCGCACCGTGGCGCGCAGCGACGCCTCCAGCGCCGTCAGCGCGACCTCGCCGTCGCCCTGGGCGAAGTGGGGGTCGCCGACGTAGGCGAGCGCGCCCTCGACCTGCACCGGCAGGTACAGCGTGGCGCCGACGGTGAGCAGGTTGATGTCGATGTTGCCGCCGTAGGGACCCGGCGGGACGGAGTGCGGGCGCTCGTCGCCGGCGGCGGCGACGCCCATGATCCCGAGGAACGGCGCGAGCGGGAAGCGCACGACCGGCTCTCCGCCCGGCACCAGCGGCAGTCCCCCGACACCCTCCTCGACGATCGCGGCGAAGGCGGAGTGGACGGCGGCGCCGTCGCGGGGGAACTCCCCCGGCAGGGCCCCCTTGGCGTGCCGGTTGGAGATCACGCCGTACGGCACGCGCGGCAGGGTCTCCAGGACGGTGATCGCGAGCAGGTCGCCGGGGCGCGCGCCGCGGACGTGGACCGGCCGCGAGACCACGTGGGGTCCATCCACGCCGAAGGTGCGCGGGTGGGTCTCGTCGGTGACCGCAGCCAGCGCCACCGCGTCGTCGAGCACGTCGTCGGGGCCCAGGCCGTGGGTGGCGAAGAAGGACCGCGGGTCGCGGCCCTGGTCCTCCAGGATCCCCTCGTGGCTGATCGTGTCGAAGGTGACCTCGGCGCCGGGATCCACGGTGAGCACCGCGTCGTCGGCGCCGCACGGCAGCCTGCCCCACAGGACGTGCTCGGGGGTGGCGGGCAGGTAGTGCTCGGACCGGATCGGCCCGGCGCCGCTCTGCAGGATCGGCGGGATCGGTGGCGTCATGGTCCCGCGACGATAGTGCGCTCGCGTGTCAGGGAGGTGACGTAGCCGGTCGGCTCACCGGGTCTCGAGGCTCGGCGCTGGCGCGCCTCGCACCTCGACCACCGCCGGCGCGCCGCCGGCGTAGGAGTGCTGCGAGGACGTCGAGAAGTAGTTGATCCCGATGAAGTTGAACCACAGCGTGGCCAGGCCGATGATCGCGAGGATCGCGGCGTTGCGGCCCTTCCACCCGGCCGTGGCGCGGGCGTGCAGGTAGGCGGCGTAGACGACCCAGGTGATGAACGCCCAGACCTCCTTGGGGTCCCAGTTCCAGTAGCGCGACCACGCCTCGTGCGCCCAGATCGGGCCGGTGATCAGGACCGCGAAGGTCCACACCGGGAACGCGAAGGCGTGCACGCGGTACGCCGTACGGTCCAGGACGGCCAAGGACGGCACGCGCGACATCGGACCGGTCGTGGTCTCGCCCACCCGCATCTTGACGAGGTACATGATCGAGGCGATGCCGCCGAGCGTGAAGGCGCCGGTCGCGATGACGGCCGAGATGACGTGGATGACCAACCAGTAGGAGTCGAGGGCCTCGGTGAGCGGCGCGACCTCGGAGTGCAGCCAGATCACGGCGACCATCAGCACCGTGACCACGAAGCCGGTCACGATCGGGGCCATCCAGGCCAGGGCGTACTTGCGGTGGAGCGCGAGGTACATCAGCACCACGAAGAAGCTGCCCGAGACCGTGAACTCGTACATGTTGCCCCACGGCACCCGGTTGGGGTCGGCGGCCATGCCGCGGCCCACCAGCGAGACGAAGTGGCCCGCGCAGGCGATGATCGTGAGGATCACCCCGAGCCGGCCGAGGAACGCCACGCGCTGGCTGCGAGCGGCTGCCGCCTCGGCGCCCTCACCCGCCGAGGGCGGCCCACCGGTGGCGACGGCGACGCCTCCGCGTGCCTGACCGGCCTGGTTCCGGGCCATCGCGCGCGTGGCCTTCGGCGCACGCATCGAGGCCCACTCGGCCAGGTGCACCATCAGGGCGAGGAAGTAGAAGATGCCGGCCACACCGATGGCCTGGTTGCTCAGGGTCTCCCACGCGGTGTCCGTCATGGTCGGTCATCCTGCTCTCGGTCGGTCTGGTCTGCGGGCGGGTCCGGTGCGTCGTCGGGTGGTGGGCCACGGAGCTCGGCGACGACCGAGGCGAGGACCTCGCCGACGTCGCCACCGCCGGAGCGGTCGAGCGCAGCCACCTCGACCATGGTCGCATCCCCCTGGCGACGGGCCCGCACCCAGATCCGCCGTGGACGGATGAAGAGCGAGCCGAGCAGCCCGATCAGCGCGAGGACCACGCCGCCGAGCGCGATCAGCTTGCCCGGGCTCTGGCTGATCTGGATCCGCACCCACGGCTCGACGCCCTCGAAGGAGACGGTGCCCAAGCCGTCGGGCAGGGTCTGGGTCTCCCCGAGGCGCAGGTCCAGCCGGAAGGGTTGGCCGTCGTCCTTCAGCACCGGGTCGGCGCGCTCGGTGTCGAGCGCGTAGACCGACTGGGGCTTGCCGTCGTCCTGCCCGAGGTCGCCGGTGTAGACGAGCATCGAGACCAGCGGCTCGAGGTCGTCGGGCCACACCGTCACCGGGTCGCCGTCGACGAGTGCGAACGTCGGGTAGAAGAAGCCGTCGAAGCCGATCCCGGCCGCGGGCGGCTTGATCACGCCGAAGGAGAGGAAGGAGGGGTCCTGCGGCAGGAAGACGCTCGGCCCGTCGTAGGTGACGTTGCCGTCCCCGTCGCGCACGGTGATGACCGGCGCGTAGCCGTGCCCGATCAGGAAGACGTCGGTGTCACCGATGGTGAGCGGGTGGTTGACCCGCAGGTCGTAGGTCTGCTCGGCGGCGTCGACGCTCTCGCGGTAGGTCAGGCCCGCGTTGAACTTCCGGGCGGTGCCGGCGGCGGAGCCCTCGGTGAGCCACTCGATGTCGAAGCTGTCGACCGTCATCAGGAACGGGTCGAAGTCCTCGCTGCCGAACAGCGAGCCCGGGTCGAGGTCGTCGTACGACGCTCCCGCGTTGGCGAACTGCTGGCCCTGCAGGAGCAGCACGCCACCCTGGTAGCCGAGCAGGGACCCGATCGCGAAGCCGACCAGCACGACGATCACCGAGACGTGGAAGACCAGGTTGCCGACCTCACGCAGGTAGCCGCGCTCCGCGCTCACCGCGTCCTCCCCCTCGTCGGGCGCCCGCAGCCGGTAGCCGCGACTGCGCAGCACCACGCGCGCCTGCTCCAGCACGTCGTCGACTCCGTCGACGGAGGTGTACGACGCGTGGTCCGGCAGGCGGAGCAGGTTGCGGGGGGCTCTGGGCGGCGGCGCCTTGATCGTGCGCAGGTAGTGGAACGTGCGCGGGATGATGCAGCCCACCAGGGAGATCATCAGCAGGATGTAGATCGCCGAGAACCACGCCGAGTCGTAGACCGAGAAGAGCCCGAGCCGCTCGTAGACCGGCGTCAGCGAGGGGTGCTGGTCCTTCCAGCGCGAGACGTCGAGCGCGTCGACGCCGGACTGCGGGATGACCGAGCCCGGCACCGCCGCCAGGGCCAGCAGGAGCAGGAGGATCAACGCGGTGCGCATCGAGGTGAGCTGGCGCCACAGCCAGCGGGCGAGCTCGCGGGCGCCGAGCTCGCCGGGCCGGCGCTCGGGGCCCGGGTCGGTCTGCGACCGCTCCTGGACGTCGGTCATATCGCCACCTCGAAGCCGTCGACGAGCTGGAGCTGCAGCCACTGCACGATCCAGTCCCACCACCCGGTGACGAGCAGGACGCCCACGACCACCAGCATCGCGCCCCCGATGAGCATCACCAGCTGCTGGCGCCTGCGGACCCAGCTGATCGCCCCCAGGCTGCGGCTGTAGAAGACCCCGGCCAGGACGAAGGGGATCCCGAGCCCCAGGGCGTAGACGGCCGAGAGCAGCGCACCCCGGCCCGCGGTCGCGTCGGTGTAGGTCAGGCCCACGATCACGCTGTACGTCGGTCCGATGCAGGGGCTCCAGCCCAGGGCGAACAGCGCACCGATCAGCGGCGCGGCGCCGAGTCCCACCGACGGGATCGAGTGGATCCGCCAGTCCCGCTGCAGCCCCGGGAGGACCCGGGTGAACACCCCGGCGAAGACCAGCCCGAGCACGATGAGCAGCGCGCCCATCACGACCGTGATCTCGTCGCGGTACTCCCGCAGCCAGGAGCCCACCCCGCCCACCGTCGCACCGATCAGCACGAAGACCACCGCGAAGCCGAGCACGAAGAGCACCGACCCGGCCAGCATCCGCCCGCGCCGGCGCCCGGCCTCACCGGTCGCGAGGTCGGCGCCGGAGAGCCCGGTGGCGTAGGAGAGGTAGCCCGGCAGCAGCGGGATCACGCACGGGCTGAAGAACGAGACCAGCCCGGCGACCGCTGCGACGGGCACGGCCAGGGCCAGCGAGCCGCCGGCGGCCTGGGTCTGGAACCACTCAACCATCGTCGGCCTTCACGTCCTCGACGACGTCCTCCAGGGTGCCGGCCGAGGTGATCGCTCCGCTGATCACGGCGGCCACCCGGCCCCGGGTGTCCAGGACGTACGTCGAGGGCGGCGACCTGGGTGCGTAGCGGCCCAGCGCCAGCACGCCGGGGCCGGTGTCGGCGATGGTGGGGTACTCGATGCCGAACCGGCGCTCCACCGCGAGGGCGTTCTCGAAGGAGGTCTCGCGGAAGCTCATCCCGACGAACGAGGCGTCGACCTGCTCGGAGGCCTCCTTGAGGATCGGCGCCTCGGCCAGGCACGGGTTGCACCACGAGCCCCAGATGTTGAGGACCACGACCTCGCCGCGCAGGTCGGCCAGGTCGATCGGCTCGTCCTCCAGGGACGGTCCGGCGATCTCGATCGGGTCCGTGCGCTCCTCGGCCGGGATCTGGACGACCGTGCCGTCCCCGACCACGAAGTTGGCCTCGTCGGTGCCGCCGAGCGAGCTGCACCCGCTGAGCGACCCGGCCAGCGCGAGGACGACCAGGAGGCCGGAGAGCAGCGGGCTCGGCCGGGGCGGGGCGACCCGGCGCGACGGCGTACGGGTCATCTCAGGGCTTCTTGTCCTCGGGCGCTCCCCCGGCGGAGAAGGTCGCTCCCTTGTCGGCGGCCGGGATCAGGTCGCCGGCGGGCTCCGAGTAGGAGACCTGGGTCAGCTGGTCGCCCACGAAGTGCAGCGACGTCAACGAGCACAGGGTGCACTGGCGGCTGCGCGGGTCGTGCAGGTAGGAGCGCTTCTCGACGTGCAGCCGGGTCGTCCAGATCGGCAGCTGGTGGGAGACGATGACCGCCTCGTGACCGGCAGCTGTCTCGCGGGCCTCGTGGACCGCGGCCATCATCCGGGCCGCCACCTGCTGGTACGGCTCGCCCCACGACGGCTTGAAGGGGTTCCAGAGGTAGCGCCAGTTGGCGGGCTTCTTCAGGGCGTTGCGACCCTGGCCGAACTGCTCGCCCTCGAACTTGTTGGTCGACTCGATCACCCGCTCGTCGGTGACGATCTCCAGCCCTCGGGCAGAGGCGAGCGGAGCCGCGGTCTCCTGCGCACGCTCCAGCGGCGAGCAGCGCAGGTGGGTGATGTCGCGGTTCTTGATCGTCTCGGCCACCTGCTCGGCCATCTGCACACCGAGGCCGGAGAGGTGGAAGCCGTCGCGGCGCCCGTACAGGACGCCCTCGGGGTTGTGCACCTCTCCGTGGCGCAGGAGGTGGACGACGGTGTCGGGCGTGCTCATGCCTGTGGCTCCTTCGGGGTGTCCGTCTGGGTCGCCGCCGCCGCGGCGGCGGCTGCGGGCAGGGCGTCGAGGATGGTCTGGACCGCGCGGTCGTCGTGGGCCGAGGACAGGAACCACGCCTCGTAGGCCGACGGTGGCAGGTAGACCCCGCCGTCCAGCATGGCGTGGAAGAAGGCGGCGTACGCCGTCGCGTCGGTCAGCGAGGCGTCGGCGAAGTCGCGCACGGCCCCGTCGCGGCCCTCGGTGAAGAACACCGAGAACATCGTCCCGGCGCTCTGCACGAGGTGGGGCACGCCGGCTGCCGAGAGCGCCTCGGTGGCGGCGGCCTTGATGGTGTCGCCGGTCGAGGTCAGGTGCTCGTAGACCTCGTCGGTGGCCAGGCGCAGGGTGGCCAGGCCGGCGGTGGTCGCGATCGGGTTCCCCGAGAGCGTGCCGGCCTGGTAGACGGGGCCCTCGGGCGCCAGCTGGCTCATGATGTCGGCGCGGCCGCCGAAGGCGGCCGCCGGGAAGCCGCCGCCCATCACCTTGCCGAAGATGGTCAGGTCGGGCGCCCAGCCCTCGGCCCGGCCGTCCAGGCCCCAGTGGCCGTGCTTGCCGGCCCGGAAGCCCGTCATCACCTCGTCGCTGACGAACAGCGCGCCGTGACGGGTGCAGGTCTCGGCCAGGAACTGGTTGAAGCCGGGCTCCGGCGGCACCACCCCCATGTTGCCGGGGGCGGCCTCGGTGACCAGGCAGGCGATCCGGTCACCGTGCTCGGCGAAGACCGCCTCGACCGCAGCGCGGTCGTTGTAGGGCAGCACGAGGGTCAGCTCGGTGGCGGACGCGGGGACGCCGGGAGTGCCGGGTACGGCGAACGTGGCGAGCCCCGACCCGGCCGAGGCGAGGAGCGCATCGACGTGTCCGTGGTAGCAACCGGCGAACTTCACCACGACGTCGCGCCCGGTGACGCCACGGGCCAGCCGGATGGCCGACATCGAGGCCTCGGTGCCCGAGGACACGAAGCGCACCCGGTCGACGGGGGCCCGGGAGACGATCTCCTCGGCGAGCTCGACCTCGGGGATGGTCGGGGCGCCGTACGACGTGCCGCGCGCGACGGCCTCCGCGACCGCGGCCTGCACCTCGGGGTGGGCGTGGCCGAGCAGCATCGGGCCCCAGGAGCAGATCAGGTCCACGTACTCGTTGCCGTCGGCGTCGGTCAGCCAGGCCCCGGCCGCCGAGCGGATGAACCTCGGCGTGCCGCCCACCGCGTTGAAGGCCCGGACGGGGGAGCTCACGCCGCCGGGGATCACCGCGCGGGCCCGGTCGTAGAGGTCGCGCGACGCAGACGTGTCGGTGTCGAGGTCGTCGATGTCGGTCACCCCCTCAGTGTCTCCCAACCGCGAAGCACCATCGGGCGGGGGCCGTCCCAGTACGTGCCGACCGTCACATTTTTCGGCTCGACCGCGTAACGTCGTGGTCATACGCATCGTTGAGGTGTGTGTCGGCTCGCCATGGGGTAGGGGTGCCGGCCCACCGCAATCTCAGGAGTTGACATGTCCGCCACGCGCAACGGCCGAGTCCGGAAGGCCACGACCATCGTGCCGTTGGCCCTGCTCTCGGCCGCCTGGACCGCGAGCCTGACGGGTCTTGGTCCTGCCGCGACGACCGTCGCCGCCACCACGACCGCGCCCGAGGAGGGCACCATCCCCAGCGGAGCCACGGTGCCGGCCCGGGCGATCGAGGCGCCGGCGTCGGTCTCGGCTCCGGAGGAGGTCTCTCCCGGCTTCGAGGGCACCGAGGCCGAGATCCGGCAGATCGTCTCGACGTCCTCGACCAACGGGATCCCGGCCGCGGCGCTGTCGGCCTACCAGCGTGCCGAGGCCGTGATCAACTCCGCCGACAAGGCCTGCAACCTGTCCTGGCAGCTCATCGCCGCGATCGGACGCGTGGAGTCCGACCACGGCCGCTACGCCGGGAACGCACTCAACGCCAAGGGCATCGCGACCCCCGGCATCTACGGCATCGCACTGAACGGGAAGAACAACACCTCCCTGATCCGCGACACCGACGCCGGGCAGTACGACAACGACACCACCTACGACCGCGCCGTCGGCCCGATGCAGTTCATCCCCTCGACCTGGTCGGTCGTCGGGGTCGACGCCGACTCCGACGGGGTCCGCAACCCCCAGGACATCGACGACGCCGCCCTGGCCACCGCGGTCTACCTCTGCTCCGGCACCGACGACCTGTCCACCCTGTCCGGGCAACGGACCTCGGTCTACCGCTACAACCACTCCGAAGCCTACGTCGACCTCGTCCTGTCGGTGGCCGACAACTACCTCGCCGGTGACTTCACCTCCGTGCCCAACGGCACCACCGCGGCCGGGTTCCTCACCCCGCTGCCGGGCTTCACCGCCAACGGCCCGGCCGACACCGGCCCCAAGACCCAGCCCGCACCCGACGCCCAGGAGGCACCGGGCACCACGGCGCCCCCGGCCACCACCGAGCCCGAGCCCACCCCCGAGCCCCAGACCCAGCCCGACACCACCCAGGACGACGGCCCGAAGATCAAGGGACCGAAGCTCCCCGACACCGGGGTCGGACCGGTCGACGAGACCGTCGACAAGGTCGAGGAGGTCGTCGAGGACACCGTCGAGGACGTCCTGACCCTCGCCCAGGCCATCGTCCAGTGCACCCTCGACGGCCTCATCGACAACCCCCTGTCGGCCACCGACCGGTTCGACCAGTGCATCGAGGACTACACCACCCCCGACTCGGGCGGCGGCAAGGGCGGCAAGAAGTAGGCCTCACGCCTCAGCACCGGCCGCAGGCCACGCTGCTCGGCCCGTCACCGTTCGGTGGCGGGCCGAGCTGCGTGCGGGACCGGTGTGCCTCGTGGCGCGGGGCTCAGCGGGTGAGCAGCCGAGCAGCCTCGGCCGCCCAGTAGGTCAGCACCACGTCGGCGCCGGCGCGGCGGATCGAGAGCAGCGTCTCGAGGATCGCTGCCTCCCGGTCGATCCAACCGTTGGCGGCGGCGGCCTCGACCATCGCGTACTCGCCGGAGATGTTGTACGCCGCGACCGGGACGCCCACGGCGTCGCGCACCTGACGCAGCACGTCGAGGTAGGGCAGTGCCGGCTTGACCATGACGATGTCGGCGCCCTGCTCGATGTCCAGCAGCACCTCGCGCAGGCCTTCGCGGGCGTTGGCGGGGTCCTGCTGGTAGCTGCGCCGGTCACCCTGCAGCGAGGAGTCGACGGCCTCGCGGAAGGGACCGTAGAAGGCGGAGGCGTACTTGGCGGAGTAGGCCAGCACCGCGACGTCGTGGTGCGAGGCCTCGTCGAGGGCAGCCCGTACGACGGCCACCTGGCCGTCCATCATCCCGCTCGGGCCGACCAGGTCGACCCCGGCCGCGGCCTGGGCCCGCGCCATCTCGGCATAGATCTCCAGCGTGGCGTCGTTGTCGACGCGTCCCTCGGGCGTCAGCACGCCGCAGTGCCCGTGGTCGGTGAACTCGTCGAGGCACAGGTCGGCCATCACGGGCAGCGTGTCACCGACCTCCCCCACGACGTCGCGGATCGCCCGGTTGAGGATGCCGTCGGGGTCGATCGCGCCGGACCCGACGGCGTCCTTGTGCTCGGGGATGCCGAAGAGCATGATCCCGCCCAGCCCCAGCTCCGCCGCCTCCGTGGCCGCGGCCAGCAGCGAGGAGCGGGTGTGCTGGACGACCCCGGGCATCGAGGAGATGGGCCGGGGTCCCTCCCCGTCCGAGAGACCCTCGCGCACGAAGACCGGGAGCACCAGCTGCCGGGCCTCCAGCGATGTCTCGGCGACGAGACGTCGTACGGCCGCGGTCGAGCGCAGCCGCCGCGGCCGTACGACGGGAGGTTCCACGACTACTTCGCTCGAGCCTTGCGGCGAGCCGACGGCTTGCGCTCCGACGGCTTGGTGACCGGCTCGCCGGCCTCGACCATCGACTGGCGACGCGAGGCGCCGAAGTCGGCCAGGGCACTGACGAGGGCGTCGACGTCGGGCTTGGGCGAGAGGACGTCGACCCGCAGGCCGTGCTCCTCGGCGGTCTTGGCCGTCGCGGGCCCGATCACCGCGATCACCGTCGAGGGGTGCGGCTTGCCGGCGATGCCGACGAGGTTGCGTACCGTCGAGGACGAGGTGAAGACGACGGCGTCGAACTTGCCGCTCTTGATCGCGTCGCGCACCGGTGCCGGCGGCGGGGTGGCCCGCACGGTCCGGTAGGCGGTGACGTCGTCGCACTCCCACCCGAGGTCGATCAGACCGGCGACGAGGGTCTCGGTCGCGATGTCGGCGCGGGGCAGGAATACCCGGTTGATCGGGTCGAGGACCTCGTCGTACTCGGGCCAGTCCGCCAGGAGTCCGGCGGCGGACTGCTCGCCCGACGGCACCAGGTCGGCGCGCAGGCCCCAGGCCGCGATCGCGGCGGCGGTCTTGTCCCCGACCGCGGCGATCTTGAGGCCGGAGAAGGCACGGGCGTCGAGGCCGTACTCCTCGAACTTCTCGCGCACCGCCTTGACGGCGTTGACCGAGGTGAACGCGATCCACTCGTAGCGGCCCTCGACGAGTCCGCGTACGGCCTTGTCCATCTGCAGCGGGTTGCGCGGCGGCTCGACCGAGATGGTCGGGACCTCCTCGGGCACCCCGCCGTAGCCGCGCAGGCCCACCGAGAGCGAGGCGGCCTGGTCCTTGGTGCGGGGCACCAGGACCCGCCAGCCGAAGAGCGGCTTGGTCTCGAACCAGGACAGCTTCTCGCGCAGGTCCACCACGTCACCGATCACCGTGATCGCCGGCGGCGCCATCCGGGCCGAGCGCGCGTCCACGGCGATGGACTCCAGGGTGGAGACCAGCGTCTGCTGCTCGGTGGTCGTGCCGACACGGGTCATCGCGACCGGGGTCTGCGGCGAGCGCCCGGCGGCGACGAGCGCCTCGGCGATCTCGCCGATCTGACCGACCGCCGAGAGCAGCACGAGGGTGCGCTTGTCGGCGTACTCGCGCCAGTCGACCTTGTCACCGCAGGTGACGACCGAGACCTCGCGGTGGTCCTTGCTGGTCAGCGGGATCCCGGCGTACGCCGGCACCGCGGCGACCGACGAGACGCCGGGCACGATCTCGAAGCCGAGACCCGCCTTGGCGCAGGCCTGGGCCTCCTCGGGCCCGGAGGCGTAGAGGAAGGGGTCGCCGGCGAGCAGGCGGACGATCCGCAGGCCGCGCTTGGCCTGCTTGACGACGACCTTGGCGCGGGCGGCGTGGGTGAGGGGCTGGCCGTCCTCGCCGAAGCCTCCGTCGACGAGCTCCGGGCCCAGTGGCTCGGCGTCGTCGGTGGCGGCCGCGTCGGCGGCCTCGGCGCCCTCGGGCGCCTCGACCGGCTCGGGCAGGCCGAGCAGCTGGCGCACCATCGCGGCGTGCTCGGGCACCTCGGTGATCACGACATCGGCCTGGCGGAGCAGGTCGACGGCTCTGACGGTCAACAGGTCGGGGTCCCCCGGCCCGCTTCCGACGAAGGACACCCAGCTCCGGGCGATCCGGTCAGCTGCCCGAGTGGCGGCGGGAGTGGTCTTGGCTCGCGTCATGCGTTCTGCACCTCTGCTGATGATGTGAGTTGTCCTGCCCCGTCGGCGAGCATCTCGCTCGCCAATCGTTCTCCGACCCCAGCGGCGTCGGCCAGGTCGCCCGATGCGGACATCCGCACCGAGAGCGACCCGTCGGGTGAGAGGGCCACGGCCCTCACCCAGAGCTCTTCTCCGTCCTCGCCCTCCACGACGTCGGCCAGCGCACCGATCGGCGCCGAGCACCCGCCCTCGAGGGTCGCGAGGACCGATCGTTCGGCCTCGACCGCGGCCCGGGACCGCGCGTCGTCGAGGACGGCCAGCGCGTCGGCCAGCGCGTCGTCGCTGCGGCACTCGACGGCCAGCGCACCTTGCCCGGGCGCCGGCAGCATCTGCAGCGGGTCCAGCACCTCGGTGGCCTCCTCGAGTCGGTCGATGCGGGCCAGTCCGGCGCGCGCGAGGACGACCCCGTCGAGCTCGCCGTCGCGGACCTTGCCGATCCGGGTGTCGACGTTGCCACGAACACCGACCACCTCCAAACCGAGGCCGAGGGCCTGCAGCTGGGCAAGGCGTCGCGGCGACCCGGTGCCGATCCTGCTGCCCTGCGGCAGCTCGCCGAGGGTGAGCCCGTCGCGGGCCACCACGGCGTCGCGCGGATCCTCGCGGGTCGGGACCGCCACGAGGGTGATCCCGTCGGCCGGCTGCGTCGGCAGGTCCTTGAGGGAGTGCACGGCCACGTCGACGCGCCCGTCGAGCAGCGCCTCGCGCAGCGCTCCCACGAACACGCCGGTGGCGCTCGAGCCGGCGAGCGGCGTGCCCGCGGCCTGGCTGCGGTCGCCGTCGGTGGTGATCTCCACGAGCTCGACCTCCACCTGCAACCGCTCGCGGATGAGGTCGGCCACGTGACCGGCCTGCGTCGTGGCGAGCAGGCTGCGTCGGGTGCCCACCTTGATCGGCTCCGTGCGGCTCGTCGTG
Source organism: Pimelobacter sp. (assembly GCA_002698575.1). Taxonomy (GTDB): domain Bacteria; phylum Actinomycetota; class Actinomycetes; order Propionibacteriales; family Nocardioidaceae; genus Nocardioides. The sequence continues at coordinate 3,071 of NZZG01000115.1, read as the reverse complement.
CGGCTCATCGTCAGGAGACCTCCGGCCGGGTCACGGCGCTGACGGCCTCGGGGTCGAGGGCGAAGAGCTCGGCGAGCGCGGCGGCGTACGAGACCGCACCGTCGGCGTTGGCCAGCTCCTTGACCCGCACGGTGGGTTCGTGGAGCAGCTTGTCGGCGACCCGGCTGACCGTACGGCGGATCTCCTCGCGCGCCGCGGCGTCCAGCGCGGGGAGGCGGGTGTCGAGGCGGGTCAGCTCGGCGTCGACGACCGCGGTCGCCATCGAGCGCAGGGCCACGACCGTCGGAGCGACGCTGGCCTGCCGTCGGGCGGTGAGGAAGGCGGTAACCTCCTCGCCCACGATCCGGCGCACCTCGCCGACCTCTCGGCCGACCTCGGTGTCGTGCAGCGCATCGGCCAGCCCCGCCAGGTCGATGAGGCGGACCCCGGGCAGCGTGGCGACGCTGGGCTCGACGTCGCGCGGCAGTGCGATGTCGATGACGACCAGCGGTCCGGACTCGGGCGAGCGGCAGGTGGCGAGCATGTCGCGGGTGATCAGCGCGCCGGTCGAGCCGGTGCAGCTGATCACGATGTCGGCCTCGCCCAGCGCCGCCGGCAGGTCCTCGAAGGCGACCGCTCGGGCGGCGTACTCCTCGGCAAGCCGGGCGGCACGGTCCGGCGTGCGGTTGACGACGCTGACGCGCCCAGCACCGAGCCGGGTGACGGTCGCGGTCGCCAGCCCGGCCATCGCCCCGGCGCCGACGACGACGACGCGGCTGCCGTCGACCCGCCCGGTGGGCGTCTCGGACTGCGCGAGCGCGGCGGTCACCAGCGACGGCGCGACCTGGTCGATCCCGGTCTCGGCGCGCGAGCGCTTGCCCACGCGCAGCGCCTGCTGGAAGAGCACGTTGAGGGCGGGACCGACCGCGCTGAGCTCCTGGCCCAGACGAAGGGCGGCCCGGACCTGTCCCAGGATCTGTCCCTCCCCGACGGCCATCGAGTCGAGCCCGGCGGCGACCTGGAAGAGGTGGGCGACCGCGCCGTCGTCGTAGTGGACGTAGAGGTGCGGCAGCATCGTCTCGGCGCTCTCCCCGGCCCGGTCGACGAGCAGGCGGGAGAGGTCCTCGACGCTGCCGTGGAAGCGGTCGACCTCGGCGTAGATCTCGACCCGGTTGCAGGTCGAGATGACGGTGGCCTCGGTGACGTGGGTGCACGAGGACGCGTCGTGGACGAGCTTGTGGACCCCGTCACTGTCGAGAGCGACGCGCTCCAGCAGCCCGACGGGGGCCGAGTTGTGGGAGATGCCGACGACCAGGACGCTCATAGCTGGGCCTTCCGCTGCTCGTGGTAGGCGAGGATCTGGAGCTCGATGGAGAGGTCGACCTTGCGCACGTCGACGCCGTCGGGCACCGCGATCACGGTGGGGGCGAAGTTGAGGACGCTGGTGATGCCGCAGGTGACCATCCGGTCCGCGACGTCCTGTGCGGCCGCCGCCGGCGTGGCGATCACGCCGATCGCGACGCCCTGCTCGGCGACGATCGCCTCGAGGTCGTCGAAGGGGCGCACCAGGACCCCGGCGACGTGCTCGCCGTGGCGGCGCTCGTCGGCGTCGAGGAGCGCCACGACGTGGAAGCCGCGGCTGCGGAACCCGGAGTAGTTGGCCAGGGCGTGGCCGAGGTTGCCGATCCCGACGATGACCACCGGCCAGTCCTGGGTCACCCCGATCTCGCGGGCGATCTGGTACCGCAGGTAGTCGACGTCGTACCCGACCCCACGGGTGCCGTAGGAGCCCAGGTAGGACAGGTCCTTGCGGAGCTTGGCGCTGTTGACGCCGGCTGCCGAGGCGAGGTCCTCGCTCGAGCAGGTGCGGATCTCGTCATCCGCGAGGGTGTTCAGCGCACGCAGGTAGACAGGAAGTCGGGCGACGGTCGCCTCGGGGATGTCCCGGGCCGTCTCGCTCGTGCTCCGTGCGGTCACTGCTCTGCCTTCTAGTCGGAGCCCGGGGTTCGGGTGACTGCTGGGGCTCCGGCCCGCTCACTGTAGGAGTTTGTGAACGTGGGAACAAACCGAGCGTCGCACGCGCTAGCACACGTGATCCGGCCCACACCGACAGGGTGGCCGCGAGGACGCCGTACGACGGTCGACGCCGCTAGGCGAGCGCCGCGCGGAGCCGCTGCGGGTCGACGCGCCAGAAGTCGTGCTGGCGGCCGTCGACGAAGGTCACCGGCACCTCGTCGGTGAAACGTTCGGCCAGCCGCGGGTCGTCGTCGATCATCACGACCTCGTAGCGCTCCCCCACCTCGGCACAGACCGCGGCGACGACCTCCTCGGCCTGCTCGCACAGGTGGCAGCCCGGACGGGAGTAGACGGTGACCCGGGGGCGCCCGTCGTCGGCTCCCCTCCTCCGGCCCCACCTCATGCGCGGGCCCGGCTCACGCCGCCCTCACTCGAGCAGGCCCAGGGCCCGGCGCCGCTCGATGCCGCGCAACCGCCCCTTCTGCACCTTGCCGGTGACGGTGTGCGGCAGCGCCTCGACGACCTCGATCCTGCTCGGCACCTTGAACCGCGCCAACCTGCTGGAGCAGTGCGAGCGCACCGCCTCCTCGAGGGCGACGGGGTCGAGGTCGGGCGCGACCACGTAGGCGACCACGGACTCGCCGCTCTCCTCGTCCTCGGCGCCGATCACGGCCACGGCACGGACCCCGTCGACCTCGGCTATCACGTCCTCCACCTCGACCGGGTAGACGTTGAAGCCGGACACGATGATGAGCTCCTTGACCCGGTCGACGAGGAACACGTCGCCGCGCTCGTCGAGGTAGCCGACGTCGCCGGTCGACCACCAGCCGTCCGCACCGGGTCCGTCGGCGCCGTCGGGCCAGTACCCGCTGAAGAGGTTGGCGCCACGGACCTGGATCTCGCCGGGGTCCTCGGTCACCACCACGGCTCCGCTCTCGTCGACCAAGCGCAGGTCGATGCCCCCCAGCGCCGCCCCGACCGAGCCCGGGGTCGGCTGCTCGGAGCACAGCGTGCTGGTGACGACCGGCGCCGCCTCGGTCAGCCCGTACCCCTGGTGCACCGGCACCGACGCTGGG
>NZZG01000114.1 GCA_002698575.1 Pimelobacter sp. | reverse complement strand
GCTTCGACTGTCCCTTCCGCCGGGTGATCAGCGGATGGTGCCGACCCCCGGCACGAGCGGGAGGTCGAGCGCGGTCACCCAGCCGGGCGCCAGGTCGTTGACGGCCGGTACGGCGTTGAGCGCGCGCAGGCCGGTGGCCAGGCAGCCGGCGACGGCCGGGGCGCGTCCCGAGCCGTCGCTGAACCGGAACGCCGTCTCCTGGCTGATCGAGGGTGAGCCGGTGATGTCGACCCGGTAGACGTCGTCGCCCGAGCCCGAGGGCCACTCGGGAGCGGCGTCCAGCCCGATCCGGTTGACGTGCTCGAGCGTGATCACCTCCCGGCCCCGGAAGACGCCGTTGATGGTGAAGCGGATGGCCGCCACGTTGCCGGCCTCGATCACGCCCTTGGCGGTCGGACGGTCCGTGGGGGTGACCCACTTCTCCCACGTGGTGGTGATGTCGTCGAGCTCGATCCCGACAGCCGCGGCCATCATCGGCACGGTCGCGCCCCACGCCATGATCAGCAGGTCCGGGATCTCGAGCAGCGGGGTGAAGTCGGGCGAGCGCCCGATGCCCATCTCGTCCTCGTAGTCGCCCTCGTAGTCGGTGTAGTCGAGCAGCTCGCTGGCCCGCACCGAGGTGACCTCGCCGCACAGACCCATCAGGGTCAGCGGGAACAGGTCGTTGGCGAAGCCGGGGTCGATCCCGGTCGTGAAGCACGACGCGCCTCCCGCCTCGCAGGCCTCGGTGATCGGGTCGATCCAGCTGGCGGGGTTCTGCGCCATCTGCGGCCACACCCACGGCGTCATCGCCGTCGAGCAGACGTCGATCCCGGCGCGGAGGAAGGCGCTCATCACCCGGATGTTGTCGTCGGCCGACTTCGCCGTCGGGCCGTAGTGCACCAGCGCGTCGGGCGCGAGCGCGACCAGGTCCGCGACGGAGTCGGTGCACAGCACCCCCGTCGTACCGCCGGCGAGGCCGCAGACCTCGGCCACGTCCCTGCCGACCTTGTCCGGGTTGCTCACCCCCACCCCGGCCAGCTCGAAGACGGGATGCTCGACGATCTCGGCGATCACCATCGACCCGACGACGCCGGTCCCCCAGACGACGACGCGCTTCTTCTCGCTCATGGTGGTGCTTCCTGTCTGTCGGTCGGGATAGTCCCTGACGAAATGGCCCTGAATCGCCCCGCGGAGGGGCCATTTCGTCAGGGACTATCCCGAGCTAGCGGTCGAAGGCCCGCCGTACGTCGGTCTCGGTCAGGCCGTAGTCGGCGAGCGCGTAGCGGTGCGACGGCGCCTTGCCGCCCTGCTTCGACTCCCGGTCGATCTCGGCGACCGCGGCCTGGGCCTCGGCGCCGAAGTCGAGCCCGAACTGGTCGTAGACGCCGCGGACGACGCCCATCGGGTCGGCGACCAGGTCGGCGAAGGCGACGTCGGCGAACTGGGCGTCGTCGTAGGCACCCCGCGCGTCGTGGTAGGCGTGGTAGGCCCGCGACCACAGGTCGAGCTGGGTGGAGCCGACCACCTCCGGCGTGTACGTCGTCGAGTGCCCGATGGTCGTCTCGGCCGAGAGCGAGCAGGACGACGCGATGCACACGGCGGGGTCGCGGTGCGTGTAGACGACCAGGGCGTCGGGGTAGACCGACATCAGCGCGTCCAGGGCCGTCATGTGCGAGGGGTTCTTGAGGACCCAGCGCTTCTCGGGGTCGTTGAGCCCGACGAGCTGGAGGTTCTGCTTGTGACGCGCGTAGGCGTCGGTCCAGTCCTGGGTCTGCAGCCACGCGGTGTAGCGCGGGATGTGGGCCAACGACTCGTAGGAGTTGGACTTGCCGGTCTGGCGCAGGAGTCGCCAGCACTCCTCCACCGTGGTGGCATCCATGTAGTGGATCCCCATGAAGTCGGGGCTCTCGACGTGGTGGGCGGAGAAGGCCTGCTGCATCGCGGAGAAGATCGGGTCGTCCTCCCACGTCTCCCGGGGCGGCCGCGGCTGCGGGAACTGGGTCAGCCACATCTCCAGCCCCTGCGCCATCGGGTCGGCGTGGAGGAGCCGGTGCAGCGCGGTGGTCCCGGTGCGGGGGAGCCCCATCACGAAGATCGGCCGCTCGATCGGTACGTCGACGTGGCCGGGGTGCTCGTCGAAGCGCGCCTGCGTGAGCAGCCGACCGACCAGTGCGCCCTTGACCTCGGAGCGCTGGAAGTAGTTGCCCAGCGGCGTCAGCCCGGCCTCGGGCGAGGCGAGGTCCTCGGCGAGCAGCCGCAGCCCGGCCTCCTGCTCGGTGCCGGGCTCCCAGCCGAAGTCGCTGAGTCCGGTGGTGCGCTGAGCCGCGGCGACGATGTCGTCGTACGACCCGACGTCGGGGCGGGTGCGGGCCATGATGTTGTCGCTCATCGGGTGGCGGCCCGCCGGGTCGTCGTTTCTCCACCATGGTGGGGTTGCGGCAGCCTCGCCAGCCGAAAACCTGTCGCTACCCCACGATGGCGGGACGACGACAACCCCGCATCCACGCTCATCAGTCGTGGAACTCGCCGCAGTCGACGGTGAGCATCTGCCCGGTCACCGCCGAGGCGAGGTCGGTGGCGAGGAAGAGCGTGGCCCGGGCGACCTCCTCCGAGGAGGCCAGTCGCTTGAGGTCGGTCGGCGCCGCCTTGTCGGCGTACACCTCCTCGTGCGTCTTGCTCTCCACGGCGGCGAGGAAGTCGAAGTACCCGCGGTTGACGTCCTCGTAGATGTAGGACGGCGCGACGCTGTTGACGCGGATCCCGCGCGGCCCGAGCTCGGTGGCGAGCGAGGAGGCCAGGTGCGACAGCGTGCCCTTGGACAGCTTGTAGCCGGCGTACTCGGGCTGCGAGGAGAACTGCACGCACGAGTTGAGCATGATGATCGAGCCCTTGGACTCGGCGAGCGCGTCGGCGAAGAGCGCCGAGAGCCGCAGCGGGGCGAAGACGTTGGTCTCGTTGACCTTGGCGAGCTTGCGCGGGTCGATCTGGGTGATCGGGTCCATCGGCGGGATCGCGAAGGCGTTGTTGATGACGCAGTCGACGCGGCCGAACGCCTCCAGGGTCCTGCTCACCAGGTTGGCGCGCGACTCCTCGTCGGTCACGTCGGTGACCACGCTGACCACCCGGACGCCGTGGGCCTTGACCTCCTCGGCCACCTCGTCGAGGCGGGAGGCGGTGCGGCTCGCGATCACCAGGTCGGCGCCCATCCTGGCGGCCTCCTCGGCGAGCGCGCGTCCGAGCCCGGGCCCGATGCCGGAGATCACCACGACCTTGCCGGCCAGGACCGGGGCGGGGCGGTAGCGCTCCTCGATCGAGGTGTCGTGGGCTTCTGCGTAGCCCAGCTGGGAGGTCTGCTCGCTCAACTGATCATCCTTCTGGCCACGGAGCGCTGCCGGGCGGCGATCCGCGCGGCGTACTCCTCGGTGGTGAGTGGTGTGGTGTGCGGGAGGTGCTGGGGTACGTCGGCCAGCGGGACGACCTGGATGGTCGGTCCGTCGGCGTCCTGGGTGAGGTCGCGGGTCAGCTGCTGCCAGCGCAGCATCATCGACCCGGTGCGGTGCCCGGTGGTCTCGAGCCAGTTGGCGACCGGCTTGCCGTCGTACGGCGGCCTCTCGGCGACCACGAAGCGGATCACGCCGTCGGGATCGGTCTCGGCCTGGGCCTTGGTCAGCGAGGTCTGGTGGGTCTCGTAGTCGGTCGAGGCGTACCAGTCCGAGCCGATCTGGGCGGCTTGGTAGGTGCAGTCGTCGCAGCGCGGGACGGAGATGATCATCGCCTGGTCCTCGGCCAGCTCGTAGTGGCCGATCGACGACCGCTGGGAGGCGAGGCCGCCGGGGGTGGACTGCGGGGCGGTGAGGGTGTTGACCGGCTCCTTGTACTGGAACCACTTGGGGAACTCGAACCACGTCAGGATCGAGCCGGTCAGCGACCGCGCGGCCACCTCGTACTTCTTGGCGAGGGTCTCCCGGGTCAGGGCCTTGGCCGGCTGGTCGATCGTGTCGGGCCGCTCGATGGTGATCGTGCCGCGCTCCTCGGAGTCCCAGTCGCAGAAGACCTCCCGCACGATCAGGGTCTTGGCGCCCGGCTCGGCGACGTAGGTGAACTCGTACGTCCCGTCGTCGGCGACGTCGAGCTCGCGGTCGTCGAAGGCCATCAGCGAGGTGGCGGCCGAGTCGGCCGAGTAGGCGCCGCCCATCACCTGGAACGACAGGTCGGCGCTGGTCCCGCGGCGTCCGCGCACGACGTACGTCACGCCCTCGCGCAGGTTGGCATGGAAGTAGATGGCGTCCGGGTTGTCCAGGCCCTGGCGGGAGAACTGGTGGGTGGGGTTGATGAAGATCGGCCGGTCGAGGTCGTAGTCGAAGGCGGTCTGCATCGCCATCCGGATCCGGCCGGCGAGGTAGTCGTAGCCCTCGAGCCGGTCCGCGTCGGTGCGGATGAACGGCGCGTTGGCGATCAGCTCCTCGGCCTCGGCGATGGCGTCCTGGAGTGGCTTGGTGAGGTCGAGGGACTCGGTCATCGCGCCTCCGCGGGGTGTCCGAACGCCACCATCGTGGAGTTGCGACGCGGAAGAGCCCCGAGGACCTGTCCCCACGGCACGATGGTGCGATTCACGCTCATCCGTTGACCTTGCTGATGATCGTGTCGGCGTAGCCGTTGAGCGCATCGATCTTCTTCTCGATCGGCTCGGTGTCCGGGCCCATGATGTAGGGCACCCGGAAGCCGACGATGCAGTCGGTGACGCCCTTGTCCTCGAGACGCTTGACGCCGTCGACGGTGTAGGCGTCGTAGGAGATGACGTGGACCTCGAAGTCGTCGCGGGTGTCGCCCTCCTCCTTGCGGATCTCGGCCAGGCGGGTGAGGAGCCGGTCGAGCTCCTCACCGTCGCCGCCGGCGTGCATCCAGCCGTCGCCCTTGCGTACGGCGCGCCGCAGCGCGGCGTCCGCGTGGCCGCCGACCAGCAGGGGGATCGGTTCGGTGGCCCCGGGGCACTGCTTGAGCTCGTCGACCTCGTAGAACTCGCCGGAGTATTGGAAGTACTCGCCGGTGGTCAGTCCCTTGAGGATGTCCATGCACTCGTCCATCCGCTTGCCGCGCCGGGCCCAGTCGACGCCGAGGGCGTCGAAGTCCTCGGGCCACGGCGAGAGCCCGACGCCGAGCCCGAGGCGGTTGCCGGACAGGAACGCCAGGGACGAGGCCTGCTTGGCCATCAGGACTGGCGGGCGGATCGGGAGCTTGACCACGAACGGCGTCAGCCGCAGCGTCGTGGTCTGCGCGAAGAGGTGGGCGCAGAGGATCATCGCCTCGATGAACTCCTTGCCGTCCAGGAACGCCCGGTCCCCGGTGTCGGTGTAGGGGTACTTCGAGTCCGACTCCTTGGGGTAGATCAGGCTGTCGGCCACGGTCATCGACGTGTAGCCCGCCGCCTCGGCCGCCTGGGCCAGGGGTGCGTAGTACGTCGCCTGCGTCATCGCCTCGGCGTAGGAGAACCTCATGGGCGCCAGAGTAGAACGTGTTCCAGTTTTGTGCCAGAGTTCCCACCGTGGACCTCCCAGAGATCAGCGACCGTCTCGAGATCGCCGACGTGATCACGCGCTACACCCGCGCGATCGACACCGGCGACTGGGATCGGCTCGACACCGTCTTCACGCCCGATGCCGACATCGACTACACCGAGTCCGGGGGGATCCACGCCGGCTTCGCCGAGGTCAAGCCCTGGCTGGCCGAGATGCTCCCGGCCTTCTTCCCGAAGCGGATGCACACGATCGGACAGGTCGAGGTGATGTTCCACCGCGACGAGGAGCAGGACACCGCGAGCGTGACGGCCTACTTCGACAACCCGATGCCCATGGACGACGGGAGCGGCGGCACCAAGATCGTGGAGCTCGGGGGGATGTACCACCACGAGATGGTCCGCACCGACGCCGGCTGGCGCAGCCGCCGGCTGCACGAGCAGGTCGTCTGGAAGCGGGGTCTGTAGGTCATGGCCGCCAAGGAGCTGTCCCCCGCGGAGATCGAGAAGCGCAAGAAGGCGCTCGCCAGTCCGATGACCGCGAAGATCATCAAGTACGGCGCCCGGGCGCAGGTGAAGGTCTTCCGCCTGACCAACGGCCGGGTCGGCAACAGGTGGCGGATCGGCGCGGGTTGGAAGAAGCCGGTGCCGACGCTGCTGCTGGACCACGTCGGCCGCAGGTCCGGCACCGTCTTCACGACCCCGCTGCTCTACCTCGAGCACGGCGACGACCTGGTCCTGGTGGGATCCCAGGGCGGGCTGCCGAAGGACCCGCAGTGGGTGGCCAACCTGCGCGCCACCCCCGAGACGACCGTCCACCTGAAGGGCGGACGCCGCGACGTCCGCGCACGCGTCGCCGACCCGGAGGAGCGCGGGCGGCTCTGGCCCCTGCTGGTGGACCTCTACGCCGACTTCGAGACCTACCAGGCCACCACCGACCGCGTGATCCCCGTGGTGGTGCTGACCCCCCGTTGACCCCCCGTTGACGCCTCGTTGACGCAAAGCCGACGCCCCGGGGGCGTCGTCCGGCGCGGTCCGGGTCACCTGCCGCGCGGACGCGTTTGGCTGGCTTGGTCCCTGCAGCGACAATGAAGCCGTGATCAGCGACAAGCTTCAGCGAGCGACCAGCGACGGGCCGCGGGAGGAGCACCCCATCCTGGCGGGCCTCGTCGCGCTGGTCGCCGTGGTCGCCGTGGTGGCCGGCGTGGTCGGCGGAGGCGCCGTGCTGGCCAGTCGCGCGCTGGGCCTCTCGGAGGACGGTGCGATCGACACCGGCTCCTCGGAGCAGCAGACGCTGTTCCTGCCCGAGCCCTCCGAGACCGCCGAGACCACCGCGCCGTACATCACGCTGCCGCCCCAGCCCGAGGACACCGAGTCGGCCAAGCCGGAGAAGGACAAGTTCACCAAGTCGCCCGAGCCCCTCGAGCTGATCACGCTCAGCGCCGCCCAGTCGGCGGTCCAGCCGATGGAGCCGATCGACCTGACCGGCGACTACGCGGCCGGCGAGGGGGCGATCCTGCGGGTCCAGCAGTTCGAGAACGGCGGCTGGACCGACTTCCCGGTGACCGCACCGGTCAGCGGCGGAGGCTTCTCGACGTTCATCCAGGCGGGTGCGATCGGGCTCAACCGCTTCCGGATGATCGACACCGACACCGGCGAGACCTCCAACGAGGTCAAGGTCCAGATCGGCTGACCGCGCTCGCGTCCACCGGTGCGGGCAGGCGCGGGCAGGCCCCGGCCGGCGGCCGGGCTCGCACCGGCCGGCGGAGCTGCCCGGCCAGCACGCCACCGATCACCAGCACCATGCCGAGCGCCTGCGCCCAGCCGAACAGCTCGCCGGCCAGCGCCACGCCGAGCGCGGTCCCGACCACCGGGTTGAGCAGCCCGACCAGGGCCACCGAGCCGGCCGGTAGCAGGCTCAGGCCGCGGAACCAGCAGGAGTAGGCCAGGACGGTCCCCACGCCGCCCAGCCAGAGGAAGCCTCCCAGCGCCCGGGCGTCCAGTGCCGGTGGGGCGCCCTCGACGACCAGGGCGACCGGGAGCAGGACGAGTCCGCCGACGACCAGCTGCCAGGCCACCAGGGTCAGCATCGGGACCGGTTCCGCTCCAGGAGCCGTCGTGCGCCACTTCTTCACCAGCACGAAGCCCAGTCCGGAGACCAGCACGGACCCGGCCGCAGCGAGGAGCCCCACCGTGTCGACACCGCCCGGTGAGCGCAGCACGAGCAGGGTCACGCCGGCGAGGCCGACCAGGGACGCCCCGATCCGCACGGGTGTGGGCCGCTCGCGGATGAGGGCCCAGGCCAGCGCCATCACGGCCAGGGGGGACGTGGCCTGCACGGTCGCGGCGAGGCCGCCGGGCAGGTGGTAGGCCGACAGGAAGATCAGGGGGAAGAAGAGCCCGATGTTGCAGATCCCCAGCAGGACCGCCTTCCACCACCACTGGCCGGTGGGGAGTCGACGGACGAGCGCCAGCAGGACCAGACCCGCCGGCAGGGCACGCATCGTGGCCGCGAACAGCGGCCGGTCGGGCGGGAGGAACGTGTCGGTGACGAGGTACGTCGTCCCCCACGCCGCGGGGGCGACGGCCGTCAGGAGGAGCGCCTGGAGGCTTTTATCTTCCATGGAAGGTAAAGTATCTTCCGAGTCAGATATATTCCACCCATGGCCGACCAGCGCGCAGAGCCCGACCACGTCGGACGGATCATCGCCCAGTGGGGCGCCGAGCGACCCGACCTCGACGTGTCGCCGATGGGCGTCATCGGACGCCTGCACCGGCTCGGTGCGATCCTCGACGCCGAGCTGCGCCCGGTCTTCGCGGCCGCGGGACTCAGCGACGGGGACTTCGACGTCCTGGCCACGCTGCGACGCTCCGGGGCGCCGTACGAGCTGACGCCCGGCGCCCTGGCCTCGAGCACCATGGTCACGTCCGGTGCCGTGACCAAGCGGGTGGACCGTCTGCTGGCCGCGGGGCTGGTCGAGCGCACCGTGTGTGCCCAGGACGCGCGGTCGCGACGCATCGGGCTCACCGCTCGCGGGGTCACGCTGGTGGACGACCTCGTCGAGAAGCACGTCGCCAACGAGCACCGACTGCTGGCCGGTCTCACCGACCTTGAGCGCTCACGCCTCGCCCACCTGCTGGAGGCCTGGGGTCGCGACCTCGGAGCCTGACCCGGCCGGCCCAGGAGGAGCCCGGCCGGCCCAGGAGGAGCCCGGCCGGGACCGGGTCCGCACGTCGGGTATCCGTACTCATGCCAGGGGCCGACCAGCGATGGAGAGTGGCGCCATGACCACTCCAGGACCAGTACGGCGCACCGTCGCCGCCACCACCATCGGCTCCTTCTCGCTGGCCGCCCTGCTCGGGGTGCTCGCCCTGCTGGGCGGCGGTGACTTCGGCGAGGGGCAGGCCCGCGTGCTGCTGACCACGGTGGTCGTCGGCGCCACCAGCGTGGCCGTGCTCTGCTACCTGGTCACCGCTGCGACCGACTACGAGGCGGTGGGGGTGGCCGGGGGAGTGTCGGTGCTGGTGCCGCTGCTCACCTCACTTGTCCTGATCTGGGGTGAGGACCCGTTCGGCGGGGACGGGGTGTGGCAGACCTTCGGCATCGGCGTCGTGCTGGCCACCACGCTCGCGCAGGCCTGCCTGCTGCTGGTGCTGACGCAGGGGCGCGACCGGCTGCGACCGCTGCTGGTGGCGACGCTCGCGCTGGCCGGCGTCCTCGCGGTGCTCGTCTGCTCGGCGATCCTGGGGGCCGACGACGACGACCTGTGGCGCCTCATCGGGATCGTTGCGATCCTGGACGTCCTGGGCACGGTCGTGGCGATGGCGCTGGGTGCCTTCGCCCCGGCGGCGGACGCGCCACCACCCCCGGCCGGGGTCGGACAGGAGCCGGCGCACACGGTGAGGGTCCCGGCGCGCCTGGACTCCGAGCTCGCGACCCTGGCTCGCCGGACCGGCCGGACGAGTGAGGACCTCGTCGCCGAGGCCCTCACCCGCTACCTGGCGGTCGGCGATCCCGACCGTCAGTCGGGGACGTAGTCGAAGGTGTCCGGGTTCGGACCCTGACGGCCGTCCTCGCCCCGGTCGAGGCCGGCGATCTCGGCGATCTGGTCGGCGGTGAGCTCGAAGTCGAAGATGTCGAAGTTCTCGGCCATCCGCTCGGGGCTCATCGACTTGGGGAAGACGATGTCGCCGCGGTCGATGTGCCAGCGCAGCGTCACCTGGGCGGGCGTCTTGTCGTGCGCGGCCGCGATCCGGCCGAGGGTGTCGTCGTCGAGGACCTTGCCCTGGGCGATCGGTGACCAGGCCTCGACCTCGACACCGTGGCGCAGCGAGGCGCCGCGGGCCTCGTCGTTGATGAAGTACGGGTGGACCTCGATCTGGTTCACGGCGGGGACCACCCCGGTCTCGGCGACGATCCGGTCCAGGTGCGAGGCCTGGAAGTTGGAGACGCCGATCGAGCGGGCGCGACCGTCGGCGACGAACTCGGCCATCGTCCTCCACGTCTCGACGTACTGGTCCGCGTCGACGGCCGACAGCGGCCAGTGGATGAGGAAGAGGTCGATCTGCTCGAGGCCCAGCTTGGCCAGCGTCTCGTCGAAGGCGCGGCGCGCGTCGTCGGGTGCGTGGTTGTTGTTGTTGAGCTTGCTCGTGACGTAGTAGTCCTCACGCGCGAGGCCCGAGGAGGCCAGGGCCACCCCCACCTCCTGCTCGTTGCCGTACATCTGGGCGGTGTCGATGTGGCGGTAGCCGACCTCGAGGGCCTTGGTGACGGTGTCGGCCGTCTGCTCCGGCGGCACCTGGAAGACCCCGAAGCCGAGCTGCGGGATGGTGGTCTGGTTGTTGAGCTCGATGCTCGGGACGGCGGTGGTCGTAGGCATGCCTCGACACAACCACGCGGGATCGGCCCACCCAACCATCTCTGCGGGGGAAACGGCGTGGGGAGTCTCACCCGCTCTCGACCCGGGGCGCCGCGGCGCGGGGCTCACCCCAACCCGCACGACGTCTGGGCGAAGCCGATCGCTGCGCTGCTGCCGGCAGGGGTCATCCGCAGCAGGACCTCGCCGGGCTCTCCGTCGAGGGTGAAGCGGACACGGAACGCGGTCGCGTTGCCACCCTCCATGAAGGCGTGGTCGTCGCACCGCGTCGGCTTGAGCGGCAGCCCGACCCGCCGTACGGCGTCGCCCGAGGCCACGGTGACGGCCGGCGTCCACCCGGACGGGTCGTCGGCGGAGCCGAGCAGGTGCGAGCCGTTCACGCCGTCGATCGTCACCTCGTGACGCTCCGCCCGCGCCGTGCTCCGCCGCGGCTCGACCACCAGCGTCAGGGTGCCGACCGCGCCGGCACCGCGACGATCCACCGGCACCCGGTCCTCCCAGGAGAGGGTCACCGCCTCGGCCAGGGCCAGCTCCTGGCAGCGGGTCGCGAGGAAGCGGCCGACGGCGTCGGTCTCGTCGTCCACCGCGACGCGCGCGGTCCCGCGCTGGTGCTCCACGACGACGAACGAGGCCGTCTGCTCGCGGGGACGGGTGCAGTCGGGTCGCGCCGGCAGTGGGAAGGGGTAGCCGCGTTGGCTCTGCGCGGGGTCCACCCGCAGGTTGCCGCCGATCAGCGGTCGCGCCAGGCGTGGATCGCGGAAGCGCACGCTGGTCGGGTCGAGGTCGCGGACCGTGTCGTTGACCACCACCACCTGGAGCTGACCGCGCGCGACGTCGAGGGACGACTGCTGCACGAAGGCGGTCACCTCGCCGCTGGGCGGTGCCGAGACGACCGGGAGGGCGGGGATCGTGCGCAGGGTGGGGGACGGGCTCGCGGGGGCGTCGGGGGCGTCGGGGTCGTCGGGGTCGTCGAGGGTGGGGACCGTCGCGGAGCCGGTGGTGAGGTCGTTCTCGCGCGCACACCCCGACGCGACGAGGGTCAGGGCCAGACCCGCGATCGCGGTCGCCGCGGCCGCACGCCACCTCACCGCAGCCACCCGGCGACCAGGCGAGCGGTGCGCTCGAGCTGGGAGGGGTCGATGACCGAGGGCGTGTCGCCGGCCGAGTGGTAGCCGGCGTACGGCGTGCTGCCGAGCCGGGCGCCGGGCAGCCCGTCGCGGACGAAGGACCAGTGGTCGCTGGAGCGCTGGAAGGGGTCGACCTGCGTGGGGACCCCGACCCCCTGCGCCACGGCCTGCAGCTCGTCGGTGAGCTCGTTGGGCTCGGCGGGGGTGCCGACCGGGACGACGCTGCCGACGCCGACCCGGTCGAGGGAGACCATCGCCTCCAGGGAGCGGCGCTGGGCCCGCGACAGGGAGGCCACGTAGGCGCGGGAGCCGTAGTGGTGGTCGTCGTCTCCCGGTCCGCGCGGCTCCTCCGAGCCGAACGCCACCAGCACCACGGGCAGGCGCGTGCGGCGCTCGGAGGCGGCCTCGGCGATCGCCAGCATCGTGGCCACCCCGGAGGCGTTGTCCTCGGCGCCGGGAGCGCCCGGCACCGTGTCGAGGTGGGCCCCGACGACGAGGTACGGCTCCCCGGCCGTGACGTCGCCGCGGGTGGCGATGAGGTTGACCGAGGGGCCCGCCGCCACGGGTCGGCCCTCGAAGCGGCCGGCCGGCGTGGGGAAGCGTTGCCGCTCGACCGTCCAGCCGAAGTCGGTCAGCCGCCCCTGCACGTAGTCGGCCGCGCGGAAGTAGGCGCGGGTGTGGCCCGGCCGCGGGCCGATCTCGCCGGCCAGGACCCCGACCGCGTCGAGCGCGGTGTCGAGGTCGACGTCGGAGGGGCCCAGGCGGGGCTGCGGTGACGCCCGGGGAACCGGCTCGGAGGTCGGGGTAGGGCCGGGCGTGGGCGTGGGCGCCGACGTCGCCGTCGAGGCGGGGCCGGACGAGCCGACCGAGGACGCGGGGGCCGCCCCGGGCGAGGCTGCCGGCCCGGCCTCGGAGCAGGCGGAGGCCACCAGCACGAGCGGTACGGCGATCGCGAGCGGCAGGCGCATGTCTCGATGATCCCCCACGACGCCAGTCCCGTCCGGCGTGACGTCAGCTCCCGACGAGCGTGTCCTGGAGCGCCAGGTCGACCATCAGGTCGGCGTGCGCGGTCGCCGAGTCGATCACGGGCAGCGGGGCCTGGTCGGGGGAGACCAGGAGCCCGATCTCGGTGCACGCCAGGACCGTGGCGTCGGCGCCGCGCGCCGCGAGGTCGCGCATGATGTCGACGTACGCGGCCCGCGACGTCGCGAGGAAGCGACCCTGGGTGATCTCGTCGAAGACGACCCGGTCGAC
Source organism: Pimelobacter sp. (assembly GCA_002698575.1). Lineage (GTDB taxonomy): Bacteria > Actinomycetota > Actinomycetes > Propionibacteriales > Nocardioidaceae > Nocardioides. Next base: position 7,647 of record NZZG01000114.1, on the reverse strand, counting down.
CAGCTCGCGGCCGCAGGCGTCGGGCACGACGACCGAGATGCCGTGCTCGGCGAGCCGGTCGGCGTAGAACGCCTCCTCCATCACCCACCGGGCACCGAGCAGGCCGAGGGTCGTCCATCCCTCCCGACGGGCCACGGCGGCGACGGCGTCGGCGATGTGCACCGCGCGCACGCTCAACGCGGCCTCGAGGGCGGGGAAGTTCTTGTGCATCAGGTTGGTGCACAGGGCGACGAGGTCTGCTCCGCCGGCCTCGCAGCGCCGGGCTGCGTCGGCGAGCAGCGCCGCCGACCCGGCCCAGTCGCCCCGCACCTGGCAGTCGCGGACCTCGGCGAAGTTGAGCGACTGCAGCGAGATCCGGGCGGAGGCGTGACCGCCGAGACGGGACGCCACCTGTTCGTTGATGCGCCGGTAGTAGGCCTCCGTGGAGTGCCAGGACATCCCGCCGATGAGTCCGATCGTCAACATGTCCACCAGCATCGTCGAGGCCGGGCTTCCAAGGAATGCCCGACCTCGTAGGGCGACCCATAAGCAGGGCTTTGGTCATACTGGGTGCATGAGCCTCGATCCGCGTCGCGTCCTGATCTTCCGCGACGTCGCTCGCGCCGGGTCGATCAGCGCCGCCGCGCGCGACCTCGGCTGGACCCAGCCCGCCGTCAGCCAGCACCTGGGCCGCCTCGAGCGGGACGCCGGCGGACCGTTGCTGCTCCGCGGGCCGGGTGGGGTGAGCCTCACCGACGCCGGCCGAGCCCTGCTGCACCGCGCCGACGCGATCGCCGCCGAGCTGCACCTGGCGGAGGAGGAGCAGGCCGCCTTCGCCCAGCTCCGGGGTGGCCGGGTCCGCCTGGTCGCGTTCCCCTCGGCCGCCGCCACCCTCGTCCCCGACGCGATCGGCGCCCTGGCAGAGCGCCACGGGGAGGTCAGCGTCGGCCTCGACGAGGCCGAGCCGCCCGAGGCGATGGCCGCGCTGCTCGCCGGCGATGCCGACCTCGCGGTGGTCTTCGGGTACGACGGCCCGCCCCCGGGCCTGGGGGCGCTGGCGTGGCGCCCCCTGACCGACGAGGCCGTCGGCCTCGTCGTCCCCAGCGGTTCCCCGGCGCCCTCGAGCCTGGTCGACCTGGCCGAGTCGGAGTGGATCGGCGGCTGCGTGCGGTGCCGTACCCACCTCGTCGAGTGCTGTGAGCGGGCGGGGTTCACGCCACGGCTGCGGCACACCACCGACGACTACGTCGTCGTGCAGAACCTCGTCGCCCGCGGGCTCGGCGTGACGATGCTGCCGGCGTCGGCGCTGGCCGCCTACCGGCACCCCGCGGTGCAGGTCGTGGACCTCCCCGGCCTCGGGCGACGGCACCTGGGGCTCGTCCACCGCCCCGGCGCCGAGGCGGTCCCGGCGACCGCCGCGCTGATGGCCGAGCTCGTGGCGGCCGTGTCGCCCGGCGGTGCCGCCACCTCGTGAGCACGACCCGCCGCGCGAATCCCCGGCTCCGCGCCGATCCGGCGCTAGCGTCGTGCTCTACCTGTGAGCACCGCCGGTGCCCTGACTCCCGCTGATCCTCGTCACCCGACCGCAAGGAGCCGACTGTGCGTCGCTGGGCCGGCCCGCCGCCGCTGCTCATCGCGGTGACCGTGCTCGGGATCCTCGTGGCCCCGGCCGTGAGTCGCGCGGACGCGGGTCCACCCGCGATCGAGCAGGCGGTGCTGGCCGGTGCCGAGCCAGCCCCGACCTCGACGTCCCCGGCGACACCCTCCGCGACGCCCACCACCACGCCCGGGCGATCGGATGGGGCCGCGACGCGCGACCCCGCTGCGGAGGCAAGGTCCGAGGAGGCCTCCGAGCCAGGGTCCGACGCGACCGCGACCGCGGGCGCCGCGCCCGGCGCGCGGCGGCAGGTGCCGGCGATCGCGCCGCAGAAGATCGGCGTGGCCAGCTTCAACCAGTACGTCCAGCTCAGCGACTCCGCCGGCCTCGAGGATGCCCTCGACCTCACCTCCCGCGACGGGGTCACGATCGTGGGCTGGCAGGAGGGTTTCGCCGCCGGCCCGACCTACCAGGCGCTCGAGGACCGGGGCTGGGCCACCAAGCGCTACGTGCGCACCAAGGGCTCACGCGAGCTCGCCGTCTCCTGGCGCAAGGACCGGTTCGCACTCGTGGGCTCGGCCCTGCACAAGCTGGCCGACGGCGTCGCCGAGGGAGACGGTCGCTACCCGTTCGGCACCCGGTACGCGTTGCGGGTCACCCTGCGCGAGCGCGCCAGCGGCGAGCTGCTCTCGGTGATCAACACCCACCTGCCGCAGCGCATCGAGAACCTCGACGTGCCCGGCACGTGGCGGACCACCAAGAACGCCCTGCGCGCCGCGCGCCAGCTCGACCGCCTCGCCGAGATCTGGGAGCGAGCTCCGGGCCGCTGGGTGATCGGCACCGGCGACTACAACATCGCCGCGCTCGCCGACCAGCGCGCCCGCAACTCCGGTGGGGTGGTGGCGGCCTACGCCGGCGTCGCACGCTCGTCGTACGCGCTGCTCGGGTTCCGGGGCCTGCAGCCCACGCACCCCTACAGCGGGCGCTTCATCGACTACGTCCACCTCGCCCGGTCGGCCGTCAGGCAGGGGCGGATCGAGCTCCTCGGGCAGCGGACCCCGGGCGGGCTGAACAGCGACCACCGGCCGCTCGTGGTGCGGCTCAAGCTCTCCTGACACACCCCGACCGCCGGCTGCCCGGGCTCCTAGAGTCGGCGTCATGGCCACCGTCGACGTCCGCCCGTTCGAGGCCGAGCACGCCCCGGACGTGGCGCGGCTCGCCACCACCGTGCAGTGGCCCTCGCTGACCGACCCCGACGTGGTACGGCGCGTGTGCGCCGCCCCGGGGGCGACGGCGTTCGTCGCGCTGACCGAGGGAGCGCTGGTCGGGTGGGCCCAGGCCCTGGGCGACGGGGTGCTGCAGTCGCACCTGAGCTTCCTCGCCGTCCACCCCGAGCACCGCCGTCGCGGGATCGCCCGGGCCCTGCTGGTGGCGACGTTCCAGTCGACCGGCGCGGCGCGGATGGACCTGATCGCCGACGATGGACCGGTCACCGACGCGTTCTACGTCTCCTTCGCCCACCGCCGGATGAGCGGGTTCCGCCTCTACCCGGGCGCCGCGCGACTGCCCGAGGGGTAGCCGGGAACATTCGCCGACGTTCGGCGGTTGGGCCTGTCAGAGACTTGAGTTGAACGGACTCAACTTCTTTGCCAGACTTCCTGGCAGCAGCTGATCTTGCAGTTCTCGATCCAGCGTCCACCAGTGCCCGCGACCCGGGCCGATCACGGAGGTAACACACACATGGCACGAGCTGTCGGCATCGACCTCGGTACGACGAACAGCGTCGTCGCGGTCCTCGAAGGTGGCGAGCCCACGGTCATCGCCAACGCCGAGGGCGCCCGCACCACCCCGTCCGTCGTCGCGTTCGCGAAGTCCGGCGAGGTCCTCGTCGGCGAGGTCGCCAAGCGTCAGGCGGTCACCAACGTCGACCGCACCATCCGCTCCGTCAAGCGCCACATGGGCACCGACTGGAAGCAGACGGTCGACGAGAAGGACTTCACCCCCCAGCAGATCTCCGCGTTCGTGCTGCAGAAGCTCAAGCGCGACGCCGAGGCCTACCTCGGCGAGACCGTCACCGACGCGGTGATCACCGTGCCGGCGTACTTCTCCGACGCCCAGCGCCAGGCGACCAAGGAGGCCGGCGAGATCGCGGGCCTCAACGTCAGCCGCATCGTCAACGAGCCGACCGCGGCCGCGCTGGCCTACGGCCTGGACAAGGGCGACGACCAGACGATCCTCGTCTTCGACCTTGGTGGCGGCACGTTCGACGTGTCCCTGCTGGAGATCGGTGAGGGCGTCGTCGAGGTCAAGGCGACCTCCGGTGACAACGAGCTCGGCGGTGACGACTGGGACAACCGGGTCGTCGAGTGGATGGTCAAGACCTTCAAGGCCAACAACGGCGTCGACCTCGCCGCGGACAAGATCGCCAAGCAGCGCCTGCAGGAGGCCGCCGAGAAGGCGAAGATCGAGCTGTCGAGCTCCAGCGACACCACGATCCACCTGCCCTACATCACCCACGGCGAGTCCGGGCCGCTGCACTTCGAGGAGCGCCTGACCCGCGCGGAGTTCCAGAAGCTCACCGCGGACCTGCTCGACCGCACGAAGGCGCCGTTCCAGAGCGTCCTCAAGGACGGTGGCGTCGCGGTCGCCAACATCGACCACGTGGTGCTGGTGGGTGGCTCCACCCGCATGCCCGCCGTCGGTGAGCTCGTCAAGGAGCTGCTCGGTGGCAAGGAGGCCAACAAGGGCGTCAACCCCGACGAGGTCGTCGCCGTCGGCGCCGCGCTCCAGGCCGGTGTCCTCAAGGGCGAGGTCAAGGACGTCCTCCTGCTCGACGTCACCCCGCTGTCGCTGGGCATCGAGACCAAGGGTGGGGTGATGACCAACCTCATCGAACGCAACACCACGATCCCGACCAAGCGGTCCGAGGTCTTCACCACGGCCGACGACAACCAGCCGTCGGTCGAGATCAAGGTCGCCCAGGGTGAGCGCCAGATGTGGTCGCAGAACCAGCCGCTGGGCAACTTCGAGCTCACCGGCCTGCCGCCGGCTCCGCGCGGGGTGCCGAAGATCGAGGTCACCTTCGACATCGACGCCAACGGCATCGTCCACGTCTCTGCCAAGGACACCGCGTCCGGCCGCGAGCAGTCGATGACGATCTCCGGCGGCTCCGCGCTGTCCAAGGACGACATCGACCGGATGGTCAAGGAGGCCGAGCAGTACGCCGAGGAGGACGCCAAGCGTCGCGAGGCCGTCGAGTCGCGCAACCAGGCCGAGCAGCTCGTCTACACGACCGAGAAGTTCCTCACCGACAACGACGACAAGCTCCCCGAGGACGTCAAGACCGAGGTCACCGCCGACCTCGACGCCCTCAAGGCCGTCCTGGAGAACGAGGAGGCCTCCGGCGAGGAGATCACCGCCGCGGTCACCAAGCTCGGTGAGTCGAGCCAGAAGATGGGTGCGGCGATGTACGCCGCCGCGGAGGCCGACCAGGCCGCTGCCGGCGGAGCCACGGGCGCGACCGGTGAGGCCGACGAGGACATCGTCGACGCCGACGTGGTCGACGCCGAGGTCGTCGACGAGCCGGCCGCCGAGGGCGACGCCGCGGCGGGCGATGCCGCCGAGGGTGAGTCCAAGTGACCTCAGGTCACCAGGACCGGCCGGGGCAGCCCGAGGAGCCCGTCGAGGGCACCTTCGGTGACGCTGCGGCCGAGATGCCCAACGAGACCGAGGTCGAGTCCCCTCTCCCCGCCGACGCGGGGGAGGGGGCCCCGGCTCGGTCGGCGGACGGGGCCGCCGGGGCCGAGGCGCCCGCCGACGGCACGGCCGACGGCATCGCCGATGCCGGCACCGGGGACATCAGTGGCGTCGACGACTGGGTCGAGGAGGGCGGGCCGCTCGAGCCGGCCGACCTGGCCGACGTCGAGGCCGCTGCCGAGGGCGCCGAGGGACTGGTCGACTCAGCCGCCGGTCCGGGCGGCGACGAGCTCACCGTGACGCAGATGGAGCTGCAGGAGCGCACGCTCGACCTGCAGCGCCTCCAGGCGGAGTTCGTCAACTACAAGCGCCGCGTCGAGCGCGACCGCGACCTGGTCAAGCAGAACGCGACCTACGCCGCGCTCGCCCCGATCACCGAGGTCCTCGACACCATCGACCGGGCCCGCGAGCACGGGGAGCTCGACGGCGGGCTCAAGACCGTCGCCGACCAGCTCGAGCGCACGGTCGCCTCGTCGGGGCTGGTGAAGTTCGGCGAGCCCGGCGAGGCCTTCGACCCCACGGTGCACGAGGCCCTGTCGAGCATGGGTCCCGACGAGGAGGTCAGCGTGACCACCGTGAAGGTGGTCGCCAAGTCGGGCTACAAGATCGGCGACCGGGTCGTGCGCGCCGCGCAGGTCCTGACCGTCGAGCCGGCCGGTGGTTGAGCCGGTCCCGCCGACGCTGGTCGAGGTGCGAGGAGCGCCAGCGACGAGCCTCGAGACCCCGTGAGCCGAGCAGCAGCGCAACCACACGTCGTACGAGTGAGAGGAGGGGTGACCCGTGGCAGGCACTGAGGAGTTTCGCACCGACTGGGCGCAGCAGGACTTCTACGCCGTGCTCGGCGTGAAGAAGGACGCGGCCGCGGCCGACATCAAGAAGGCCTACCGCAAGCTCGCCAAGGACAACCACCCCGACTCCCACCCGGGCGACACCGCCAAGCACGACACCTTCAAGAAGGTCGCCGAGGCCTACGACGTCATCGGCGACCCCGAGAAGCGGCCGAAGTACGACGAGATGCGTCGCCTCTACGGCAGCGGCGGCTTCGGCGGCGCACGGGGCGGTGGCGGCTTCGGCGGCTCTGCGGGAGGCGGGGGCTTCAACCTCGACGACCTGCTGCGTGACCGCGGCGGGGCCGGGGGCGGCGGCGGGATCGGCGACATGTTCGGCGACCTCTTCGGCGGAGGCGGCGGACGCCGTCAGCAGGCCCGCCGTCCTCGTAAGGGACCGGACGCCGAGACCAGCGCGACGATCTCGTTCACCGACGCGATCGACGGCGTGACGATCTCGCTGCGGCTGACCTCCGACGCGGCGTGCCCGGCGTGCTCGGGCACCGGTGGCAAGCCCGGCACCCGACCGCACATCTGCGCCACCTGCGAAGGGGCCGGCTACGTCACGGCCAGCATGGGCGGGGCGTTCTCGATGAACGAGACCTGCCCTGCCTGCGCCGGCCGTCAGCTGATCTACGACGAGGCCTGCCCGACCTGTCACGGCTCCGGGCGGGGGTCCTCGGCACGCACCATCCAGGCGCGGATCCCCGCCGGCGTCAAGGACGGCCAGCGGATCCGGCTGCGCGGCAAGGGAGGTGCCGGCGAGGACGGCGGCCCGGCCGGCGACCTCTACGTCAGCGTCAAGGTCACGCCGCACCGGCTCTTCGCCCGCAAGGACGACAACCTGACCATCGACGTGCCCGTCGGGTTCGACGAGCTCGCCCTCGGGGCCGAGATCAAGGTGCCCACCCTCGGCGGCGCACCCGTCACGCTGCGGATCCCGGCCGGGACCCCCAACGGTCGCAGCTTCCGCGTCCGGGGCAAGGGCGCGCCACGCTCCGACGGCACCCGCGGCGACCTGCTGGTCACCGTCGAGGTCCAGGTGCCCGCGGTGCTCGACGAGGCTGCGCGCAGCGCCATCGAGGCCTATCGTGAAGCAGCGGCCGCCAAGCCGCTGCGTGCAGGACTCTTCGAGGAGACGTGATGGCCGCCCAGCGCCCGCCCTTCGCGCCCACGCCGGCGCCCGAGGCCGCTGTCTACGTGATCAGCGTCGCCGCCGAGCTCACCGGGCTGCACCCCCAGACGCTGCGCACCTACGAGCGCCTGGGACTGATCACTCCCGGTCGCACCGGTGGGGGCGGGCGACGCTACTCGTTGCGCGACATCGAGAAGCTGCGCTCCATCGCGGAGCTCACCTCCTCGGGGATCGGCATCGAGGGGGTGCGCCGGATCGTCGACCTGGAGCACCAGGCCGCCGCGCTGACGGCTCGCAACGTCGAGCTGCAGGCCGAGCTCGACGCCACCCGCGCTGCGCTGCGCCAGGCGCTG
>NZZG01000113.1 GCA_002698575.1 Pimelobacter sp. | reverse complement strand
GGGCCAACAGCAGCCGACGGGACACATTCCGTTCACACCGCGCGCCAAGAAGGTGCTTGAGCTGTCGCTGCGCGAGGCGCTACAGCTGGGCCACAACTACATCGGCACCGAGCACATCCTGCTGGGCCTGATCCGCGAGGGTGAGGGCGTCGCGGCCAAGGCGCTCGAGAGCCTCGACATCTCCCTGGAGGCGGTGCGCGCCCAGGTCGAGGAGATCATCGGTCAGGGCCAGCAGGCGCCGTCGGGTCACATCCCCTTCACGCCGCGCGCCAAGAAGGTGCTCGAGCTGTCCCTGCGCGAGGCGCTGCAGCTCGGCCACTCCTACATCGGCACCGAGCACATCCTGCTCGGCCTGATCCGCGAGGGGGAGGGCGTGGCCGCCCAGGTGCTGCAGAAGCTCGGTGCCGACCTCAACCGGGTCCGCCAGCAGGTCATCCAGCTGCTCTCCGGTTTCCAGGGCAAGGAGTCGACCGCCCAGGCCGCCGCCCAGGGTGCCGGCGGTGACGCGCCGTCCTCGTCCCTGGTGCTCGACCAGTTCGGACGCAACCTCACCCAAGACGCCCGCGAGGGCAAGCTCGACCCGGTCATCGGGCGCGAGTCCGAGATCGAGCGCGTGATGCAGATCCTCTCGCGCCGCACGAAGAACAACCCGGTCCTGATCGGTGAGCCCGGCGTCGGCAAGACCACGATCGTCGAGGGCCTGGCCCAGGACATCGTCAAGGGCAACGTGCCCGAGACGTTGAAGGACAAGCAGATCTACACCCTCGACCTCGGTGCGCTCGTCGCCGGCAGCCGCTACCGCGGTGACTTCGAGGAGCGGCTCAAGAAGGTCCTCAAGGAGATCCGCACTCGCGGCGACATCGTGCTGTTCATCGACGAGATCCACACCCTCGTCGGCGCCGGTGCGGCCGAGGGCGCCATCGACGCCGCCAGCATCCTCAAGCCGATGCTGGCCCGCGGCGAGCTGCAGACGATCGGTGCGACGACGCTCGACGAGTACCGCAAGTACCTCGAGAAGGACGCCGCCCTCGAGCGCCGCTTCCAGCCGATCCAGGTCGCCGAGCCGTCGATCGCGCACACGATCGAGATGCTCAAGGGCCTGCGTGACCGCTACGAGGCCCACCACCGGGTGACGATCACCGACGAGGCGCTGGTCTCGGCCGCGACCCTGGCCGACCGCTACATCTCCGACCGGTTCCTGCCCGACAAGGCGATCGACCTGATCGACGAGGCCGGCTCGCGGCTGCGGATCCGGCGGATGACCCAGCCGGCCGACCTGCGCGACTACGACGACCAGATCGGCGAGGTCCGTCAGCGCAAGGAGGCGGCGATCGACGGTCAGGACTTCGAGGCCGCCGCGCGCCTGCGTGACGAGGAGAAGCAGCTCATCCTCAAGAAGTCCGAGCGCGAGAAGCAGTGGCGCGCCGGCGACATGGACGACGTCGCCGAGGTCGACGAGGAGCTGATCGCCGAGGTGCTCGCCGTCGCGACCGGCATCCCGATCGTCAAGCTCTCCGAGGAGGAGTCCTCCCGACTGCTCAAGATGGAGGACGAGCTCCACAAGCGGGTCATCGGCCAGGACGAGGCCGTCAAGGCGCTCTCCCGCGCGATCCGTCGCACGCGTGCGGGGTTGAAGGACCCCAAGCGTCCCGGCGGCTCGTTCATCTTCGCCGGCCCCTCCGGCGTCGGCAAGACCTGGCTGTCCAAGACGCTCGCCGAGTTCCTCTTCGGCGACGAGGACTCCCTGATCCAGCTCGACATGTCGGAGTTCTCCGAGAAGCACACCGTCTCGCGGCTCTTCGGCTCGCCTCCCGGCTACGTCGGGTACGAGGAGGGCGGCCAGCTCACCGAGAAGGTGCGCCGCAAGCCGTTCTCCGTGGTGCTCTTCGACGAGGTCGAGAAGGCCCACCCCGACATCTTCAACTCGCTGTTGCAGATCCTGGAGGAGGGTCGGCTCACCGACTCCCAGGGCCGGGTGGTCGACTTCAAGAACACCGTCATCATCATGACCACCAACCTCGGCACCAAGGACATCAACAAGTCGGTCCACCTCGGCTTCAACCAGTCGGGCGACGCCGCCGGGTCCTACGAGCGGATGAAGGGCAAGGTGCAGGACGAGCTCAAGCAGCACTTCCGGCCCGAGTTCCTCAACCGTGTCGACGAGATCGTGGTCTTCCCGCCGCTGTCGCGGGAGCAGATCGTCCACATGGTCGACAACATGATCGCCTCGGTCGAGCTGCGGATGCGCGACCGCGACATGCGCATCGAGCTGACCCAGGCCGCCAAGGACCTGCTGGCGGTGCGCGGCTTCGACCCGGTCCTCGGTGCCCGTCCGCTGCGCCGCACGATCCAGCGCGAGATCGAGGACACCCTCGCCGAGAAGATGCTGTTCGGTGAGGTCGGCCCCGGTCAGATCGTGCTGGTCGACGTCGAGGGCGAGGGCCCGAGCGCGACCTTCACCTTCGAGGGCCAGAAGGTCGGCGAGCTACCCGACCTGCCGCCCTTCGACGCCGCGGAGATCGGCGGCAGCACCCCCGACCTCCCCGGCACCGAGGACGAGGGACCGCGCGACGTCCCCCGTGGCAAGGGCGGCGAGGCCGAGGGCGGCGGAGCCCAGCTCGCCTGATCCCGCAGCTCATCGCTGACCCGTCGCCGACAGGCGGCGGGTCAGCGTCAGTTCCGCGTGATGTCGGTCGTTGCCGGGTCAGGGCAGGTCTGGGGAGGGCAGGGCAGGGCAGTCAGGGGCAGGTCAGGGCAGGGCGTAGCGGTCGCCGTCGTCGAGGCGTACGGCGAGCCGGTCGGCGACCAGGCTCGCCAGGCAGCGCTCGCGCTGGGACTCGTCGCTCCACACCGCGTCCAGGCGGGCCCGGGGCACCGGGACCTCGCTGTCGCGCAGCACGCCCAGCAGCCGGCCGCGGCACTGCCGGTCGGTGCCGGCCCAGGTCTGCGCCTTCCGCGGCGGGCCGTCGTACGGCGGCTTGCCGGCCAGCTGCCAGGCACACCGCCGGCGGATCGGGCAGGCGTCACAGCGCGGGGTGGCGGCGGTGCAGACGAGCGCACCGAGCTCCATCACCGCCACCGCCCACGTGGCGGCGGTCGGCGCGTCGTCGGGCAGCAGCCTCGCCCCCAGGTCGCGCTCGGCCCGGGTGACCGCGGGCGCGGGGAACTCCACGCCGCTCAGCGCCCGGGCGAACACGCGGCGCACGTTGGTGTCCAGCACCACGTGGCGTCGGCCGTAGGCGAAGGACGCGATGGCCGAGGCGGTGTAGTCGCCCACGCCGGGCAGGGCGAGCAGCTCGTCGTACTCGGAGGGGACGACACCTCCGTGCTGCTCGGTGATGGCCACCGCGGCCGCGTGCAGGCGCAGGGCGCGGCGCGGGTAGCCCAGGCGCCCCCACGACCGGACCGCCTCTCCCGACGGTGCTGCAGCCAGGTCTGCCGGGGTGGGCCAGCGACGCAGCCACTCCTGGTGCATCGGGAGCACGCGGACCACCGGGGTCTGCTGGAGCATGAACTCGGAGACCATCACCGACCACGCCGAGGCGTCGTCGCCGCGCCAGGGCAGCTCGCGCGCGTGCTCGTCGTACCAGTCGAGGACCGGGTCATGCAGGGCGTGAGGCACCCGACGATTGTCCCTGCGGAGTGGCACCCCCGTCGGGGAGGGTCGGATCGTTAGCGTCGCCCCATGACCTCGACGACGCCTGCCGGGCGACCCGGCACGGGAGGGCCGCTGGGCCCCGCGGTCTACTGGCGACGTCGGCTCTTCGTGCTCGGGACCGTCGTCGCACTGGTCCTGATCGTGGTCAACCTCCTCGGAGGTGGCGCGGAGTCCACGGACCGGGGCGTCACCGCGAGCACCGTGGGCGCGGACCAGGAGAGCGCGGCGCCGCCCACGACCCCGACGACCGGCCCCACCGCGGGCACCGGGAAGAAGAAGGGCAAGAAGAACCGGTCGGCGACGCCGCCCGAGCCGACCGTCGTCCTGCCGACCGCGCCGCCGCTGGCCGAGCCCGAGGGGGAGTGTGCCGACGACGACATCGCCGTGACCCCGACCGTGCAGCGTGCCGTTGCCGGGCGGTCGGCGCTGATCACGCTCCAGCTGCGCACCATCAACGCGGAGGCCTGCACCTGGCAGGTCTCGGCCGACACGCTCGCGGTGCGGATCTCTACCGGCGACGACGAGGTGTGGGCGAGCCGGGAGTGCCCGGGTGCGCTCCCCGAGCGGGCGGTCGTCGTCCGGCGGGCGGTCACCGCGACCTACGACCTGCGCTGGAACACGCGTCGCTCCGACACCGGGTGTCCTCGGCTCACGGAGTTCGCGCCCGCCGCCGACTACCGCGTCACGGCGGCGGCGTACGGCGGGGAGCCCGCCGACCTGGTCTTCGACCTGGTCGCGCCCACGGCGCCCGAGCCGGAGGCGGAGCCGGACGCGGAGAGGCTGAAGGACACGTCGGGCAACCAGAGCAAGCAGGGCAAGCAGGACAAGCAGGACAAGCAGAGCAAGCAGGACAAGCAGGGTTCCGGCATCGCTGGTTGAGGTGTGAGGCGCTCCAGCGCCTCGTCCTCGTCCTCGGCGTGCGGCTGGTGGTCGGCTCACGGGATTTCGTCTCGGCCGTTGCGGGCTCGTCCCTCGCCCGCAGGCCTCGCTCAATCTTCGCCCGCGACGTGACCGTCCTCGTTCCTCGGACAGTCACTGCGGGCTCAGACGTAGCGCTCGAGGATGGTCGACTCCGCCAGACGGCTCAGGCCCTCTCGCACGCTGCGGGCGCGCAGCTCGCCCACCCCGTCCACGGCCTGGAGGTCGTCGACACCGGCCGAGAGCAGCTTCTGCAGGGTGCCGAAGTGGTCCACCAGCCGGTCGACCACGGCCGGGGGCAGGCGGGGGACCTTGGCGAGCAGCCGGTAGCCGCGAGGAGCGACCGCGCCGTCGAGGTGCTCGCCGGTGCTGAGCCCGAGGACGCGCGCCGAGGCGCCGGGGTCGACCAGCTCGGTGGGGGAGAGCGCCTCGAGCCGGGCCAGGAGCACCTCGGGGCTCTTGCCCCTGCGCCCGGAGGGCACGTAGTCGCGGATCACGAGCTCGCGCTCGGCGTCGACGCCGGTGATGAGCTCCTCGAGCTGGAGCGAGAGCAGCCGACCGTCGGTGCCGAGCTCGAGCACGTAGTCCTCGATCTCGCGGGCGATCCGGGTCACCATCTCCAGGCGCTGGGCGACGACGGCGACGTCGCGCACGGTGACGAGGTCCTCGATCTCCAGGGCCGACAGGGTGCTCGACACCTCGTCGAGGCGGAGCTTGTAGCGCTCGAGGGTGGCCAGGGCCTGGTTGGCCCGGGAGAGGATCTGGCCCGAGTCCTCCAGGACGTGGCGCGTCTCCCCGACGTAGGCGGCGATGATCTGCATCGACTGCGACACCGAGATGACGGGGAACCCCGTCTGCTTGGCCACCCGGTCCGCGGTGCGGTGGCGGGTTCCGGTCTCCTCGGAGGGGATCGAGTGGTCGGGCATCAGGTGGACCGCCGCGCGGATGATCCGGGTGATGTCCTTGTCGATGATGATGCCGCCGTCCATCTTGGCGAGCTCGCGCAGGCCGGTGGCGGTGAAGGGGACGTCCAGGGCGAACCCGCCCGTGGCGATCGACTCCACGGTGCGGTCGTGCCCGATGACGACCAGGGCGCCGGTGCGTCCGCGCAGGATCCGCTCGAGGCCGTCGCGCAGCGCGGTCCCCGGGGCGATGGAGGCGAGGGTGGCGCGCAGGCGCAGCTGCTCCTCGCTGCGGTCGGTGGCACTCACGAGTGCACCCTAGTACCGGGCGCGGCCGTGACCTGTCTCGACGGGGGTGTGGCGGGACAGGCCGGACGAAGTCCGGACAGGGCGAGACGTCCGCCGCAGCCCGGGGTCAGTGGTCCTCGACGACCTCGAGCGCGTGCTTGGTGCGCTCGCTGAGGTGCAGCAGTCGCAGTGCGGTGTGGACGTCGGGGGCCTCGACGACGCGCATCCCGTCGACCATCCGGCCCTGCGACGACGGCCGCGGTCCGCCGGGCACGGTGTGCTCGCTGGGGACCACGGCCATCGAGAACCCCAGCCTGGCGGCCTCGGCGAGCCGCTGCGGCATGTCGCGCACCCGGCGCAGCTCGCCGGCCAGGCCGATCTCGCCCATCGCCACGACGCCCTGCGGCGCCGGGCTGACGAAGTACGACGACGCGAGGGCGACGGCGACGGCGAGGTCGCTGGCCGGCTCGGTCAACCGGGCGCCGCCGACGGTCGAGGTGAACACGTCGTGGTGGTGCAGCTTGATCCCGCAGTGCTGGTGCAGCACCGCCAGCACCATCGCCAGGCGTGAGTTGTCGATGCCGGACGTCGTACGGCGAGGTCGCTCGCTGCCGCTGAGGGTCACCAGGGCCTGCACCTCGGCCAGCATCGGACGCCGACCCTCCATCGCCACCGCGACGCAGGTGCCCGAGACCCGGCCGTGGTGCTGCTCGAGGAAGAGACCGGTGGGATCCTCGACCGCGCTGATCCCGTCGGGACCGAGGTCGAAGCAGCCGACCTCGTCCACGGGACCGAAACGGTTCTTGACCGCCCGCAGCATCCGGAAGCGGGAGTTGCGGTCGCCCTCGAAGTGCAGCACCACGTCGACGAGGTGCTCGAGCACGCGAGGACCGGCGATGCCACCGTCCTTGGTGACGTGCCCGACCAGGACCGTGGCGATGTTGCGGGTCTTGGCGACCCGCACCAGCGCCGCGGCGACCTCCTTCACCTGCGTGACGCCGCCGGGGACCCCGTCGATGTCGGAGGCGCCGATGGTCTGCACCGAGTCGACCACCAGGAGCGTGGGGCGGACCTCCTCGATGTGGGTCAGCACCGCTCCGAGGTCGGTCTCCGCAGCGAGGAACAGCTCCTCGAAGACCCCTCCCGTGCGGTCGGCGCGCAGCCGCACCTGGCTCGCCGACTCCTCCCCGGTCACGTAGAGGACCCGCTGCCGGCTCGCGGCCGAACGGGCGGCGACCTCCAGCAGCAGGGTGCTCTTGCCGACGCCGGGCTCGCCGGCCAGCAGGATCGCGGCGCCCGGCACGACCCCGCCACCCAGCACGCGGTCGAGCTCGGGGACGCCGCTGACGCGGGCGACGGAGTCCTCGACGGAGACCTGGCCGATCGGGACGGCCGCTGTCGTGACGGGACCCGCCGCCGTCCGTGCGGTGACGGCACCGGCCTCGGCCACCGAGCCCCAGGCCTGGCACTCGCCGCAGCGGCCCACCCACTTCGCGGTCTCCCAGCCGCACTCGGCGCAGCGGTAGCTCGGTCGGGGGGATCGGGGTGCTGACTTGGCCATGCACCGAACGCTAGGCGAGCCCACCGACACCGACCGCCGTGACACCCGTGTGCCGCCCCGCCGGTCGCTCTATGCTGGCGCCTTGGATCGTTCAACTGGGTCGGTCGACGACGGGTGAGTGGGTGAGATGGACAGGACCACCGGGGCGTCCGGGTTCACCGGCATCTCCGGCCACGTGCCGCTGTCGCCGCCCACCCTCGCCGACGTCGCCGAGCGCGCGGGCGTCTCGCGCCAGACCGTCTCCAACGCCGTCAACAACCCCGACCTCCTGCGTGCCGAGACGCTCGTCCGGGTCCAGCGGGCGATCGACGAGCTCGGCTACCTGCCCAACCGCGCCGCCCGCAACCTGCGCACGCGCGCCTCGCACCTCGTCGGCCTGCGGCTGAGCCCGGTCCAGGAGGGCACCGCCAACGCGGCGATGGACCGCTTCGTCCACTCCCTCGTGTGGACCTCCCGCGAGGCCGGCTACCACGTCCTGGTCTTCTCCGGCGAGGGCGCCGACCCGCTCGAGGGCTACGACGACCTGGTGCGCTCGACGGCGGTCGACGCGTTCATCGTCACCGACACCTACCTCGGCAACCCGCAGGCGACGTGGCTGCGTCAACGACGCGCGCCCTTCGTGGCCTTCGGGCGTCCCTGGGACGATCCGGAGGCCCGCCACCCCTGGGTCGACGTCGACGGGGCCGCCGGCACCGAGCTCGCGACCCGCCACCTGCTCGATCGTGGACACACCCGGATCGCCTGGATCGGCTGGCGCAAGGACTCCCGCATCGGGGAGGACCGTCGCTCCGGCTGGAGCCGGGCCCTCAAGGAGCGCGGTCTGTCCACCACCGGCATGGCCTCCCGCGTCGAGGACACCGTGTGGAGCGGCCGGGACGCCAGCAGCCACCTGCTCGACGAGGCGCGCCCCACGGCGTTCGTGTGCGCCTCGGACACCCTCGCGATGGGGGTGCTGCGGACCCTGGCGGAGCGGGGGCTCCACCCCGGCCGGGACATCGCGGTCGTCGGCTTCGACGACTCCCAGGTGGCCCAGGTGGTCTACCCCGGGCTCACCTCGGTGCGCCAGCCGCTCGAGGAGGTCGCGGTCGCCGTCGTGCGCGCGCTGGAGGACCTGCTAGGCGTACCGACGAAGGTCGCCGACGGTCTGCTGCTCACCCCGGACCTGACGATCCGCGCCTCGTCGGGGGCGTAGGGAGCAGCGCCGTGGGTCCGCCGTGGGTCAGTAGGTCCGGCTCCACAGGTTGACGGCGTAGTCGACCTCCAGGCCGGTGTGCTCGCGCAGGAGCTCCTCGGCGGTCCGTGGGGCGAACTCGATGCGGACGACCGCCTCCAGGTCGGCGCGCGAGGTGAAGCGCCACCCCATGTCGACCGGGGTGCGGGTCCAGCCGCGCCGGGCCCAGAAGCGCTCGATCTCCCGGGGTGGCGGCAGGTGCGGGTAGCCGCGCCGGAACCACGAGCCGAACGTCGAGCGTGAGCCGTCGTTGTCGATCACCAGGGCGGTGCCCCCGCGCCGTACGACCCGGTCCAGCTCGGCGAGACCGGGCTCGCACCCGGGGCCGAAGAAGTAGGCCCAGCGGACGTGCACGACGTCGACCGAGGCGTCCGGCAGCGGGATCGCCTGCGCGGTGCCCGGCAGCACGGTGACGTGCTCGAGCCGACGCGTACGGCGTGCGGCCAGCGCCGCGAGGTCGGGGTGCGGCTCGACGCCGGTCACCGTGCGCGCCTCCTCGGCGAAGGCGGGCAGGTGGAAGCCGGTGCCGCAGCCGAGGTCGAGCACGTCACGACCGGCCCAGGCGACCCGGTCGGCCATCGCCGCCCAGAGCCGACCGTCGGGGTCGACGGCGTGGTTCTCGATCTCGTAGGTCGCGGTGTGCTTCCAGATGTTGGGGCTCGGGATCGCTCCGGGGAGCGGCTTGCTCAGCGGCTCAGATCCGGATCAGGCCGGTCGGCGTCTGGACCTGGGCGGCCAGGATGCCGGGGGTGCCGTGCGGGGCGACCCACTCGACCTTCACGTCCTCCAGCGGCGCCTCGACGGTCTCGCCGAGCCACTCGCTCACGCGCTGCGGGTCGCCGGCGATCTCGAGGCAGGCCAGGCTCAGGCCCTCGTCGGCCCCGGCCGAGGGGTGCAGCTCGGCGGCGACGTCCCACTGCACGAAGAACGGCAGCTGCGGGTCGGCGATCGTGCCGTTGACGCCGATCTGCTGCCAGCGCAGCTCGGTGCCGTCGGGGCGGTGGCGGTTGCCGGCCACGGCCGAGCGGCCGAGACGCTGCTCGACGACCGAGATGTCGTCGACCGAGACGACCCAGCCGAGCCAGCCGCCGCCGAGCGCCGAGCGCGCCTTGACGGCCTGGCCGAAGGGCGCCTTGTCGGAGGCCGGGTGGTCGAGGGCCTCGACGATCTCGATGTAGGTGCCGTCGGCGAGCGCGAGCGTCATGTTGACGGTGCCGAACCGGGGGTGGATGCCCCCGTCGGCGAAGGTGCCGCCCAGCAGCGACCCGATCTTCTCCGCGGCGGCGGCGAGGCCATCGGGTCCGGCAGCGTACGAGAGATGGTCGAGGCGCATGCTGAACATTCTCAGCCCCACCTCAGTCAGTGCTGACCCCGGGGTCCGGGTGTCTCGACGTCGAGACACCCAGGGGCTGTGCCGGCCTCGCTGCGCTCGCCGAGCTCCTCGCTGCGCTCGACGTCAGGGCGTGGTGCGGGAGGCCGGGTGGATGGCGAGGGCGGAGCGGGAGCGCAGGTGTGCCTCGCAGTGGCGCACCAGCTCGTCGTAGGCCGGCCTGCCCATCAGCTCGGTCAGCTCGGCCTCGTTGGTCACGTAGACGGGGTCGGGGGCGACGTGGGCCTCGGTGTTGCCGGAGCAGTACCAGTCGAGGTCGTGGCCCCCGGGACCCCAGCCGCGGCGGTCGTACTCGGCGATCGTCACCTCGGTGTACGTCGAGCCGTCCTGCTGCTCCACGTCGCGGAACGTCCGTCGGATCGGGAGCTGCCAGCACACGTCGGGCTTGGTCTCCAGGGGGTTGAGCCCTCGGTCGAGCGCCAGGCCGTGCAGCGCGCAGCCCGCGCCGACCGCTGCCGCGTCGGGGCCACCGGGGGCGAAGTCGGCCCGGTTGTGGAAGACGCAGGCCTGCTGCCCGTCGACGGTGATGGCCAGGGTCTTGCGCTCGCCGTCCTCGTCGGTCTCGATCCAGTCCTTCTTCTTGACCGGTCGGCCCGGGTGGAACTGCCACTGCTCCGGGGTCAGCTCTGCCACGAAGCCGGCGACCCGCTTCTCGTCGTCCTTGTCGGCGAAGTGGGCGCCGAGCGTGCAGCACCCCGTGTCCGGGGCGTCGGCGTAGATGCCGGCACAGCCCTCGCCGAAGATGCACCGGTAGGCGCTGGTCAGCCAGGTGAGGTCGCAGCGCATCACCTCGGTCTCGTCGGCGGGGTTGACGAACTCCACGAACGCGCGCGGAAAGACGAGATCGACCTCAGGCATGGGCGCGAGCCTACGGCCGTCCAGCCGACGGTAGGTTGGCCCCATGCGCTTGGGCGTCCTGGACATCGGGTCCAACACCGGCCACCTGCTGGTGGTCGACGCCCACGACGGCGCAGCACCGCTGCCGGCGTACTCCTACAAGCAGCCGTTGCGCCTGGCCGAGCACCTCGACGAGAGCGGCGCCGTCTCCACGAGCGGCATCGAGGCGCTGGTCGACTTCACGGCCGAGGCGCTCGTGGTCGCGGAGGAGAAGGGCTGCGAGGACATGCTGGCGTTCGCCACCTCGGCGGTGCGCGACGCGGTCAACTCCGACGACGTGCTGGCCACGGTGCGCAGCAGGACCGACGTCGAGCTCGGCGTGCTCTCGGGCGAGGACGAGGCACGACTGACCTTCCTGGCGGTGCGTCGCTGGTTCGGGTGGTCGGCCGGCCGGCTGGCGGTCTTCGACATCGGCGGGGGCTCGCTCGAGATCGCCGGTGGCGGCGACGAACGGCCCGACGTCGCCTGGTCGCTCCCGCTGGGCGCGGCCCGACTGGCGCGTGCCCACTTCGAGGAGCGTCTCGACGAGTCCGACCTGAAGAAGATCCGCAAGCGGATCCGCACCGACATCGCCCGGGACGCGGGCAACCTGCTGCGAGCCGGCACCCCGCACCGTGCGGCAGCGACGTCGAAGACGTTCCGCTCGCTGGCGCGGATCTGTGGAGCGCCGCCCTCGGGCGACGGCCCGCTGGTGCCCCGGGTCCTGCACCTTGACGACCTGCGCGAGTGGATCCCCAAGCTCGTGGACATGGACGCCGACGAGCTGGCGGCGTTGCCGGGCGTCTCGGCCAGTCGGGCCCACCAGGTGCTGCCCGGCGCACTCGTCGCCGAGGCCTGCATGGACATCTTCGACCTGCCGGCGTTGGAGATCTGCCCCTGGGCCTTGCGTGAGGGCGTCATCCTGGAACGGATCGACCGGCTCAGCGTCACCGATGGTCGCTGAGCACCGAGGCAGGGAGGTGAGTCGCGCATGACCCGCATCGGTCTGTCCACCTCGTCGGTCTACCCCGAGTCGACCGCGCACGGCTTCGCCTACGCCTCCGCCCTGGGCTACGACGCCGTCGAGGTGATGGTCGGCATCGACGCCCTCAGCCAGCAGACCTCGGCGGTGCGCCAGCTCTCGGAGCACCACGAGATCCCGATCTGCGCCGTCCACGCCCCGACCCTGCTGCTCACCCAGCGGGTCTGGGGGACCGAGCCGTGGGGCAAGCTCGAGCGGTCGGCCGAGATGGCGCACGACGTGGGCGCCGAGGTGGTCGTGGTGCACCCGCCCTTCCGGTGGCAGAAGGAGTACGCGCGCGACTTCGTCGACGGGATCGCCGCCCTCGAGAACTCCACCGGCATCCGGTTCGCCGTCGAGAACATGTACCCCTGGCGCGCCACCAAGAAGCGCGGCGCCGAGATGTACCTGCCGGGCTGGGACCCCTCCGAGGAGCCGTACGCCAACACCACCATCGACCTCTCGCACGCCGCGATCGCGCACTCCGACGTCGTGGAGATGGCCCAGCGGCTCGGGGAGCGGCTGCGTCACGTCCACCTCACCGACGGCAGCGGCTCGGCCAAGGACGAGCACCTCGTGCCCGGCCGGGGGGCGATGGACGCAGCCGGCTTCCTGGGGCACCTGGCGTCCACGTCGTTCGCCGGCGCCGTGGTGCTGGAGATCAACACCCGACGCTGCAACAGCCGCGAGGAGCGCGAGGCCGACCTGCGGGAGTCGCTGGCCTTCGCGCGCGAGCACTTCGTCGTACCGACGCCCTGATCCCGGCCGCGCCAGCGGCGCACGGCGAACCCCCGGGCGTCAGGCGGCCGGCAGCGTGACGGTGAACGTCGTGCCCTCGCCGAGCCGCGACCTGACGGCCACGCTGCCGCCGTGACGCTGGGCGATGTGGGCCACGATGGAGAGCCCGAGGCCGGTGCCGGGCTCGCGCAGGGCCTCCGGGTTGGTGGTCCGGTAGAACGAGGTGAACAGGCCGACCTGGTCGGCCTCGGAGATGCCGAGCCCGGTGTCGACCAGCTCGAGGACGACCTCGCCCCGGCGTCGGACGACCGAGAGGGAGACGTGCCCGTGCGCGGGGGTGTACTTCACCGCGTTGCTCAACAGGTTGCTCAGCAGCCGGTCGAGCTCGGCGTCGTGTCCCGAGACCGTGAGGTCCAGGTCGCTGAGGCGCACGTCGAGCGCGATCTGCTTGGCTCGCACCGAGGACTCCACCAGCGCCACCACGTCCAGCACGACCTGGCGCAGGTCGACGGGCGTGCGGACCAGCGGGTGGTGCGGGTGGCTCACCGTGGCCAGGAGGAGCAGGTCGTCGACGACGCGCCGCATCCGCGTGGTGCCGCGGGTCATCGCGTCGCGCAGGTGGCTCGCCTCGGGGTCGAGGGCCACCTCGCCGAGCATCTCGAGGTTGCCGGTGATCACCGTCAGGGGAGTGCGCATCTCGTGCGACAGCGTCTCGATCAGGTGGGTCCGGTAGGTGTCGACCTGGCGCAGCTCCTCGACCAGCGCGCGCTGGCTCTCCAGCGCCCGGGCGGTCATCAGGGCGGCACCCAGGTCGTGACCGATCTCGAGCGCGGAGTCGATCTCGACCGGCGACCAGGCCGGGTCCTTGGCCCGGCGCGTGAGGGCGAGGAAGCCCAGGCACTCCTGTCCCACACCGAGCGGCACCGCCAGGACGGAGCCGAGTCCCAGCGACCGCAGCTGGTGCTGGGTCTGGTCGAGCAGACGCTGGTCGAGCACCTCCGCGGACAGGGTGGGCCTCACCCGGCCGTCGACGACGAAGACCTGCTGGTGGGACCAGAGGCGGGGAGCGAGCTCGTCGGCCAGGGCGACCACGTCGGCGGGCAGCCGTACGGCGCTGCCGTCCCGTGCCCGGGCGCGACCGTGCCGGGACTCGTCGGTCCCCAGGACCTGGATCCACGAGCCGGAGGCGTCGAAGCCCTCGACGAGGGGCTGGTGCGTGTGGTCGAGCACCGCCGCGAGGGAGGCCTGGCTGGGCATGGAGGCGGAGCGGACGAGTCGGCGCGCGGCCTCGGCATG
>NZZG01000112.1 GCA_002698575.1 Pimelobacter sp. | reverse complement strand
CGCGAGCACGAGGCCGAGGTGCTGGCCGCCGTGCGCGAGCTGGGGCACGACGTCGAGATCGTCCAGGTCGCCACGGAGGGCGACGACGCGATCGTCGTGCACCTCCTGGGTCCGCACGGTGCCGGGCGCCTGGCGATCACGGACTCCGCAGCCTCCGGCGCGCTCCGGGCGAGCGCGATCTGCGGCTGTGGCCGCGGGGCTGACGAGCGCTGAGGCGAGCCTTTCCTTTCTGGAATCCTTCCAGAAAAGATGCCACGGTGAGTCCATGACCACGACCCAGACCACGTCCGAGACCCACACCGCCCACCCGCCGTTCCGCGCCTCCGAGACGCTCGGCGCCCACCTGCAGCAGCTGCTGGTGGACCTGACCGACCTGCACCTGCAGGGCAAGCAGGCCCACTGGAACGTCGTCGGCAAGAACTTCCGCGACCTGCACCTGCAGCTGGACGAGGTCGTCGACGATGCCCGCAACTTCGGCGACGACATCGCCGAGCGGATGCGCGCGCTCTACGTCGTGCCCGACGCCCGCGCCGCCACCGTCGCGGAGCAGAGCAGCCTCGCGGCCTTCCCCTCGACCGAGGTCGACACCGCGGACACCGTCGACCTGATCACGGCCGCCATCTACGCCGTGGCCGGCACCGCTCGTCGGATCCACGACGACGTCGACGCCGAGGACCCGACCACCGCCGACATCCTGCACGGCATCCTCGAGCGCCTCGAGCAGCTCGCCTGGATGATCGACTCGGAGAACCGCGTCGCCAACAGCTCCAAGCCGGCCTCCATCACCGTCTGAGCTGCCTCCCGTCGGGTCCTCACGTCGGCGCCCGGTCGAGCACGACCCAGGCGCCGACGTACGGCGGGTCGGCCCACGTCTCCATCGTCGCGGGCACTCCGGCCGAGCCGGGGTCGAGCACGTCCAGGCTCCCCACCTCCGCCAGGGTGCCGATACCCGCCTTGACCAAGGCCTCCTTGCGGACCCAGAGCATCGTGAAGGCCCGCGCCGGGTCCGGGTCGTCGCGGACCCAGGCGGCCTCCCGCTCCGTCAGGACGCCACGCGGCGGTGGCCCGCGGTGGATCATCTCCACGTCGATCCCGCACGGCGACCTCGCCGCCACCGCCGCCACGCACCCCCGGGTGTGGCTGAGGCTGACGTGCACGTCGGGGTGCCCGACGATCGTGGGCCGGCCGTGGCCGTCGCGACCGCACGAGGCGCACCGCTGGACGAACTCCAGGTGGCGGGGCTCCATGCCGACCAACGCTGCCGCGCACGATCGCACCAACAGGTGCGCGGCGGTGAAGGCCTCCCGATCATCCGCCGAGCGAAGTCTCGCGAGTCGGGCCGTCTCGGCGTCGCTGAGCAGCGACGACCCGGCGGCGATCGGGGCCCCGGTGTCGATGCGTCGGAACCGCGCGACGGGCGTGCCACCACGGGAACAGTGAGCCCGGCTCCCCGCCACTCCCAATATGTACCGCGACGGGGGTCTTGTGGCAAGGCCCCCGTCGTGCGCCACACTGCGGACCGCGATCCGACCGGGGCCGCGCATTGACGAGTCCAGGAGCAGGCATGGGCGAGGCGACCCCACCGAGACCGTTCGAGATCTACCGCGAGGGGGTGCTGCTGCACGGGACACGGGCAGACCTCGCGATCGGGGACCTCCTGGTGCCCGGTCGTGCCTCCAACTTCGAGGAGGGACGGGTCATGAACCACGTCTACGTCACCGAGACCCTCGACGCGGCCGTGTGGGGAGCCGAGCTCGCCCGTGGGCAGGGACGCGGGAGGATCTACGAGGTCGAGCCGCTGGGTGACCTCGAGGACGACCCCAACGTCACCGACAAGAAGCTGCCCGGCAACCCGACCCGGTCCTACCGCTCCCAGGAGCCGGTGCGCATCGTCGGAGAGCTCGAGCACTGGGTGGGTCACCCGTCCGAGCAGCTCAAGGCCATGCGTGACGGACTGGCCGAGATGCGTCGTCGCGGGACCGCGGTGATCTACGACTAGGGCTGGTGGGTGCCGAAGCCCACCGTGCGTCAGGGGCTCTGGATCGATCCAATCGGACCTGCCTGCCCGACCCCGGCGCACCGGTGGGTAGCGTGCCGCCCAAGCTGACCCGAAAGGCGTGCCTCACATGCTGGATGCTCAAGACGTTGCCAAGGTTCTCGACGATGCCGGTCTGGAGAACCCGAAGGTCCGGGAGTACGTCACCTACTGGGCGGGGGTGACCCAGCCTGCCCGCATCGAGGTCGTCAACGCCTCCGACGACGCCCGCCTGGTGGCGGAGTCGCTCGAGGCGGGCGAGCTCCTGCCCGCCGGCGACGGCCTCTACTACTCGCGTTCCTACGTCAAGGACACCGCGCGCTCCGAGGAGCGCACGATCGTCGCGACGCACAAGCCGGAGGACAAGGGCGTCTACAACAACTGGCGTGACGCCGAGGAGATGACCGCCGCGCAGCTGGAGCGGATGCGCGGGCAGTCGGCCGGCAAGACGATGTACGTCGTGCCCTACCTGATGGCGCCCCCCGGCTCCCCGCTGGAGCCCTTCGCCGCGGGGGTCGAGCTGACCGACAACCGTCCCGTCGTGCTGCACATGATCCGGATGGCGCGGGTGGGCGTGGCCCACCTCGACAACCTCGAGGACCCCAACTCGTTCGTCCGCGCGGTCCACGTGACCGGCGACCTGCCCAACCTCGGCCAGGGCACCCCCGAGGACCAGCGCTACTTCGTCACCGTCGCCGACGACCGCACGATCCTGCACTTCGGCTCGTCGTACGGCGGCAACGCGCTGCTGGGCAAGATCGCCCACGGCCTGCGCCAGGCCTGCTACGACGGCCGCGCGTCGGGAAGGTTCCTCGCCGAGCAGTTCATGCTCCTGGGGATCACCGACAAGCAGACCGGCAAGAAGTACCACGTCTGCGGTGGTTTCCCGAGCGCCTCGGGCAAGACCAACCTCGCGATGACGCTGGCGCCGGACGCGATGGGCGATCGCTACTACGTCGAGTTCTACGGCGACGACATCGCCTGGTTGTGGGTCGGCGACGATGGCAAGGTCTACGCGATGAACCCGGAGAACGGGGTCTTCGGTGTCGCCAAGGACACCAACGAGCTGACCAACCCCACCGCCCTCGACTCGATCAAGCCCGGCAGCGGCGCGATCTTCACCAACGTCGCCTACAACCCCACGACCCAGGAGGTCTGGTGGGAGGGCAAGACGAAGGACTACCCCGCCGACGTCACCGGCTGGGAGGACTGGAAGGGCGAGAAGATCTCCGACCGCGAGGTCGGTGACGACTCCCCGTGGGCCCACCCCAACAGCCGTTTCACCACGACGCTGGCCAACGTGCCCAACGTCGCCGGGGACTTCGAGGACCCGGCCGGTGTCCCGGTCGACGCGATCATCTTCGGCGGGCGCACCCGCGACCGTGAGCCGTTGGTCCGGGCGATCACCGACCTCGCCGAGGGCGTGTACGACGGTCTGACGCTCGGCGCCGAGGCGACCTTCGCCGCCGACGGGCTCGACGGCCAGCTGCGCTACGACCCGATGTCGATGCGGCCGTTCATGGCCTACTCCGAGGCCGACTACGCCGCCCACTGGCTGAAGATCATCGGCTCGGCGACCGAGCAGCCGATCTTCGCCCATGTCAACTGGTTCGCCAAGGCCGAGGACGGGCACTTCCTGTGGCCCGGGTACCGCGAGAACCTGCGCCCCCTGCTCTGGCTCGTGCAGTACCAGGCAGGCGAGGTGACCGGGCGGCAGACCGCCGTCGGGGTGATCCCGACCGCCGACGAGCTCAACCTCGACGGTCTCGACATCCCGGCCGAGGACCTCGAGCAGATCCTGAGCATCGACGTGGAGCGTTGGCGTCAGGAGATGGGTTTCCGCGAGGAGCACCTCAACCAGTTCGAGGGACTGCCCGAGGCGATCTGGGAGGCGCACCGCCGGGTGGCCCAAGCGCTCGACAACGCCTGACGGATCGGTGACGGCGCCGTACGCTGCGGCGATGGGGGCACCGAAGCGAGGTCCGGGCAGCGGTCCGTCGCGCCGTCGTCGTGGCGCGGGGATGCGCGGCGGTCCGGAAGCGACCGACGGAGAGCGGGGTCGTGCCCCGGACGTGGGGCCGGAGGTCCTGCGGACCGCGGACGAGGAACGGCTGGTGCTCGTCCCCGTGGCTCGCCAGGCCCT
Source organism: Pimelobacter sp. (assembly GCA_002698575.1). Classification (GTDB taxonomy): domain Bacteria; phylum Actinomycetota; class Actinomycetes; order Propionibacteriales; family Nocardioidaceae; genus Nocardioides. The sequence continues at coordinate 22,513 of NZZG01000112.1, read as the reverse complement.
GCGTCGGCTCAACCGGATCAGCAGACGGTCCGGACGGTTGTCGCCGCGACCGTACAACCTGACGATCAGCCACGGGCATCGGTTCGTCTGGTACCGGGTGGCGAAGGTCGGTACCCGCACCATCCTGGCTCACCTCGAGGCCAGCCAGGTCGAGCTCGACGTCGCCCACGGCATGCGTCTGCGCTACCCGACCGAGGCGTTCGACGGATACTTCAAGTTCGGCTTCGTGCGGCACCCGCTCGACCGCTTCGTCTCGGCCTGGCGCGACCGGGTGCTCGCGCGCAACTACTTCCGCTTCGATGACGACCAGTGGGAGCGGATGAGGACCATCGAGGCGTTCGCCGAATGGGTGGGCGCCCTGGACCTCGAGGACGTCGCCTCGGTCGACCAGCACCTCGTGCTGCAGTCGCGGGCCATCGACCTGGGCCAGGTCGACCAGGTGGGCAGGCTGGAGACGTTCGCCGAGGATTTCGCGCAGGTCTGTCGGCGGCTGTCGATCCCCGAGGTGGTGGAGGAGAGCCGCAACCGGTCCGTCGCTGCGCGGCCCGAGGTCAGCGACGAGCTGCGGGATCGGGTGCTGGACCTCTACCGTCTCGACTTCCAGGTCCTGGGCTACCGGAGCGAGTGAGCACCACCCCTCCGCCGGAGCGCTCTCATCTGTAGGGGTGAGTGATGTGACGCGCGGGGCGGGGGGGCGTGATCATGCGCGCACCATGGAAATCCCCAGGCCCGAATCCGCCGAGCAGTCGGGCGTCACACCAGCAGACCTGACCGCGCGAGAGCTGGAGATCATCACCCGGATCTGTCGGGGCGATGCCAACCTCGAGATCGCCGCCGACCTCTACCTGTCCATCAACACGGTCAAGTCCCACATCCGCAGCGCCTACCGCCGGATCGGGATCACCCGGCGGGTCGACGCGGTGCGGTGGGGTGCTCGGCACGGCCTCGTCGGGGCGCCCCCCGAGACGGACCTGTCGCTCTGAGGCGAGCGCGGACCACCGGCTCCACGCGCTGGTAGAGCGCGTGGGCGAGCACGCCGACGACCAGCGACGCGCCGATCGCCAGCAGCGGCCGTCCGGCCGCCTCGAGCTCGGGGTAGACCTGCCAGTGCGTGAGGTAGATCCACAGCGAGGCCGTCGCCACCGCCTGGACGGGTCTGGCCAGCACCGTCGGCAGCCGGACCGGGCGGAGCCACAGCAGCAGCGCCACGGAGCCGACCACGATCAGCTCGCGCTGCCGGTCCCCGAAGTAGCCGTACAGCCCTGCGTACGACGCGGCGAGCACCGCGAGGCGCTGCCACGTGGTGCGTGCCTCGGCGGCCGCCCAGCCGAGCGCCAGGACGAAGAGCACCGAGGGCACCGCGTAGCGCTCGACCCCCTCGCCCTGCACCCCGACGCTGGCGTAGCGCAGCGCGGTGGTGGCCGCGACCACGGCGGCCGCCACCGTGAAGGGCCTGGCTCGGTGCCACCGGTCCACGGCGGGCACGGCGAGCAGCACGGCGATCGCGAGGAAGCCCCACACGATCGCCTCGAGGAACCAGAACTGCCAGTCAAGCGTCCAGCGCAGCCCGCCCTCGGCGCGGTAGCTGCGGGCGCCGTTGAGGTAGAACGCCGTGGTCCACCGGTAGTCGCCGGTGACCAGGGCGCAGGCCCCGATCCACAGGGACGAGGGCACGGCCACGGCAGCGATGGCCGTGAGGATCCGTCGCGTGCGGGCTCCGCGACCCGGGGTGGGGAGCGTGAAGCGGGCCAGGTGGTAGCCGGCCACCGCCAGGAGCAGGTGGGCGCCACCGGGGATCAGCACCAGGTCGACGTGGGTGATGACGACGATGAGGATCGCCAGCGCCCGCAGGACCACGCCGATCTCGAGCGGGGCCGACCACCGGCGCGACCACCGTGAGGTGCGACTGGCGCCGGCGAGCTCGGTCACCGACATCGTCGGCCACTCGCGCGGCAGCTGGCCGAGGACCGAGCCGAGCCGGGTGGAGAGCTCCACGAAGCACAGCGAGTCGCCGCCCAGGGTGACGAAGCTGTCGTCGGGCCCGGCGTCCGGCCGGCCCAGGACGGTCGCGTACAGCCGACGCAGGCCCTCGGGCGTGGGTGGCTCCGCGGGAGACGTCGCGTCGAGGTCGTGCAGCGCCGACTCCTCGAGATGACGGCGCAGGAGGGCATCGTCGACCTTGCCCGACGCGGTGCGGGGCAGCTCGTCCAGGCGATGTGCGCGCACACAGCTCGCGGACAGGCCGGTCAGGCGCTGCAGGTGCCGTCGGGCGCGCTCACCCACCCGGTGACGGGTGTGGAAGACGTGCAGCACGTCGCCGCGGGCCACGAGCCGCAACCCAGGGTCGAGGCTGGCCAGCTCCTGCTCGAGCCGGTCCAGGTCGAGACGCAGGCCGAACACCTTGGCCATCCGGTCGCTGCGACCGACGATCTCGACCAGGCCGTCGGGTGCGAGCCGCGCCCGGTCGCCGGTGCGCAGCTCGGTGAGCTCGGCGCCACGGGCCAGGTCCTCGGTGGAGACGGCGTAGCCCATCATCACGTTCGGCCCGGCGTAGACCAGCTCGCCCACCCCGTCGCGGTCCGGGTCGGCGATGCGCAGGCTGCCACCCGGGACGGCGACCCCGACGGCTTCGGGGCGCGTCGCCGCCAGCGACGGCGGCAGGTAGGCCATCCGTGCGGTGGCCTCGGTCTGGCCGTACATCACGAAGAGATCGAAGCCACGGCACTGACCCAGCTGGGCGACGCTGCGGACGCGGGCCGGGTCCATCCGACCCCCGGCCTGGGTCAGGTAGCGCAGGCTGGGCAGGTCGCGGTCGGCGAAGCCGCTCGCCTCGAGCAGCTCGTAGGTGTAGGGGACCCCGGCGAGGCCGGTCACGCCGGTGCCGGCGGCCAGGTCCCAGAAGCACGCGTCGGCGACGGAGAGGTCGGTCAGGACGACCGAGGCCCCGGCCGCGAGGTGGCTGTGCAGGACCGACAACCCGTAGCAGTAGTGCAGGGGCAGCGTGGTGACGCCGCGGTCGGTGGGACGCAGGTCGAGGTAGTCCGCGATGGCGGAGGCGTTGCTGAGGACGTTGTCACGCGAGAGGCGCACCAGCTTCGGGGAGCCGGTCGAGCCGGAGGTCGACAGGAGCAGCGCGAGGTCGGGGTGGGTGTGGACGGGGCCGGCCCACCGCTGCATGATCTCGTCGCGCCGTTCGGCCGCCGACTCTCCGGGCTCCACCAGCAGCACCGGGCGGTGCAGCGCGAGGGCGGCGAGGTACGTCACCACGCTGGGCAGGTGCGGCGCCATCTCCAGCAGCAGCGGACCGGGCTCGTCGTGGGCCGGCTGAGCGAGGAGCTGCCCGGCCCGTACCTCCACGGCGCTGCGCAGGGCGCCGTAGGTGAGCGAGGTGGTGCCCTCGACGAGGGCGACGTCCGTGTCGCGGCCGCGCAGGAGGAAGTGGTCGAGGTCGTGACGACGTGACCCCCGCGTGCGTGAGGGGGCGGCCGGGCTGCTCACGGGGCGACCTCACCGGCGAAGGCGAGGACCTCGCCGGTGACCTGGAGGAGGACGCGGTCACCGCTCTGCGGGACCGAGTCGGCCGGGGTGCGGGCGGTGAGGACCTCGGGGTGGCCGTCGACCTGCACCCGCACGGTGGCGTCGTGGCCGAAGAAGCTGGCGTCGATCACGGTGGCCGGCACTCCCTCCGTCGTCGACCCGGCATCCCCGACGTCCTCGCGGGTCTCGGGGCGGGTCACCTCGACCTGCTCGGGGCGGATCGCGAGGAGGAGCGGACCGGCCGCGTGCTCTCCCTTCAGCGGCAGCGGACCCAGCAGGCAGGAGGCGGTGCCGCCGCCGTTGGTCATCCCCGGAACCACCGCGGCATGTCCCAGGAAGGTGGCCACCGCGGCGTCGGCCGGCTCGAGGTAGACCCCGAGCGGGGTGTCGACCTGCAGGAAGCGACCCTGCGCCATCACCGCGACCTGGTCGGCCAGGGAGAGGGCCTCGCCCTGGTCGTGGGTCACCAGCAGGGCTGCCGCGCCCGCCGCGCGCAGGGCGCGGACCACCGCGCGACCGGTCTCCTCGCGCAGTCCGGCGTCCAGAGAGGAGAAGGGTTCGTCGAGCAGGACCAGGTCAGGCCCCGGAGCCAGCGCCCGGGCCACGGCGACCCGCTGCTGCTGGCCACCGGACAGCTCGTGGGGATGGCGCGAGGCGAGGTGGTGCGGCAGCTCGACCAGGTCCAGCATGGCCGCCACCCGGTCCTGCGCCTGCCTGCCGCCCAGGGCCGACCGCTGCGTGCGGGCCGCTCGGGAGAGGCCGAAGGCGATGTTGGCGGCCACGTCGAGGTGCGGGAACAACGCCCCCTCCTGCGGCACGTAGCCGATGCTGCGGCGCCGCGGGGGGACCGGGCGGGCCCCGCCGCCGACCACCGGTCGACCGCCGAGGCGCACCTCGCCGCCGGTCGGCTCGACGAAGCCGGCGATCGTGCGCAGCAGGGTCGACTTGCCGCACCCCGACGACCCGAGCACCGCGGTGACGCCGTCCTGCACGCGCAGGTCCACTCCGCGCAGCACCTCGTGGTGGCCGAAGCAGACGCGGAGCCCCAGGACCTCGAGGGCGCTCATGAGCCGTCACCTCCCGTCGTGCTCACCCGGCTGAGCAGCCACGTCGCCGGGATCGAGAGCACGATCAGAGCCAGTGCGTACGGCGCGGCCGACCCGTAGGCGACCGACGAGGCGTCGGACCAGAACTCCACGGACAGGGTCGAGACCCCGATCGGGGCCAGCAGGAGCGTCGCGGTCAGCTCGGTCGACACGGCGAGCGAGACCAGTGCGACGGCCGCCGCCAGGCCCGGGGCGATGAGCGGCAGCGTGACCCGCCGGGCCGCCTCGGAGCCGGTGCAGCCCAGGGAGCGGGCGACGTCCTCCAGGGCCGGTGGTGCCAGCTCCAACGAGGAACGCACGCTGACCACGGCGCGGGGCAGGAACAGGATGACGTAGCCGGCGACCAGCAGCGGCAAGGTCTGGTACAGCCCGGGCACGACGCGGATGGAGATCGTCACCAGGGCCAGGCCCACGACGATGCCCGGCATCGCGCTGGCGGTGTAGGTGCTGCGCTCCACCAGGGTCGTGACCGCGCTGCGGTGCCGCACCGAGAGCCAGGCCACCGGCAGGGCGGCCAGGCACGCGACCAGCCCGGCGACCACGGAGAGCCCGATCGTGGTGCCGGCGGCGGTCAGGAGCGGACCTGCCTCGAAGGTCGTCGACGTCCCGCGCACGAGCCAGCGGGCGAGGCTGAGCAGCGGCACCCCGAGGGCCAGCACGACGAGCCCGCCCAGGGCGGCCTGGAGAGCCGGGGCGCGGCGGCCGAGGCGGACGCGCGAGGGCCGCCGGGCGGCACCGGAGCCGACCTTGGAGTGGCGGCGCCGTCCGCGGGCGAGCAGCTCGACGCCGAGCAGCAGCAGGCAGAAGACGACGAGGACGAGCGCCAGCAGGGTGGCTGCCGAGCCGGTGAAGGAGGTGCCGTACTGCTGCAGGATCGCGGTGGTCAGCGTCGGGTAGTTGAGCAGCTGGAGGGCGCCGTACTCCGCCAGCAGGTGCAGCCCGACGAGCAGCGCACCGCCGAGCACCGCCGGACTGATGGACGGCAGGACGACGCGGGCGAAGGTCGCGCCGGCGCTGTGCCCGAGCGATGCGCTGACCTCCTCGAGGCCGGGGTCGAGGCGGCGCAGCGCCGCCACGGTCGGCAGGTAGACCAACGGGTAGTAGGAGAGGCTGACGATCAGCACCGCTCCCGCATAGCTCTGCACGGCGTACGTCGTGGAGACCCACCCGTAGCCGTTGACGAAGGCGGGCACCGCCAGCGGGGCGCACATCAGTCCGTGCCACCACCCGCGGGCGCGCAGGTCGGTGCGCTCGACCAGCCAGGCCGCGCCGACCCCGAGGACGACGCTGAGCGCGACCCCGCCGAGCAGGAGTCGGGTGGTGTTCCACAGCAGCTCGCCGATCCGGTCGCGGAACAGGAAGTCGGCGGCCTCGCTGCCGCCGTACGAGGCGCTCGTGAGGACCACGTAGGCCAACGGCAGCACGGTCAGGGCGGCGACGGCGGCGCCCGCCAGGAGCAGGGGGAGCGGCGCCGAGGTGGAGCGGCGGCTGGTGCGCGCCGACTCGCTGGTGGGGAGGAGAGGAGAGCCGGCGTCGAGCAGGCTCAGAGGAAGCCTGCCTCGGTCATCAGCTCGACCACCGTCTCGCCGTCGAGGTCGGAGACCCCCACGGGCGGGGGCTGGAGGTCACCGAAGGGCTTGACCGGCGGTGCGAGCTCGACGGCCGGGTTGAGCGGGTACTCCAGGGCGTAGGAGTCGGCGAGCACCTGCTGGCCGGCCTCGCTGGTGAGGTAGGCGATGAACGTCTCGGCATCCGGCTTGTTGTCGCTGGAGGCCAGGATGCCGGCGCCGGAGACGCTGACGAACGCGCCGGGGTCGGAGTCGCCGAAGAAGTACAGCTCGCTGTTGTCGCTCACCTCGCCGCTCTCCTGCTGGTCGCGGTACCAGTAGTAGTGGTAGATGATCCCGACCTCGGACTCACCCGCGTCGACGGACTGCAGGACGACGTTGTTGCCGTCGTAGACGGTGCCGTTGGCCTTGATGCCCGCGAGCCAGTCGCGGGTGGCCTCCTCGCCCTCGAGGTCGAGGACGGCCGCGACGATGGCCTGGAAGTCGGCACCGGTGGGGGAGAACGAGATGCGTCCGGCCCACGCGGGGTCGGCGAGCTCCATGATCGAGTCCGGCAGCTCCGCCTCGTCGACCTGGTCGGTGTTGTAGACCAGCACGGTCGAGCGAGCCACGAAGCCGGTCCAGGCGGCCGAGGTGGGGCGGTACTGCTCGGGGATGTCGGCGGTGAGCTCCGGGGCGAGGGTCTCGAAGAGCCCGGCCCGCTCGACCTGGGCCATCGCGGGGGAGTTCTCGGTGAGGAAGACGTCGGCCGGCGACGCGGAGCCCTCCGCGACCAGCTGGGCCGACATCTCCAGGTCCTTGCCGTTGCGCAGCTGGACCTCGATCCCCGTCTCCTCGGTGAAGTCGGCGGCCAGCTCGTCGAGCAGCTGCTCGTGCTGGGCGTTGTAGACCACGATCGAGGGACCGTCGTCGCCGCAGCCGCTGGTGACCAGGGTCGCGGCCAGGGCCAGGGCGAGGGGCAGCCTGAGGGGTGAGCGGAAAAGCAGGGAGGGGCGCGGCATTGGGTCCATCCGTCGGCGTGGTGCGGTTAGGTTTGCCTCACCATAGAGTATTGAGGCTTGCCTCACCCAAGTCGCGCACGAGGCAGCGCCGGTCAGGGGTCGTCCAGGAGTCTCCTAGGGTCGTGTGATGGCCCCGACCTCTCGCACCGCCCACCTCGTCCGCCGCGTCGGCTCGGCCCTGGTCCGCGCGGCCGGCAAGCGCCCCGTGCGCCGGGCGCCGGCCGGCCCGCAGCGAGACCCGGCGCGGGCGGCCTACCGCGGCGACTTCACCGGTCGCGCCACGATCGCCTACGCCCCGCAGGCCGACGGTGACGCCGATCCCGGCGAGGTCGTCTGGGCCTGGGTGCCCTACGAGGAGGACCACACCCAGGGCAAGGACCGGCCGGTGCTGGTCATCGGCCGCGAGGGCCGGGACCTGCTCGGGCTGATGCTCACCAGCAAGGACCGCACCTCGCCGGCCCGACGGCAGGGACCCCAGGAGCGCCCCCGGTGGCACGACCTCGGGACCGGGGAGTGGGACCGCCAGCGGCGCCCCAGCGAGGTCCGCCTCGACCGGGTCCTGCGGCTCGCGCCGGACGCCGTACGGCGCGAGGGTGCCGCGCTGGACCGGGCCCGCTTCGACCAGGTCGCGGCGGCGGTGCGCGAGACGCTCGGCTGGTAGACGGCATGCTGGACCCATGCGATTCAGCGAGCACGAGCTCACCGCTGCGCTGCACGGCGCGGCCAAGTCGGTCCTGGGTGCCCAGCGCAGGGTCCGACGGGGCCAGGACGTGGACGAGGTGTGGGAGTCGATGGACCGCCTCGAGCGGTTCCGGCTCCTCGACGGTCTGGGCGGGCAGGTGCTGCCCGTGCTGGTGGCCCTCCCCGACGTCGAGGTCGCGGTCGGCACCCGCCCCTCGTACGACGACGCGGTGATCGCCGAGGTCGTCACCGGGCTGCTGGGTGACGGGGTGGGAGGCCGGCTCAAGCGCGCGGTGGTGGTCAAGGGACGCACCGCCCTGGTCCAGATCGCGCTGGCGTCGGTGCCGGTGCGTCGCGACCCCGACGGGCTGCTCCACCACGACGACGACCTGCCCGAGGTGCCCGACTCCCCCGAGGGACTCTGAGGAGTGCGCGCCGTCCTGGTCACCGAGCTCGGGGTGGCGCCGACGCTCGCGGAGGTGCCGGACCCCGCCTGCCCGCGGGACGGGGTCGTGGTCGCCGTCGAGGCGACCGGCCTGTGCCGCAGCGACTGGCACGGCTGGCAGGGCCACGACGACGGCATCACCCTGCCGCACGTGCCCGGCCACGAGCTGGCGGGCACGGTCGTCGAGGTGGCCGCGGGCGGGGGTGGCTGGAGGGTCGGGGACCGCGTCACCACCCCGTTCGTGCTCGCGTGCGGTGCCTGCCGCTCGTGCGTGCGCGGCGACGGGCAGGTCTGCGAGGACCAGCGGCAGCCCGGCTTCACGCAGTGGGGCTCCTTCGCCGAGTACGTCGCGCTGCCGCGCGCCGGGGTCAACCTGGTCCGGGTGCCCGACCAGGTCTCCGCGGACGTCGCGGCCGGGCTCGGGTGTCGCTTCGCCACGGCGTACCGGGCCGTCGCGGACGTCGCCCGGGTGGAGGCAGGCGAGACGGTCGTGGTGCACGGGTGCGGCGGGGTGGGGCTGGCCGCGGTGATGGTGGCGGTGTCGCTGGGAGCCCGGGTGATCGCCGTGGACCCCTCGCCCGCGTCCCGCCGTCTCGCGGCCGGGCTGGGTGCTCGGGCCCTGCCACCCGACGAGAGCGTCGAGGACGCCGACGTCGCCCTCGACTGCTTCGGCAGCCGCGCGAGCCTGACGGCCTCGGTGGCGTGCCTGCGTCCGCGCGGGCGGCACGTGCAGGTGGGTCTGCTGGGTGGCGCTGACGCGCACCCGGCCGTGGACATGGGCCGGGTCGTCGGCCGCGAGCTGCAGCTGCTGGGCAGCCACGGGATGGCGGCGACGGACTACCCGAGGATGCTGGCCCGCGTCGCCGACGGGACCCTCGCACCGCAGCGCCTGCTGCGCGAGCGCATCGGCCTGGCTCAGGCCCCTGCTCGGCTGGCCGCGCTCGGGGAGCCGGGTGCCGGCGCCGGCGGTGTGACCGTCATCCGCCCCGACCTGGGCTGAACCCTGCTGCCTGCGCGTGACGAGGTCCGAGACCGGATCCCGGCTGAGCAGGGGCTGAGAATCCACGGTCTCACCCCTGGGTGGGGAATCGCTGGGTGTGGTGGACGGTTCAACCACCCATGCGCAACGTGACCGCCTATGCCACCCCGTCCGCCAAGGCCCCGTTCGAGAAGACCACCATCCAGCGTCGCGACCTCGGGCCGCGCGACGTCCTGATCAGGATCCACTTCGCCGGCATCTGCCACTCCGACATCCACACCGGCCGCAACGAGTGGGGCGAGGCCAACTTCCCCTTCGTGCCCGGCCACGAGATCGCCGGCACCGTCGAGGAGGTCGGCGCCGAGGTCGACAAGTACGCCGTCGACGACCGGGTCGGCGTCGGCTGCATGGTCGACTCGTGCCGCGAGTGCGCGAACTGCCGCGCCGGCCAGGAGCAGTACTGCCTGCGGGGCATGACCGGCACCTACGGCTCGATCGGCGCCGACGGCCGACCCACCGACGGCGGCTACAGCTCCCACATCGTGGTCGACCAGGACTTCGTCGTCGGCATCCCCGAGGGCGTGGACCTCGACAAGGCGGCGCCCCTGCTGTGCGCCGGCATCACCGTCTACTCGCCGCTCAAGCACTGGGACGCCGGCCCCGGCTCGAAGGTCGCGGTCGTCGGCATGGGTGGGCTCGGCCACATGGCCGTCAAGATCGCGCACGCCCTCGGTGCGGAGGTCACCGTCCTCTCGCAGAGCCTGTCCAAGCAGGAGGACGGTGCGAGGTTCGGTGCCGACCACTACTTCGCGACCAGCGACGAGGCGACGTTCGAGCAGCTCGCCGGCTCCTTCGACCTGATCATCAACACGGTCTCCGCCTCGCTCCCGATGGCGAAGTTCCTCGGCCTGCTGACACTCGACGGGACGCTCGTCAGCGTCGGGGCGCCCTCGGAGCCGCTCGAGGTCCCGGCCTTCGCCCTGATCGGGGGTCGCCGCAGCTGGGCGGGCTCGATGATCGGCGGGATCGCCGAGACCCAGGAGATGCTCGACTTCTGCGCCGAGCACCACATCGGTGCCGAGATCGAGCTGATCGACGGCGACGACATCGGCGGCCAGATCGACGCGGCCTGGGACCGGGTCGTCGACTCCGACGTCCGCTACCGCTTCGTCATCGACACGAGGAGCTTCGCCTGATGAGGACACGACTGCTCGGCTCGGCCGGACGCACCGAGGTCAGTGCGATCGGTCTGGGCCTGATGACCTTCGACCAGAGCGGGAGCCAGCCGCGCGAGCAGCTGCTCGCGACCGTGCGGGCCGCCCTCGACGCCGGCGTGACGCTCTTCGACTCCGCCGACGCCTACGGACCGGGTGGGGAGAAGGGCGCCGACGCCCAGGGCGAGAACGAGCGCCTCATCGCCGGCCTGCTCGACGAGCTCGGTGTGCGCGACCAGGTGCTGCTGGCCACCAAGGGTGGTCACGTGCGCACCGACGGCGGTGGCTGGGACGTGGACAGCTCCGCGGCCCACCTCCACCAGGCCGTCGACGCCAGCCTCGGCCGACTCGGCGTGGAGCAGATCGCGCTGTGGCAGCACCACCGCCCCGACCCGAAGGTGCCCTACGCCGAGGTGATCGGCACCCTCAAGGAGATCGCGGACTCCGGCAAGGTCGCCCGCGTGGGGCTCTCCAACGCCGACCCGGACCAGATCCGGGCGGCCCACGACGTGCTCGGCGACGCGTTGGTCAGCGTGCAGAACCAGTTCTCCCCGGCCTTTCGCAGCAGCGCCCCGGAGATCGAGGTCTGCGACGAGCTGGGCCTGGCGTTCCTGCCGTGGAGCCCGCTCGGCGGCCTCGGCAGCGCCAAGGAGCTCGCCGAGAAGCACCCCGCCTTCGCCTCGGTCGCTGCCGCGCGCGGGATCAGCGCCCAGCAGGTCGCCCTGGCCTGGGAGCTCGCCCAGTCGCCGTACGTCATCCCGATCCCGGGCGCGAAGCGACCGGAGTCGATTACGGACTCGGCCGCTGCCGCCGAGATCGAGCTCACCGACGAGGAACTGGCGGCGCTGGACGCGAGCTGATCGGCCGAAACTGCCGCTTCTGTCATGAAGTTCCTTCACAGAAGCGGCAGTTTCTCCGCTTGAGCGGAGAAACTGCCGAGCGGCTACCCGCCCAATCGCGCCGGCAGCACGCCGTACCCCCGCAGGATGCGGGTCTCGCGACGCTTGGCGCCCTGCAGCACCCGCAGGTCGGGGAAGGCGTCGAAGATCGCGCGTAGGCCGACCTCGCCCTCCATCCGGGCCAGTGCCGCACCGAGGCAGTAGTGCCGTCCGGACGAGAAGGACACGTGGTCCCCGGCGTTCTCGCGGGCGACGTCGAAGGTGTGCGGGTCGGTGAAGACCTCGGGGTCGCGGTTGGCGCCGGCCAGCAGCGTCGTCACCAGCGCACCCCGGGGCACCTCGATCCCGGCGAAGGTCGTGTCCTGCACGACCATCCGCCCGGTCAGCAGCACCGGCGGGTCGATGCGCAGCACCTCGTCGACGGCGTTGGACCACAGTCCGGGGTCGGCCTGGAGCCGACGCAGCTGGGCGGGGTGCTCGTGGAGCAGGGCGATGCCGTTGCCCAACAGGTTGACCGTCGTCTCGAAGCCGGCCGCGAGCACGAGGCCGGCGGTCGCGCGCAGCTCGGCCTCGGTGAGGCCGACCCCGTTCTCGTCGCGCGCGGTCACGAGCTGGCTGAGCAGGTCGTCGCCGGGATCGAGGCGTACGGCGTCGAGGTGGTCGCCCAGCCAGGACTCGAACTCCGTCAGGGCCCTCTCGACCTGGGAGAAGGTGCGCCAGTCGAGGCCGAGGTCCAGGCTCGGTGCGGCGGCGCTGCCGAACTCCAGCACGCGTTGGTGGTCGGCCTTCGGGACGCCGAGGATCTCGGCGATGACGGTCAGCGGCAGCTGGGCGCAGTAGCGCTCGACCAGGTCCACCGGCGAGTCGGGGTCGAGGTCGGCGAGCAGCTCGGCGGCGATCTTCTCGGTGCGACCGCGCAGGCGCTCGACCGCCTTCACGCTGAAGACCCTCGTGACCAGCTTGCGGTAGCGGGTGTGGTCGGGCGGCTCGGTGACCAGCAGGGACGGCGGCGTCAACGGGCCCATGGGAGCGGTGCGGAACGCCCAGCCCCCCAGGCCGGCCAGCGGGCCGTCGGGCGAGAAGTCGACGCCGGCGTGCACGTCGGCGCTGGTCAGCACCTCCTTCACCACCGGCTGGGAGGCCGTGACGTAGGCGAAGCGCGAGCGGTGCAGCGGCCCGCTCGCGCGGATCTCGTCGAAGAGGTCGACGGGGACCGTGTCGCTCTGGCCGGTCGCCTCGATCAGTCGGCCGTGCAGGTCGCCGCGGCGCGCGGAGCCGCGGATGGCCATCCGCGGCAGGGCGTGGCCGAGGCCCCACCGGGTGGTGCGGGCCGTTCGCTGCTCGAGGTGGTCACGAAGACTCATGCACCTCAGTATCGCGCCTCTGCCCGTCTCCGCAACGGCGACCGTGGCTCCCGCCGTTCTCTCGCAGGCGCCACGGATCGCCGCCCTCGGCGCGGACGGGTGCGCCCGGCAGGTCCGGGCCGTGTGATGTGACGAACGTGTTACCTCGGTGAGATACGGCTCCGAGAGGCCTGGTACTGAGTACGGTGCCCGGAACACCTAGCCGGCAGGTGTTCGCCCGAGGCGGACCGAGGAAGGGAGACAGGATGGCCGACCCGCAGGGCGACCAGCACGTCGTGCCCGTCTTCTTCCTCTCCGACTCCACCGGCATCAGCGCAGAGACGATGGGCAACGCGTTGCTCATCCAGTTCCCCGACCAGGTCTTCGAGCGCACGGTCATCCCGTTCATCTCGACGCCCGAGGACGCCCGGCGCGTGGTGGAGATCCTCGACGAGGCGATGGACGGTCCGGTGCAGCCGCTGGCGTTCACCACCGCGGCCGAGGACAGCATCCGCAACATCCTGGCCACGACGCGCGCGCCGCTCATCGACTTCTTCGACCTGCACATGAGTCGCGTCGAGTCGATCCTCGGCCAGCGCGGCATCCGCGAGGCCGCCCGGCTGCACGGCGTCGGCGACATCAAGCGCTACAACTCCCGGATGGCGGCGGTCGAGTTCACCATCGAGCACGACGACGGGCAGAGCCTGCGCGCCCTCGACAAGGCCGACGTGATCCTGCTGGCGCCCTCGCGCTGCGGCAAGACGCCGACCAGCATGTATCTCGCCCTCCAGCACGGCCTGTACGTCGCCAACTACCCGCTGGTCGAGGAGGACCTCGAGTCCTCCGAGCTGCCCCGGCCGGTGCGCGACTACCGCGAGCGGTGCTTCGGGATCACCACCACCGTGGAGCGGCTCAGCCGGATCCGCAACGAGCGGCGCCCCGGATCGTCGTACGCCGAGCCCTCGCAGTGCCGGTGGGAGCTGCGCCGGGCGACCGAGATCTTCGCAGCGCACCGCGTGCCGGTCATCGACTCCTCGGCGAAGTCGGTCGAGGAGATCTCGACGATGATCCTGCAGACCCTCAAGCGCAACGGGGGCATCCTCAGCCGCGAGGTCAGCAAGGCCCGCCACCGACCGCCCGAGCACGCGCACGACCTGATGGCCTCCCGGCTCTCCGACCGGCGCATCGCGACAACCGAATCACCCACCGAGCAAGGCGAGGGAACATGAGCACAGCAGCTGAGCAGACCGGTCACACCAACGTGCGTTGGTTCTCCGACCTGGGGTTGGCCGACCTGGAGGAGGTCGGCGGCAAGAACTCGTCCCTCGGCGAGATGGTCTCCCACCTGAGCGGCCTGGGGGTGCGCGTGCCCGACGGCTTCGCCACGACGGCCGGTGCGTTCCACCGCTTCATCGGTGACACGGGTCTGGCCGAGAGGATCTCCGGCCTCCTCGACGGGCTCGACACCGACGACGTGCGCCGGCTGGCCGAGGTCGGCTCCGAGATCCGGACGGCGGTGATCGAGCAGCCGTTCCCGGCCGACCTCGAGGCCGACATCCGTACGGCGTACGACCGGCTGGCCGGCGAGAGCGGCGACGAGGCGTCGTTCGCGGTCCGCTCCTCGGCCACCGCGGAGGACCTGCCGGACGCGTCCTTCGCCGGGCAGCAGGAGACGTTCCTCAACGTGCGCGGCATCGACGCGGTGCTGCTCGCGGTGCGCGAGGTCTTCGCCTCCCTCTACAACGACCGCGCCATCGCCTACCGGGTGCACCACGGCTTCGCCCACGCCGACGTCGCGCTGTCTGCCGGTGTGCAGAAGATGGTGCGCTCCGACATCGGCGCCTCCGGCGTGATGTTCACGATGGACACCGAGTCCGGCTTCGACGACGCCGTCTTCATCACCTCCGCCTTCGGCCTCGGCGAGGGCGTCGTGCAGGGCGCGGTCAACCCCGACGAGTTCTACGTCTACAAGCCGGCGCTCCGCGCCGACCGTCCCGCCATCCTCAAGCGCGGCGTGGGTGGCAAGGCCACCAAGATGGTCTACACCTCCGACGCGCGCGTCGGTCACACGACCGAGTTCGTCCCGGTCGAGGCGGCACAGAGCCGGCTGCTCAGCCTCAGCGACGACGAGGTCACCGAGCTGGCTCGCCACGCGCTGGTCATCGAGGAGCACTACGGCCGCCCGATGGACATCGAGTGGGGCCGCGACGGCGTCGACGGCCACCTCTACGTGCTGCAGGCCCGCCCCGAGACGGTGCAGTCGCGCCAGACCGGCGCGCAGGAGCGGTTCAAGATCGACAAGGCGGCCACCAAGGGGGTCGAGGTCCTCGTCGAGGGTCGTGCGATCGGGCAGAAGATCGGCGCCGGTGCCGTGCGCGTGCTGACCTCGATCGACCAGATGCACGAGTTCGTCGCGGGTGACGTGCTGGTGGCCGACATGACCGACCCCGACTGGGAGCCGATCATGAAGCGGGCCTCGGCGATCGTCACCAACCGCGGCGGGCGCACCTGCCACGCCGCGATCATCGCCCGCGAGCTCGGCATCCCCGCCGTCGTCGGGACCGGCTCGGCGACCGCGGACCTCAGCGACGGCCGCGAGGTCACGGTCTCGTGCGCCGAGGGCGACACCGGCCTGATCTACGAGGGCGTCCTCGACTTCTCCGTCGAGCGCACCGAGCTCGGCGAGATGCCCGACGTACCGGTCAAGATCATGATGAACGTCGGCACGCCCGAGCAGGCCTTCGCCTTCTCGCGGCTGCCGCACAAGGGGGTCGGACTGGCTCGTCTGGAGTTCATCATCAACCGCCAGATCGGGATCCACCCCAAGGCGTTGCTCGACCTCGCCGCCGGCGGCGAGTCGGCGGCAGCGCTGCCGGCCGACCTGCGGACCGAGATCGAGGAGATCACCGCTGCCTACGACGGTCCGCGCGACTTCTTCGTCAAGCGGGTCGCCGAGGGCGTCGCGATGATCGCGGCCGCCTTCGCCCCCGAGCCGGTGATCGTGCGGATGAGTGACTTCAAGTCCAACGAGTACGCCAACCTCGTCGGCGGCGAGCACTACGAGCCCGACGAGGAGAACCCGATGATCGGCTACCGGGGTGCCTCGCGCTACCTCTCGGCCGACTTCGCGGAGTGCTTCGCGATGGAGTGCGAGGCACTGCGCCACGTGCGCGACGAGATGGGCCTGACCAACGTCAAGGTGATGATCCCGTTCGTGCGCACCCTGCGCGAGGCCGAGGGCGTCATCGGGCTGCTCGCCGAGCACGGACTCAAGCGCGGCGAGAACGACCTGCAGGTCGTGATGATGTGCGAGGTGCCGTCCAACGCGGTGATCGCCGAGCAGTTCCTCGAGCACTTCGACGGCTTCTCGATCGGCTCCAACGACATGACCCAGCTGACCCTGGGCCTGGACCGCGACTCCGCCCTGGTCGCCGAGGGCTTCGACGAGCGGGACCCGGCGGTGCTGCACATGCTCTCCGCGGCGATCACGGCCTGCAAGAAGCAGGGCAAGTACGTCGGCATCTGCGGCCAGGGGCCCTCCGACCACCCCGACCTCGCCGACTGGCTGCTCGAGCAGGGCATCGAGTCGATGTCGCTCAACCCCGACACCGTCGTCGACACCTGGCTGCGGCTCGCGAAGGCTGCCGGGACGGCGACCTAGGTCGGCCGCGCCGGGCCGATCGCCCGCGTCCGCCCGGCCTCACAAGAGGCTCACAGGCAACCCACACCGCAGTCGCAACTGCGGGGCTCACGCTGGGTCGTGTTCACACCGAATCCGACTCCAGAAGTGAGACTCCGATGAAGACCCGTACCCTGCGTCGCTCGCTCGCCGCCCTCAGCCTGGTCGCCGTCCTGCCCTTCGCGGCCTGCGGCACCGACGCCGCCGACACGGCAGCGACCAGTGGTTCCGCGACCTCGACCACCACCGACTCCACCGCGACCGACCAGCGGGGTCCGGGCGGTGGCCCCGGTGGCCCCGGCGACACCGTCGACGTCAGCTCCGTCTCGTCGGAGGCGGACCTGGTCGCCCTGGTCCAGGAGGCGTACGGCGACGCGTCGCTGGGACTGCACCGCGGCCACCAGCCCGTCGAGGACGTGCTCGACGAGGTGCTGCAGATCAGTCACGACGAGCTGCACGTGCGGATGGAGGAGCAGGGCCAGAACCTCGCCGCCGTCGCGACCGACCTCGGCATCGACCCGCAGACCCTCATCGATGCCCTCGTGGACTCGTGGAGCCCGGCCGTCGACAACGCGCTGGCGGCCGGCTCGATCACCGAGGACCAGGCGGCCGAGTACCTCGACGCCCTGGAGGAGGCCTTCACCTACCGGGTCACGTGGGACGGCAGCGAGGCGACGCCGACCTTCTCCGGCATCGACGCCTGAGCCCGTCCGCGCCACCGACCCCGCACACCCCACCTCCGGAGCCCATGATGCGTCGCCTCCTCGCCTGCCTCGCCGTGCTGCTCGCCGCGGCCCTCGCGCTGCTGCCCTCATCGGCCAGCGCACACAGCCTCGAGAGCAGCACGATCTCGGTGCACGTCACCGACGCGGGGGTCGACGCCACCATCAGCGTGGCGGTCGACACCCTCGACGAGGCTCTGGGCACCGACTACGCGCACGACACCGACCCGACGATCCATGCCGACGCGGTGATCGCCTACCTGGCCGAGCACCTGGAGGTGACCGGCGGTGACGGCACCACCTGGGGGGAGTCGTTCTCCGGCGTGACCAGGACCGACGTGGAGGGCATCGACTCGCTCAGCGTCGACGTCGACCTCGACACCGGCACGTCCGACCTCGAGGGCTTCACCATCGCCTACGACGCGATCATCGAGGCGGTACCCGGTCACGAGGCCGTCGTCGTGCTGACCGATGCCGACGGGGAGATCTCCACCCCGGGTGTCATCTCGGGAGAGGGCGACACCGTGACGATCGGGGACGCCGCCGAGCAGGGCGCGGGGGCGGGGACGCTGGACATGGTCGGCTACGGCTTCCACCACGTCCTCGAGGGCGCCGACCACCTGCTCTTCCTTCTGGCCCTGCTGCTGCCGGCACCGCTGGTGGTGGTCGCCGGCCGGTGGCGACGCCGAGGCGAGGTCGGGGCGACCGCCCGGCGAGTCGCGGCCATCGTCACGTCCTTCACCGTCGGGCACTCGATCACCCTGATCGCCTCGAGCCTCGGCTGGGTCTCGGTGCCCAGCGCCCTGGTCGAGGTGCTGATCGCGGTGTCGGTCGGGGTCGCAGCGCTGCACGCGATACGGCCGGTGGTGCCGCACGGCGAGGAACTGATCGCGGGTGCCTTCGGTCTGGTGCACGGGCTCGCGTTCGCGGGCATCCTGACCGGCCTCGGCCTGAGGGGCACGACCTCGCTGCTGGCCCTGCTCGCGTTCAACCTCGGGGTCGAGCTCGCCCAGCTCACCGTCACCGCCACGGTGTTCCCCTCGCTGTACCTTCTCGCCCGCACCCACTTCTACCCGGCGGTGCGCGTCGGCGGCGCCGTCCTCGCCATCCTCGCCGCGCTCGGCTGGGTGGTGGACCGGCTCGGCCTCGCCGCCAACCCGCTCAGCGGGGTCGAGGACGCGGTGATCGCTCGCCCGTGGCTCGTCGTGGCCGCCGTCGCGGGTCTCGCCGGTGCGGCGTGGCTCGTCGATCGTCGGACGAGGCAGGAGACGGTCGTGCCGGGGCGGGCAGACCGGTCTCTCCCCGGGCTCGACACGGCGTCGTCGGGCGGGGCCGTCGAGGTCTGAGGTGCGTGTGCCCGTCCGTGTACGACGGGTGAACTCTGGATGAGTTCGCGCTCGTCGGCGTCACCCTCGAGGCGTCGGACCGTTGCAGTGGTGTGGTGAGTGACGAGACGGCCCCCAGCAACGGCGACAGCAACGGCGACAGCGGCAGAGGCAGCGGCAGCGCCGAGATCGAGAAGGCCCTCGTCCGGCGACGCAGCGTGCTGCGCGGTGGCGGGGCCGCTGGCCTGTCCGGCCTGGCCCTCGGCGGCACCGTCGCCACCGGTGCGCAGGCGGTGGGTCCCGGCTCGCGGTACTCACGCTCGCTGCCGCAAGGCTGGACCTACCCGGTCGCCGAGGACCTCCTGCCCTTCGGGCACGGCGTCATGTCGGGCGACCCGCTGCCGCACCGGGTCGTGCTGTGGACGCGGATCACCATCCCCGACGGGCGCGAGCGCGGCTGGGACTCCACCGTCGTCAGCGACCCCCAGGGCATCGAGCGGGTCGCGGTCCGCTGGGTCGTCGCGACCGACCGCAGGCTGCGGAACGTCGTACGCCGCGGCAGGGTGCACACCACCGCCCGCCGTGACTGGACGGTGAAGGTCGACGCCGACCGGCTCCCCTCCGCCACGACGCTCTACTTCGCCTTCGAGGCGCTCGGCTACCGCTCACCCGTCGGACGGACGCGGACGGCGCCGGGGGCGAACGACCCGGTCACCGAGCTGACCATCGCCCACGTCGCCTGCACGTCGTGGTGGCAGGACTGGTTCAACTCCTACGAGCGGATCGGGGAGCGGCGCGACCTCGACCTGGTGACCCACGCGGGCGACCACGTCTACGACAGCTCCGGCGGCCACCCGGCCTCCCGCTTCTGGAAGGGGCAGACCCGCTGGGACGAGGACATCGACAACGGCGACTTCACCACCGTCGCCGAGTGCCGGCGTCGCTACGCGCTCTACTACGCCGACCCCGCGCTGGTCCGCGCCCACCAGGCGGCGCCGTTCGCGATCATGGCCGACCAGCACGACTACGACCCGGCGAGCACCGGGGACCGGTTCACCCTCACCACCGAGCAGGCCGGCGAGGTGATGTTCGAGTGGACCCCGATCCGTCCGCCCGTCCCGGACGGCACCGGCCGCTTCCGCCGGACGCCCGGACGCCACCGCAACATCCCCACGCCGCGGGGTCGCGCGGCGCTGTACTCCTACCGGTCGCTCAAGTACGGCCGCACGGCCGAGGTGATCCTCATCGACGTCCGTCGCTTCGCCGACCAGGAGGGCCAGACCTCCCAGGTGCTCGGCGACGAGCAGTGGGCCTGGCTCGAGCAGCGCCTGCTCGCCAGCAAGGCGCGGGGGACCCGGCACCGCTACATCGTCAACCAGGTCAACCTCAGCCAGGTGCGCGTCTTCAACACCCCGTTCGCCGCCCAGCTGGAGGAGGCCTTCGGTTTCAGCTTCAACCCCGAGCAGGGCGAGATCTACACGACCGCCTGGGGCGGGCACCCCGCGGAGCGCAACCGGCTCTACGCGTTCCTGCGCGAGCACCGGATCATCGACAACATCGTGGTCTCCGGCGACTCCCACGGCTTCTTCGGCTCCGACCTCGTCGAGGACCCCCAGGTGCCCAGCTACGAGCCGCTGACCGGCGGCGGTCTGCTCCCGCCGGTCGGGGTCGAGATGGTGCCCTCCACGATGGGTCGTCCGGGCGGTCAGGACGTCATCGCCGAGGAGCTGTACTTCGCCGCCACCGGCGGCAGCCGTGGGGCGGCGTTCACCGACGCCGCGACGTACGACGCCCGGTACCGTCCGCTCGCGCTGGCCCCGACCATCGCGCTCGAGCAGGCGGCGATGGCGGTCAACCCCAACCTGCGCTACTTCAACTGGAAGGCGGAGTACGGCCACACGATGGTCTTCCTCCGTCCCGACCGCGGCGTCATCGAGTGCTGGGCGACGCCTCAGCGCGAGCGGTCCGACGAGGCGCGCCTGCTGGCGCAGTTCCGCACGATGATCGGTGCTCCGCACCTCCGGAAGGTCCGCTCGCCCGCACCGGGGCGGGGCCCGGACCGGGGGCGACTCGCTCCGCGGGCCGCGACGGTCACGGCACGACGTCGAGCTACCTGAGCACGAGCTCGATGGCCTTCGGGTCCCACACGGTCTCGCTCGCCTCCCCGCGCAGGGCCTCGAGCACGGCGTCGACCACCGCGGAGCCCGCCAGCGGCTCGGGCAGCTTCGGGGCGGCGCCCGCGAGGGGGTGCTCGGCCAGCCCCGTGTCGAGGTGCGGGGGACGGACGTCCACGACGCGGAAGCGGCGCCGGTTCTCCCGTCGCACGACTCCCAGCCAGGCCGACAGCGCCGCCTTGGAGGCCGAGTAGTCCGCCATCTGGTTGGTGGGGAGGTCGGCCAGGATCGCCGAGAGCACGACGGCGACCCCGCCGGAGGACTCCTTGAGCGCCGGCGCGGCCGCGCGCAGCAGCGCCATCGGGCCGAGGGCGTTGACGGCGAAGAGCTCCTCGGCGACGGCCGCCTCCGTCTCCAGGGCCGGTCCGAAGGCCGGCACCCCGGTGGCGACGACGAGCCCGTCGAGGCCGCCCAGCCGCTCGATCGCGGTTCCGACGGCCGCCGCGCAGGCCTCCACGTCGACGACGTCCAGCGTGATCGGCTCGGTGCCCGCGGCCGCGGCGACCTCGGCCAGCCGGTCGGGGTCGCGCCCGGTGACCACGACGCGGGCTCCCGCGTCGACGAGGGATCGGCTGATCAGACCACCCAGCACCCCTGATCCGCCGACCACCAGGAACCGTGCCCCGTCGATGTCCATGGGGTGAGCCTAGGAAGAGGACGGCCTGCGCACCCCACCCCGAAGCGCAGCGACGGGGCACGATGGTGGACGGCGCCGCGGGCAGTCGCCAGACTCGGCGGGTGCCGCTCCGCCTCGTCCGTCGCCTCTACCGCCTGCTCGGGGGCCGGTACCGCTACGTGATGCTGGCCGGCGAGGTGTGGTCGTCGCTGTTCGTCGCGATGGTGACGGTCTTCCTCGCCTCCCGCTTCTACCCCGGCCTCGAAGTCGGCCAGGTGGCCGCCGTCATGGGGGCCGCGGGGGTGCTCACGGCCGGTTCGGTGACCTACGCGGGGGTGCGTGCCGGGGCGTCGTTCGCGGACATCGACGACTGGCGTGCCACCCGCGTCCCCACGCCACGCGAGACCGTGGCTGCCTGGGAGGCCGCGACCACGCTCACCCTGCGGCAGTACCGACGGGAGTCGGGTCGCGTGATGCTCACCGCCGTGGTCCCGACGTCGGTGCTCGCCGCGCTCGTGTGGGACATCGGCTGGGCCGGCCTGGGCGCGGTGTTGCTGGCGAGCGTGATCCCGGCGGTCTACGCCACGGTGCTCAGCTACTCGGTCGGCGAGATCCTCGCGCGCCCCGTCATCGAGGAGATCGCCGCCGAACTGCCGGCGGACTTCGACCTCGTGCCGCGCGGGCTGCCGCTGGCCAAGCGGCTGCGGATCGCCCTGCCGGCGTACACGACCTGCTCGGGCATCGCGGTCGCCGGCATCGTCGACGTCGGGGGAGGCTCGCAGCGACTGGCGCTGGTCGTGGTGGTGGCCCTGGTGATCGGGCTGCTGCTCTCCACCGAGCTCAGCGTCTTCCTGGGCTCCAGCGTCACCCAGCCGCTGGCCGACGTGCGCCGCGGACTGCTGCGCGTGCGCGTGGGGGAGTACGACGGCAGGGTGCCGGTGCTGAGCAGTGACGAGGTCGGCGAGCTCGCCCACGACTTCAACCGGATGACGAGCGGCCTGGCGGAGCGCGAGGAGCTGCGCGACACCTTCGGCACCTACGTCGACCGCGACGTGGTCGACCTGATCCTGTCGGGACAGGTCCCCTCCGAGGGCGTCGAGGTCGAGGTGTCGCTGATGTTCTGCGACGTCCGCGACTTCACGGCGTACGCCGAGCACGCGGCGGCGACCGAGGTGATCGCCACCCTCAACCAGCTCTTCTCCGAGATCGTGCCCGTGGTCGAGG
>NZZG01000111.1 GCA_002698575.1 Pimelobacter sp. | reverse complement strand
TGGCGAGATCACCCCGGAGAAGCTGATCGTGATCGGCGAGGTGGCCCGGGACTTCGGGCTCTACACCAAGATCACCGGCGGCCAGCGGATCGACCTCTTCGGCGCCCGGATGGAGGAGCTGCCCGCGATCTGGCGCCGCCTCGTCGAGGCCGGCTTCGAGTCCGGCCACGCCTACGGCAAGTCGCTGCGGACGGTGAAGTCGTGCGTCGGCTCGACCTGGTGCCGCTACGGCGTCCAGGACTCGGTGCAGCTGGCGATCGACCTCGAGCTGCGCTACCGGGGCCTGCGCTCGCCGCACAAGCTCAAGGGCGGGGTCAGCGGCTGCGCGCGGGAGTGCGCCGAGGCTCGGGGCAAGGACTTCGGCGTGATCGCCACCGAGAAGGGCTGGAACCTCTACGTCGGCGGAAACGGCGGCGCCACCCCGGTGCACGCCCGGCTCCTGGCCGGCGACCTCGACACCGAGACGCTGGTGCGCTACCTCGACCGGTTCCTCATGTACTACGTGCGCACCGCCGACCGGCTGCAACGCACGGCGCCCTGGGTCGACAGCCTGGACGGCGGGCTGGAGCGGGTGCGCGAGGTCGTGGTCGAGGACTCCCTCGGCCTCGGCGCCGAGCTGGAGGCGGCGATGGCCCGTCACGTCGGCGGCTACTTCGACGAGTGGAAGGCCACCCTCGAGGACCCCGACAAGCTCGCCCGGTTCGTGTCGTTCGTCAACGCCCCCGACGTGCCGGACCCGCACATCTCCTTCCGCGAGGAGCGCGGCCAGTCGGTGCCGGCCGACTCGGCGGGCCCGGTCTCGCTGGGCGCCACCATTCCCGTCGGCCCCCAGGGCACGGTCGGTCCGGTCGACTCGGTGGGTGCGCCGTGAGCGTCGAGACCGACCCGAGCCGGGCGCCGATGGGCGGCCGCCCTGAGGCCTCCCGCACCTCTGACGCCTCCGGCACCCTTGACGCCTCCGGCACCCGGGGGACCCCCGTGTGCCGTCTGGACGACATCGAGGTGGAAGGTGGCGTCGTCGCCCTCGTGGACGGCGAGGCGGTGGCGGTCTTCCGGACCTACGCCGACGAGGTCTACGCCCTGGCCAACTACGACCCGGTCGGACGCGCCTCGGTGCTGAGCCGCGGGATCGTCGGGACCCGGACCGTCGACGAGGTCGATGTGCCCTTCGTCGCATCGCCGCTGCACAAACAGGCCTACGATCTGCGCACCGGACGGTGCCTGGATGCGGGAGTCGGTGCAGCGCTCCGGGTGCCGACGTACGCCGTGACGCTCGGCGCCGACCGCACCGTGTGGGTCGGATCCCGCCAGTCCCCCGACGAGGAGCCGCATGAACCCGAGTCCTGATCCGCCGCTGGCGGGCTTCCGGGTCGGGGTGACGGCAGCGCGCAAGGTGGAGGAGCAGGTCGGGTTGCTCGAGCGGCGCGGGGCGGAGGTCGTCTGGGCGCCCGCCCTGTCGCTGGAGGACAACCACGTCGAGGAGGCGCACCTGCGCAGCGCCACCGACGACGTGCTGAGCCGACCGATCGACCTGTTCCTGGCCACGACCGGGATCGGGCTGCGCGCGTGGTTCGCCGCCGCCGACCGGTGGGGGCTGCTGGACCAGCTGCTCGTCCGGCTGGGGGAGGCCGAGATCCTCGCGCGGGGACCCAAGAGCGTCGGTGCGCTGCGCGCCCACGGGCTGCGCGAGCTGTGGGCGCCGGCCTCGGAGGAGTTCGAGGACGTGCTCGAGCACCTGCGCGGCCGCGACCTCGACGGCCAGCGGATCGTCGTGCAGGAGCACGGCCAGTCGCTCTCGATGGTCGCCCACGCCCTGCGGCGTCGCGGCGCCGACGTGACCTCGGTGGCGGTCTACCGGGTGGTGGCCGCCGAGGACCCCGAGCCGATGTTCCACCTGATCGACCAGATCGCCGACCGCGAGGTCCACGCCGTCACCTTCACCGCCGCTCCCGCGGTCGCGGCCCTGATGGAGGCGGCGGGCTCGACCGGCCGCCGCGAGGACGTCGTCAGCGCCTTCCAGGCCGACGTCCTGGCCTGCTGCGTCGGACCCGTCACCGCGGCGGCCTTCGAGCTCTGGGGTGTCCCGTCGATCTTCCCGGAGCGCTCCCGGCTGGCGGCGATGATCAAGCAGCTCGAGGTCGAGCTGCCCTCGCGCTCGGCCGGTACCTCGATCGTGGTCGCCGGCGGGACCCTGCTGCTGCACGGCGACGACGTCCTGCTCGACGGCTCGGAGGTCAAGCTCTCACCCGCCCCCCTGGCCGTCCTGCATGCCCTGCTGGTCAACCCGGGTCACGTGGTCTCCCGCGGGGACCTGCTCGCCCACCTGCCCTCCGGCACGGCCGGCTCGGAGCATGCCGTCGAGATGGCCGTGGCGCGACTGCGCTCGGCGATCGGCACACGGTCGGTGCAGACCGTCGTCAAACGCGGCTACCGGCTGGCGGTCAGCGGCTGAGGCGAGGCGCTCGCCCCGACCTGATCTGCCCCGTCCCGTCCGGCTCTGCCCGGTGCATAACCTCGCCCGGGCTGCAGCGTTGAACGGGCGTGACCCCCATCACCCGCCTGCTCGGCGCTGTCCTCGTGGCCGGCGCCCTGGCCGCCCCCCTGTTCCCCTCCGCTCCTGCCGCCGCTGCCGCCGCTGTCGCCGCTGCCGCCGAGCGTGACCCCGACGTCGTCGTGGTGCGCACGCACCCCGGGACCGGCACGGTCGCCGCGCTCGGGGCCTACGCGCGCCTGATGACGGTGCCGTCCCTCGACACCGGCGAGGTGCCCGACGTACAGGCTCCGCGCGAGGGTGGCGGGGAGGCCTGCCCGCCGCGCCGTTGTCGCGACCTCCAGGTGCGAGCGCCGCGTGGGGTGAAGGTCTCCGACGGGGCGACGACGCGGGTGCTGCTGCCCCGGGGGTACGACGCCAAGCGCAACGCCGACAAGCGCTACCCCGTGGTCTTCCTCTGGAACGGCGGCCAGAGCACCTACGACGGCTGGACCTTCAAGACCGAGCTCACCAGGATGTCGCGTCGCTGGAAGGCCATCCTGGTGATGCCCGACGGCGGTTTCGGCAAGAACGCCGGCTTCTTCAGCGACTGGCACGACGGCTCGTTCGACTGGGAGACCTACCACACGAAGGTCGTGGTGCCGTGGGTCGACAAGAAGTTCCGCACGATCGAGGGCGCGCGCACGGCTGTCGGCGCCTCGATGGGCGGGATCGGGGTGATGAACTACGCCGCGCACAACCCCGGCATGTTCCGGGGCGTGCTGAGCATCTCCGGCGCCCTGGACACCACGACCATGGCGACCTACGGACTGCACCCGGCGATCAGCTCGATCCTCGGCTACGCCGATCCCGACCTGCGCCGCATCTGGGGCGACCCGATCATCGACCGCGCCAACTGGGCTGCCCACAACCCCAAGGACCTGGCACCGCAGCTGCGGGGGATGCGGATCCTGATCGCCTCCGGCACCGGCTACGTCGCCTCGAGCGACGAGGGCATCTACTCCGGCACCTTCGAGCAGACCCTGTGGAACACCCAGCGCAGCTTCCTCTACGAGCTGACCGCCAACAAGATCCCCTACACCGCTCGGATCGCCACCGGCGGCGTGCACAACTGGGCGTGGTTCAACGACCCGCTGCGGTGGGGCGTTCCGAAGCTGATCAAGGCCTCGCGCGGCAGGTAGTGGCCGGCGGGGCGGGGCTATTCGCCACCGGCGCCCGACGAGACCCCCTTCGAGATCAGGTCCATGACCGAGGAGTCGGCGAGGGTGGTGACGTCGCCGATCTCGCGGTTCTCGGCGACGTCGCGGAGCAGGCGGCGCATGATCTTCCCGGAGCGGGTCTTGGGTAGCTCGGCCACGACCATGATCTGGCGTGGCTTGGCGATCGGTCCGATCTGGGTGCGCACGTGGGCGCGGAGGTCCTCGACGATGTCGGAGCCGCCGTCGCCGGCCTCGTCGGTGAGGATCACGAACGCGCACACGGCCTGGCCGGTGTCCTCGTCCTTGGCCCCTACGACGGCGGCCTCGGCGACCTTGGGGTGCGAGACGAGGGCGGACTCGATCTCGGTGGTCGAGAGCCGGTGGCCCGAGACGTTCATGACGTCGTCGACGCGACCGAGGACCCACAGGTCGCCGTCGGTGTCGAGCTTGGCGCCGTCCCCGGCGAAGTACCAGCCCTGCCGGTCGGTGGTCGGCGGGTACTTGGACCAGTAGGTGTCCTTGAACCGCTCGTCGTCACCCCAGATGGTGCGCAGCATCGCGGGCCACGGCTCGGTGAGCACGAGGTAGCCGCCGTTGCCGTTGCCGACCGGGGAGCCTTCCTCGGTGACCACGTCGGCGGCGACGCCGGGGATCGGGATCATCGCGGAGCCGGGCTTGCCGTGGGTGACGCCGGGCAGCGGGCTGATCATGATCATCCCGGTCTCGGTCTGCCACCAGGTGTCGACGACCGGGGTGCGGTCGCCGCCGATCACGTGGCGGTACCAGACGTAGGCCTCGGGGTTGATCGGCTCGCCGACCGAGCCGAGCAGGCGCAACGAGGACAGGTCGCGGCCGTCGGGGATCTCGCGTCCCTGCTTCATGAAGGAGCGGATCGCGGTGGGCGCGGTGTAGAAGAGCGTCACGCCGTACTCCTCGATGATGTCCCACCACCGGCCGCGCTCGGGGGAGTCGGGGGTGCCCTCGTAGAGCACCTGCGTGGCGCCGTTGGCCAGCGGCCCGTAGACGATGTAGGAGTGCCCGGTGACCCAGCCGATGTCGGCGGTGCACCAGTACACGTCGGTCTCGGGCTTGAGGTCGAAGACCGACCAGTGGGTGTACGCCGCGCCGGTCAGGTAGCCGCCGGTCGTGTGCAGGATGCCCTTCGGCTTGCCCGTCGTGCCGGAGGTGTACATGACGTAGAGCGGGTGCTCGGCGTCGAAGAACTCGCAGGCGTGCTCGGTCGAGGCCTGCTCGACCGACTCGTGCCACCACACGTCGATGTCGGGGTTCCAGCCGTCGGCGCCGAGGTCCTGGCCGGTGCGGCGGACCACCAGGACCTTCTCGACGGTGTGGCCGAGGTCGGCGGCCTTGACGACCGCCTCGTCGACGGCCGGCTTGAGGGCCGAGGGAGCGCCGCGGCGGTAGCCACCGTCGGAGGTGACGACGACCTTGGCCTGGCAGTCCTCGAGGCGCGAGGCCAGGGCGTCGGAGGAGAAGCCGCCGAAGACGACCGTGTGCGGGGCGCCGAGGCGAGCACAGGCCAGCATCGCGACGACGGCCTCGGGGATCATCGGCATGTAGATCGCGACCCGGTCCCCGGTCTGCACGCCGAGGTCGGTCAGGGTGTTGGCGGCCTGGCAGACGAGGTCCTGGAGCTCGGCGTAGGTGATGGTCTGCTTGTCGTCGATCGGCTCACCGACGAAGTGGAAGGCGACCTTGTCGCCGTTGCCGGCCTCGACGTGACGGTCCACGCAGTTGTACGCCGCGTTCAGCCTGCCGCCGACGAACCACTTCGCGAACGGCGGGTCGTCCCAGTCCAGGACACGCTCCCAGCGGGTGTCCCACGAGAGCCGGTCGGCCTGTTCGGCCCAGAACCCCTCCCGGTCGGCCTCCGCGCGGGCGTAGGCCTCCTCGGTCAGGTTGGCGTTGGCGGCCAGGTCGGCCGGCGGCTCGAAGCGTCGGTCTTCCTTCAAGAGGTTCGACAGGGTCTCGTCGCTCACGGTGCGCTCTCCTGAGGTCTGCTGGTGTCTATTGGTGTCTATCGGTGTCTGGTTCCGGTGGCTCTGATCACACTAGGACGGGTGGCTCCATCGTGACGGGTGTGGGTTGCCCTCTGGTTGTCGGCTCCTCCTCGGCTGCTCGTCCTGGTCCTCGTCGCGTGGTGCCACGTGCCCCGGCGAGGACCTCGCCGGGGCACGTGGGTCTGGGGCGGACGGCTACAGCTCGCCCTCCTGGTGGGCCGCGACCAGCTTGCTGCGACCCGGGTAGCGGATCTCCTCGACCAGGTCCTGCATCTGCGGCGACGGCTTCCTGGTGAACTGGGAGACCACGATCGTGACCGCGAAGTTGATCAGCATCCCGATCGTCCCGAACCCGGTCTCCGGGATGTCCCAGATCCCCGCGGAGTTCCCGTAGATGTCGATCGTCCAGATCATGTAGGCCATCGTCACCGTGAGCCCGGTGATCATGCCCGCCGCCGCCCCCGCAGCGGTGGCCTTCTTCCAGAAGATGCCGAGCACCAGGATCGGGAAGAAGCTGGCCGCCGCCAGGCCGAAGGCGAGTGCCACGACCTGGGCCACGAATCCCGGCGGGTTGATGCCGAGGTAGCCGGCGACGAGGATCGCGCAGGCCATGGCGATGCGGCCGACCATCAGCTGCTGGCTCTCCGAGGCCTGCGGGTTGATCTTCTTGTAGTAGACGTCGTTGGCGACCGAGGAGCTGATGACCAGCAGCAGGCCCGAGGCCGTCGACAGCGCGGCCGCGAGGGCACCGGCTGCCACCAGGCCCACGATCGGGGCCGGCAGGCCACCGATCTCCGGGGAGGCCAGCACGATGATGTCGTTGTTGATCATCACGTCGGTGTAGCCGAACGAGCTCGAGCCGAGCTCGCTGACCGGGGCGCCCGAGGCGGTGGTGATCAGCCCGACGTCGGACCAGGTGTTGAACCAGCCGGGGGCGTCGGCGAGCGTCGTCCCGTTGAGGTCCTTCATGATCTGCAGCTTCGTGAACGCCGCGACCGACGGGGCGGTCGTGTAGAGCAGCGCGATGAAGAAGATCGCCCACAGCGCTGAGTAGCGGGCCGCGCGCACGCTCTTGGCGGTGTAGAAGCGCACGATCACGTGCGGCAGTCCGGCGGTGCCGAACATCAGCGCCGCGGTGATCAGCACCATGTTGGGCATCGAGATCTGCGTGAAGGCACCGGAGTACTCCGCCAGGCCGAAGTCGGCCTGCAGCCCGTTGAGCTCCTCGAGGATCTTGCCGAAGCCGATCTGCGGCAGCGGGACGCCGGTGACCTTCGCGGACACGGCGACGGCCGGGATCAGGTAGGCCACGATCAGCACGGAGTACTGCGCGACCTGGGTCCAGGTGATGCCCTTCATGCCGCCGAGGACGGCGTAGAAGAACACGATGGCCATGCCGATGATGACGCCGGTGGTCGTGCCCACGTTGAGAAAGCGCTGGAAGACCAGGCCGACGCCGGCCATCTGGCCGGCCACGTAGACGAACGACACGACGATCGCGGCGAGGACGGCCACCAGGCGGGCGGTCTCGTTGTAGCGGTCACCGACGAAGTCCGGGAGGGTGTACTTGCCGAACTTGCGCAGGTACGGCGCCAGGAGCAGGGCGAGCAGCACGTAGCCGCCGGTCCAGCCCATGAGGAACACGCCGCCGGCGTACCCGTTGTAGGCGAGGCCGACGATGCCGGCCAGGGAGATGAACGATGCGGCGCTCATCCAGTCGGCCGCGATCGCGGCACCGTTGGCCGGGGCCGGGATGCCGCCGCCGGCGACGTAGAAGCCTGCGGTGTCCGAGACCCGGCTCGCGTAGGCGATGTAGATGTAGACGCTGAAGGTGAGGATCGCGAAGATCAGCGTCCAGGTCTGGATCGCACTCATGAGTGGTGCACCTCCTGCTCGACCTCTTCGACACCGAACTCGGCGTCGAGCTTGTCCATCCGCCACACGTAGACCGCGATCAGCGCGACGAACACGAGGATCGAGCCCTGCTGGCTGAACCAGAACCCGAGCGGGAAGCCCGCCATCGTGATCTCGTTCAGCGGCTCGACGAAGATGATCCCGGCGCCGAAGCTCACCAGCGCCCAGATCGACAGCAGTACGGCCATCAGCCGTACGTTCTTGCGCCAGTACTCCTGGCGCCGCTGGTCGTCCATCGGTTCCTCCTGTGGTTCCGAGCCGCGTCCACCCGGGCAACGTGAGCCGTGCCACGTCGCGGCTTTGGTGGGGGAGCCTGACGCCGCTGTCACGGGGCGGTCAACGGCCTGGTGTGAATCGAGTCACACTTTGCGGCGAGTGGCCCAGGTCACGCGACGAGCGGGGTGGCGGAGGGGCGTTCGAGCCGGTCGACCGGTCCGTTGCCGCAGGTCATACCGCTCGTCGCGCGGAAACCGCCGTTCGTCGCGCCCCGCCGGTCCGTCCGGCGGCACGGGGGGCCCGAGCCTGTTCCGTGATGCAGGTCACGCTGCTTACAGTCAGCGCATGACCACGACCTCCACGCCCGTCGCGAAGACCGCACGCCCGGCTCGTCGCCGGCTCGACCGCGGCCGCAAGCAGCTGCTGGGCGCCAGCATGCTGGTGCTGCTCGGCTCGCCGATGCCGTGGGTGTCGACCCCCGTCGGCCAGGTCTCCGGCTTCCTCGGCGGCGGTCTGTGGACCTTCTACGCCGCCATGCTCGGCTTCGCCGGCGTGCTCGTGCCGTTCGCGAAGGCCTCGATCGCCCAGGCGGCGATCCTCTGCCTCGCCGCCCTCGGCCTCGCCGGCTGGCAGGTCGCCCACGTGTGGAACCTCGTCGGCTTCGGCGGAGG
>NZZG01000110.1 GCA_002698575.1 Pimelobacter sp. | reverse complement strand
GCGAGCCTCTCCCGGTCGACTGTTCGACGCGCTGACGGCACGAGCAAGCTCGCGCCGCCGCATGCGCGGGCGCCACACCCGTCACACAGACCACATCGCCTCGTCGAGTGGGTAGAAACTGCAGGCCCTGGGCCGGATTTCGTGTCGTCTCCGCCCAACCGATGAGCACGTGTGGCCCGTGTGGCTGATGGGGCTGCGCGTGCGGCCCCACCGCCGATCGCCTCAGCGACGTCCGCCGTTCCCGTTCCCATTGCCGTTGTTGCCGCCGCCGTTCCCGTTCCCGTTGTTGCCGCCACCGGTGTTCCCACCGGTGTTCCCGCTGCTGCTGCTGTTGCTCGGGGGTGTGGGCGGGCGGACGAAGTCCTGACCGGCTCCCTCGACCGAGGCGGGGTAGACGAACGGCACGGCGTCGAGGCTGTCGTCGACGACCTTCATCGCGTCGCCCCAGATCGGCGCGGCCAGCCCGGAGCCCGACGCGCTGACGGTGACGCCGTTGATGGTGAGGCCGTCGAGGCCGATCGGGGTGCCGAACTCGTTGGCACCCGCGACCATGGCGGCGGTTGCGATCTCCGGGGTGTAGCCGACGAACCACACCGACGGCGACTTGGCCGTGGTGCCCGTCGTACCGGTCTTGCCCGCCGCGGGCACCGAGAGCTGCTGGGCCGAGGCGAAGCCGCCCGGCTCGATCACGCCGCGCAGGATGTCGTTGACGGCGTCGGCCGTGGACTCCGACATCACCCGGCTGCACTTGGCGGGGTACTCCTTGAGCGTGCTGCCGTTGGCGTCCTCGATCGAGGTGACGGGGCGGGAGTCGCAGTGGACGCCGCGCGCGCCGAAGGTCGCGTAGGCCTCGGCCATCTCCAGCGGGCTGACGTCGGCGACGCCCAGGGTGAAGTTGGGGATGCGCTCGGGCGAGACGAGCAGCCGGCCGCTCTTGTCCCGCTTGCCCGTCGGTGAGGTCAGCTGGACGCCCATCTGCTTGGCGAGCCGGAACGGCTTGCAGACGCCGGTCTCCTTCTCCAGGTTGAAGAAGAAGGTGTTGATCGAGCGCCGAGCCCCGGTGTACAGGTTCTCGGTGCCGCTCGAGCTGACGGAGTTCTGCATCGGGAACGTCCCGACGAAGCGGGGCTTGCCCGGGCAGTTGGCGAAGTCGTCCTGGTTGAACGTGGTGCTGTTGGGAGCCGGGAACGTGCGGTTGAGCGGGATGCCGTCCTCGATCGCGGTGGCCAGCACGAAGGCCTTGAACGTCGACCCGGCCTGGAAGCCGTTGCTGTCGCCGTACTGCTTCGGGACGATGTAGTTGAGGAAGGTCTGCCCGCTCGCCTTGTCCCGGCCCATCGGACGGGACTGGGCGATCGCCTTGACCTCTCCGGTGCCGGGCTCGACCAGCGCCAGGGCTCCGATGGCGTTGTCGGTTGCGCGGACCCGGCCCCGGACGGAGTCGTCGGCGGCCTTCTGGTAGGCGAGGTCCACCGTGGTCCTGATCGTCAGGCCGCCGGAGTAGAGCAGCCGCTCCCGCTCGTCGAGCGTCGTGCCGAGCGACTCGTCCTGCTTGAGGTACTCCAGCACGTAGGCGCAGAAGAACTGGGCCTGGCTGCTGGTGCAGCCGTTGTTGCTCGGCTGCGTCTTGAGCCCCAGTCCGCGGTCCTTGACCTGGTCGGCCTTCTCCTGGGGGATCACGCTGAGCTCGGCCATCCGGTCGAGCACGATGTTGCGGCGGGTGATGGCCCGGTCGCGGTAGTCGGTCGGGTCGTAGGCCGACGGGTTCTGGACCAGTCCGGCGAGCGTCGCGGACTGGTTGAGGTTGAGCTTCTTGGCGTTGACGTCGAAGTAGTGGCGCGCGGCGGCCTGGACGCCGTACGCGCCGTCGCCGAAGTAGACGATGTTGAGGTAGCGCTCCAGGATCCAGTCCTTGGAGTGACGGTTCTCCAGGGCGATCGCGTAGCGCAGCTCCCTGAGCTTGCGCGCGGGGGTCTCGGCGGTGGCCGCGGCCTGGGCCTCGGGGTCGTCCCCGGCCTGCTGCAGCAGGGTCTGCTTCACCAGCTGCTGGGTCAGCGTCGAGCCGCCCTGCACCACACCGCCGGCCGCTGCGTTGGTGAAGAAGGCGCGCATCGTGCCCTTGAAGTCGAGGGCGCCGTGCTCGTAGAAGCGCGAGTCCTCGATGGAGACCAGTGCCTTGACCATCCGCCGGTTGATCTGGTTCAGCGAGACGTTGACCCGGTTCTCGTCGAAGATCGAGGCGATCGTGTTGCCGTTGGCGTCGAGGATCGTCGTCTTCTGGGCCAGCTCGTCGGTCTCGAGCTCCTGCGGGAGGTTGTCGATGCCGTCGGCGGTGTTGCTCGCCGCGAAGCCCAGGACGCCCGCGAAGGGGATCGCCAGGCCCGAGACGACGACGCCGAGGACGACGGATACGATCGCCATGACTCCCAGGTGCGAGAGCACCGTGGCGGCGTGCGGTCGTTCGCTACGTGGTCTGGACACCGCACCAATGTACGGGAGTCGTGGGTGGCCGATCGAGTCCTCGCGCCCGCACGGAACCCCCAGGGAGTCCTAGTCATCCTTGTCTAGTCATTTGTGACTAGACAAGGTGGGTCGAACGAGTCTGTTCCAGCGCTGGCAATTTCTTTACCTTTTTCTCAAGGGAAAACTTCCGGCGGCGCGCCTTTGGTGCATGGTCCGACCGGACCGATGTGGGGACATCACTATGTGGGTTGAAGACTGGGCGCCGCGCGCTGCCTGCCGGGCGGAGCAGCCCGACGAGCTGTTCGTGCGAGGCGCGGAGCAGAACGAGGCCAAGCAGCTCTGCCAGGGCTGCCCCGTGCGCACCGAGTGCCTCGCCGAGGCGCTGGACAACCAGATCGAGTGGGGGGTGTGGGGCGGCATGACCGAGCGTGAGCGTCGCGCACTGCTCCGCCGCCGCCCGACCGCCTCGTGGCGCTCGGTGCTGCAGAACGCCAAGCAGGAGTCGACCGCGGCTCCGACGCGCGTCTCGGTCTGAGGGTCCACCGACTCCGTCGGCCCACCGGCTCCGCTCAGGAGCCGGCGGGGTCGGCCAGCAGCTCGCCGATCCGGCGCAGGCCGCGCAGGTCGTGCACGTCGGCTGCCAGCGCCGGCACCAGCGTGGTCGCCACCTGGGGGTGGGCGCGCGCGAAGCCGGCGCGAAGCGCGCTCTCGCGCTCGACCAGTCGCGTCTGGTCGGCGTGCAGTCGCAGCAGCCCGGCGGTGAGGGACGTCGGGTCCTGGGCACGCAGGCGCTCGGCGGCGGCCATCGCCTCGTCGGCCGACAGGTCCCCCTGGGGGGCGGGGCTGGAGCGGTTGACGACCAGCCCGGCGAGGGGCATCCGGTCCTCGCTGAGTCTCTCGACGAAGTAGGCCGCCTCGCGCAGCGCGTCGGGCTCCGGCGAGGCCACGACCAGGAACGCCGTGCCGTCGGCCTGCAGCAGCGCATAGGTCTTCATCGCCCGCTGCCGGAAGCCCCCGAAGACGGTGTCGATCGCGGCCACGAAGGTCTGCAGGTCGCGCAGCACCTGGGCACCCAGGATCCGGGTCAGCGCGTTGGTGATCAGCCCGAAGCCGGCCGAGACGATCCGCGCCGGGCCCTTGGCCGGAGCCAGCATCAGCTTGATGAAGCGTCCGTCGAGGAACCTGGACAGCCGCTCGGGAGCGTCGAGGAAGTCCAGCGCCGAGCGGGACGGGGGCGTGTCGACGACGATCAGGTCGTAGGTCCCGTCGCGCTGGGCGTCGGCGCGGATCTGACCCAGCTTCTCCATCGCCATGTACTCCTGCGTGCCGGCGAAGGAGGAGGACAGGGTGACGTAGAAGGGGTTCTCCAGGATCGCCTTGGCCTTCTCGGGGCTGGCCTGTGCCTCGACGACCTCGTCGAAGGTCCGCTTCATGTCGAGCATCATCGCGTCCAGCGAACCGCCCGCCGCGGTGTCGACGCTGTCGACCGGTCGCGGGGTGTTGTCCAGGGCCTCGATGCCCATCGACTGCGCCAGACGGCGCGCCGGGTCGATCGTCAGCACGACCACCCGGCGTCCGCGCTCGGCGGCGCGCAGGGCGAGGGCGGCCGACGTGGTCGTCTTGCCGACGCCTCCCGAGCCGCAGCAGACGATGATCCCGACCGTGCGGTCGTCCAGCAGGGCGTCGACGTCGAGGGCCTCGGCGGTCGGTCCGGTGGGCCCGACCCGGGTCCGGGCGCCCGTGCGCTCCCCGGTGCGCGGCGTACGGCCGGCCATGTCAGGCCAGTCCCTGGGCGCGCAGGAGCCCGGCGAGCTCGTAGAGGGCACCGAGGTCGACACCGCGGGCGAGCCTCGGCAGCTCGTAGGTCGGTACGCCGAGCTCCCCGACGAGCGCACGCTGGTCGCGCTCGAGCGTGCGCCGCTCCGCGTGCTCGCGGCCCTCGGCCACCAGGCCGTCGACCAGCGACGCGGCCGGGTCCAGCCCGACGCCCTTCAGGTCGGCGGCCACGACAGCGGGGTCGGTGGAGGCCAGCTGGTCGGGGGTGAGCTCCTGGGGCCGGACCAGGTTGACCACGACCCCGCCGACGGGCAGGTCGTTGGCGTGCAGGTCGGCGATCCCGTCGGCGGTCTCCTGCACGGGCATCTCCTCCAGGACGGTGACCAGGTGGACGGCGGTGCGCGGTGAGCGGAACAGTGTCATCATCGTGTCGGCCTGCGACCTGACGGGACCGACCTTGGCCAGGCCGGCCAGCTCGTTGCTGACGTTGAGGAACTGCGTGATGCGTCCGGTCGGGGGCGCGTCGAGCACCACGGCGTCGTACTCGGTGGCGCCCTTGTTGCGACTGTTGCGCTGCACGGCCTCGAAGACCTTGCCGGTCAGCAGCACGTCCCGGACGCCGGGGGCGATGGTCGTGGCGAACTCCACCACGCCGACCTTGTCGAGGGCGCGCCCGGCCCGACCGAGCTTGTAGTACATCGCGAGGTACTCCAGCAGGGCCGACTCCGCGTCGATGTGCAGCGCGTGCACGACGCCGGGGCGTTCCTCTCCCACCGGGAGGCCGGTCGTCAGGCGGCGCTCGGCGTAGGGCAACGGGTCGACGTCGAACATCCGGGCGATGCCCTGACGGCCCTCGACCTCGCAGAGGAGCACGTTCTTGCCCCGGGTGGCCAGGGCCAGCGCGAGCGCGGCCGAGACCGTGGACTTGCCGGTGCCGCCCTTGCCGGTCACCACGTGCAGACGCACCCGCGGCCAGTCGCTCATAGCCAGCCAGCCTAGAGGTACGGCGAGCGACGCGGACCACGAATTGGGGTGGTCGCGCGCTCGGCGCTGCGCGACCTCGTCGAGGGCGCCCGGGTCTACAGTTCCCGCGTGTCGGTCTCCGTGCGCTCGGCCGAGCTCAACGTTCGGGTGCTCTCGCGCGTTGAGCTCGTGACGTCGCAGGCGGGTTGAGGTGGATCCGCGGTACGAGGAGTTCGTGGCGGTCGAGACGCCGCGGTTGCTCCGGGTCGCCTACGGACTGACCGGCAACCCGCACGACGCCTGGGACCTGGTGCAGGAGGCATTGGTGAGGGTGGGCATGAAGTGGCGCACGGTCGGCGACGGCAACCCGGGCGGCTACGCCCACACCACGCTGGTGCGCCTGAACATCGATCGCGGCCGTCGGCTGAGCCGTGAACGACTGCCCGGTGTGCTGCCCGACCGTGACGGTCCGGTCCGGGTCGACGCCGTCCTCGACCCGGACCTGATCGAGGCGCTGCGCGGGCTGCCGAAGCAGCAGCGCGCCGCGGTGGTGCTGCGTGCGCTGGAGGACCTCGACCACGCGGGGATCGCCGAGCGGCTGGGCTGCTCGGTCGGGACGGCTCGCAGCCACCTCTCCCGGGGTCTGGCGCGGCTGCGGGAGATCCTCGCCGGGCAGGAGGTGAGCGACCATGGCGCCTGAGGACGAGGAGCACGACGACCTGCTGGCCCGGATCCAGGCGGCCGGGGCCCGGGTGACCCCCGGCCCCACCGCGGGCGAGCGGGTCCGGGGAGCGCTCCTGCGACGTCGCCGCCGGCGCCGCGCCCAGCTCGGGCTGGCCTCGGTGACCGCGGTCGCCGCGCTGAGCGTGGCCGGCGTGGTCGTCGTGCCCGGTCTGCTCGGCGACGACGTCCCCGTCGCGCCCGCCGACGAGGTCTCGGCCCTCGCGATCATCGAGGGGGGCGGCTACCGGCCCGCCGGGTTCTTCAAGGACGTCGTCGGTGGCACCGCGGTGCCCTCGATCACCCGGTACTACCGGACGCTCGGCAAGGTCGTGTTCACCGCCCGCTTCGAGTGGTCGCCCGACGCGTCCGGGGACGCGTTCCTGGCCGACCTGTCCCTGGAGCGCTACCGCTCCGAGGCCGAGCAGCGGTGCGAGCGGCTCGTGCGCGACGACGGGACGTGCGAGGTGCGACAGGACGGGTCGGTGTTGGCGACCTACGAGGTGCCGGCCGACGGGGCGTTCCTCGCCCCGATCGGTCAGGAGGGTCGACTCCGCCTGGACGGATCCTCCGGCGTGCTCCGCGGCGCGACGTACTTCCGCACCGACGCCAAGGCGGTCACGGTGCTGGTGTGCAACTGCAGCAGCCTGGGCGGCGAGGTGCTCAGCGAGTCCCCGCGGGTCTCCTTCGAGGTGCTGGAGGACGTCGTGACCGACCCGTCCTGGGGTCTGCGCCCCGGCGGGTGAGGAACGAGCGCGGCTGTCGGGTCCCACGGGTCCCCTGCGCGGACTCTTCGGCGTAGGTTGGCGGGCATGGACAAAGTGGTCTCCTCGGCGGCTGAGGCTGTCGCCGACGTCGGGTCGGGTGCGTCGCTCGCGGTGGGTGGTTTCGGGTTGTGTGGGATCCCGTCGGTGTTGATCGAGGCGGTGTTGGCCTCGGGTGTGGGTGAGCTGGAGGTGTTCAGCAACAACGCGGGGGTCGATGACTGGGGTCTGGGTCGGTTGTTGGCTGCGGGGCGGTTGCGGCGGATGGTGGCTTCCTACGTGGGGGAGAACAAGGAGTTCGCGCGGCAGTACTTGTCGGGTGAGCTGGAGGTCGAGCTGACGCCGCAGGGCACGTTGGCTGAGCGGATGCGTGCGGGTGGGTCGGGGATCGCGGCGTTCTTCACTGCGACCGGTGGTGGCACGCAGGTCGCTGAGGGGGGTCTGCCGTGGTTGTACGACGCGGCGGGTGAGGTGGTGAAGGCTTCGCCGCCGAAGGAGACGCGGGTCTTCGAGGTCGACGGGGTGGGTCGTGAGTTCGTGCTGGAGTCCGCGATCGTGGCGGACTTCGGTGTGGTGCGGGCCTGGAAGGGTGATCGGCACGGCAATCTCGTGTACAAGGACTCGGCGCGCAACTTCAATCCGTTGGCCGCGATGTGTGGGCGGACGACGATCGCGGAGGTCGAGCATCTCGTGGAGCCGGGTGAGCTGGTGCCGAACGAGGTCCACACCCCTGGTGTCTATGTGCAGCGGGTGGTGGAGCTGACGCCGGAGCAGGCGGCTGAGAAGCGGATCGAGAAGACGACCACGAGGAGTCGGGCATGAGCTGGAGTCGCGAGGAGATGGCGGCGCGGGCTGCGGCGGAGCTGTCGGACGGGTCGTATGTGAACTTGGGGATCGGGTTGCCGACGTTGGTGCCGAACTACGTGCCCGATGAGGTGGAGCTGGTGTTGCAGTCGGAGAACGGGGTGTTGGGCACGGGGGCCTACCCGTTCGAGGGTGAGGAGGACCCGGACCTGATCAATGCGGGCAAGGAGACGGTGACGTTGCGTCGGGGGGCGTCGATCTTCGATTCCGCGACGTCGTTCGGGATGATCCGTGGGGGCAAGATCGATGCGGCGATCCTGGGGGCGATGCAGGTCAGTGCGGCTGGTGACATCGCGAACTGGATGATCCCGGGGAAGATGGTCAAGGGCATGGGGGGTGCGATGGACCTGGTGCACGGTGCGAAGCGGGTGATCGTGCTGATGGAGCACGTCGCGCGTGATGGGTCGTACAAGATCGTGCAGGAGTGCTCGTTGCCCTACACCGGCAAGGCGGTGGTGCAGCGGATCATCACCGACCTGGCCGTGATCGACGTACGTCCGGCGACCGAGGGTGGCGGGCTGGTCCTGGTCGAGCTCGCTCCCGGGGTGTCCGAGGACGAGGTCCGCGACAAGACCGAGCCCGCCCTGCTCGAGTGACCATCCCGGCCGAGCTCAGCCGATCGGCAGCGGGATGAGCTTGTTGCCGTCGACGAACGCCTTGCCCTTCGGGGGGTCGATCGCCAGGTCCAGCCACAGCCCTCTCCTCGCGGCGCGTGGCTTGCCGGTGGGGGTCGCGACGATGGCCAGAGTCGCCACCTTGGTCACGTCACGCTTCGGGTCGACGAGCGTCAGCCGACCGTTGCCGCCGATCCGGTAGGTGCCGCGCAGGCTTCGCGAGTACGTCGAGCCGACGTCCGGCCTCCCGTAGCGGCTCGTGTCGACGGCGTACCGCAGCCGGAACCGTCCGGAGCCGCGCAGCCTCAGCCGTTGCTCGACGACGCCGCGGCCCTCGTCGACGTTGGCGCCGTACTGCCAGAGGCCGTCGAGTCGCTGACCCGGTCGGGGGTCGACCAGGCGCGTGTACCGCTCGCCGCCGAAGAAGGCGGCCTGGCGGGTCACGCGCCCGATCGTGGTGCCGCCGACCTGGACCAGTCCGCTCGCGTCGTCGTGGTGGTACGGCGAGCACGACTGCCTCTTCCCGCACCGCACCTTCCCGTTGCTCGCCAGCGCGCGGCCGGCGCGCTCGTCGTCGACGAAGACGACGCGCTGGGCGGTGCGGAAGTCGCACTCGGCCGTGGCGGTGCAGTCGTAGGAGTCGAACCCGTTGGCGGCGTACATCCGGCCCGCCAGGGAGTCGTCGCCGGGGATCGGCGCGCCGCCGGCCCGCCAGACGTAGGGCAGCCCGACCCGGCGGGGCTCGGTTCCCGGGGCGGTGACCTCGAAGGTCAGCGTGTGGAGCCCCGGTCGTCCGCGCTCGCACGGCGTAGTTCACGATCTGCGTGCGGTCGGTCTCGAGGGCGTCGATGGTGGTCACGAGCGGGTCGACGTAGAGGCCCCGGTGCTCGACGACGGTCACGGTGACGTCGGTGACGGGCTCGGTGGCACTGATCGCCAGGCTGACGTCGAAGCAGTCATCGTCGTAGCGGTCCCCGCTCTCGGCGACGCAGACGGTGGGCGAGGGGGGTGGGGCATCCCGATCGAGGCGATCGACCTGGAGCGGGTTCCCGGGGCCGGGCTGGGTGCTGAGGTTCAGCTCCGGTGCCGAGGTGGCCCGGGCGCCGGGCGCGGCGAGGGTCAGCGCGAGCGGGGCGACGAGCGCGAGCAGGCAGGCTGCGACCAGCGGCAGCCGGGTGGTGGGTGGCATGGGGGTCTCCGAAGGGTGTCGCGGTGGGGCACGGGCGCACCACGACAGGTCAACGCCGCGGGTGGCCGGAACGTTGAACGCGGACCGGTCGGAGGCGACCGTCTACTTCGTCGGCAGGGCTCCGGCGACGGCCAGGCCGCGCGCCACCCACGGCTCCAGGGCGGCATCCTCGCCCAGCGCTGCCGCGTCCACGTGCACCCATGTCCTCGACGTGCGCCCGCCCATCACCATCGCCTCGACGTGCTCCTGCGCGACGAGCCGCGGAAGGGTCGTGGCATCGAGTCGGACCAGCAGCCCGCCCTGCCCGCTGACGCACACGGCCATGTTGCCGCCGACGAGGAAGGCGAGACCTCCGAACATCGCCTTCTCCGTCCACGACGTGCCCGGTGCCAAGATGGCGCGCACCCGTTCGGCGAGGTCGGGGTCGTAGGCCATGGCACCAGTGTGCCTCGTGGGCGACGTGGTGCCGTGCACTCGGAGGTGCCAGGCTCAGCGCATGAGGATCGCTGTGGCCGGGGGCACCGGCGTGGTCGGGCGGCACGTGGTGGACATCGCGGTGGACCAGGGCCACGAGGTGGTCACGCTGGCGCGGTCGGCAGGCGTGGACCTGGTCACGGGCGCTGGGCTGGCGGCACGCCTCGACGGGGTCGACGTGGTGGTCGACGTGACGGGGACCCGGGAGCAGAAGCGGGCTGCGGCAGAGGACTTCTTCGGCGGCGTGACCGCGCGGCTGCTCTCCGCCGAGGTGGACGCGGACGTGCGCCACCACGTCACCCTGTCGATCGTGGGCGTCGACGATGTCGACACCGGCTACTACGCCGGGAAGCGGCGCCAGGAGCAGGTGGTCACGTCCGGTCCGGTGCCGTGGACGCTGCTGCGGGCGACGCAGTTCCACGAGTTCGCCGAGCAAGCTCTGGGGTTCGTGCGGCTCGGGCCGGTGTCGTTGGTGCCGAAGATGCGGACGCAGCCGATCGCGGCGCAGGAGGTGGCGCAGGCGTTGGCCGCGCTGGCGCTCGGCGCGCCTGCCGGGAGAGCCGCCGACCTCGCCGGGCCCGAGCAGCACGACCTCGTCGTCCTGGCTCGCCGCGTCGCCGCCGTACGACGTGCTGGCGGGCGGCGCCAGCGGGTCGTCCCGGTCGGACTGCCCGGATCCGGCGGACGCGCCATGCGCGAGGGTGCGCTGCTGCCCAGCAGCGATGGTCCGCGCGGACGCCAGACGTTCGACCAGTGGTTGGCGGGGGCGTGACGAGCGCCTGACGACCGGCCGTGCACCGCGAGTAGGGTGCCGGGCATGACGAAATGGGAGTACCAGGTGGCGCCGATTCCGCTCCACAACGAGGCCTTGATGCTCAACAACTTCGGGCAGGACGGCTGGGAGCTGGTGACGATCCAGACCAGCGCGCAGGGCGGGCTGATCGCCTTCCTCAAGCGCCCGGCGCAGTAGGCGTCGACATGACGTCTGCGAGCACCCCCGAGGAGCGTCTCGCCGCACTGGGACTGGCGGTTCCCGAGGTCGCCAAGCCGGTGGCGGCCTACGTGCCGGCTGTCCGCTCCGGCGACCAGGTCTTCACCTCCGGGCAGCTGCCGGTGCGCTCGGGTGAGCTGATCACGACCGGCAAGGTCGGTGCCGAGGTCAGCGTGGAGGAGGCGGTGGTCTGCGCGCAGCAGTGCGCGCTCAACGCGATCGCTGCGATCCAGGCCGAGGTCGGTGACCTGTCGCAGGTCAAGCAGGTCGTCAAGGTCGTCGTCTTCGTGGCCTCCACCCCGAACTTCACCGGCCAGCCTGGCGTGGCCAACGGCGCCTCGGAGCTGTTCGGCGAGGTCTTCGGCGACGCGGGGATCCACGCCCGCTCGGCCGTCGGGGTCGCCGTGCTGCCTCTCGACGCGCCGGTCGAGGTCGAGGTCCTGGTGGCGGTGTGAGGATCCCGCTGCCACCGGTGCCCCTGCCCGACGCGGTCGCCGCGGTGGCGCGCGAGTACGCCGACGGCACCCGGACGCCGGTCGAGCCGCGGCAGGCGGCCACGGTGATCCTGCTGGGGGAGCCCAGCCAGCCCACCGAGGGCGGCGGGAGGCCGGAGGTCTACTACCTGCGTCGCCAGGTCTCGATGGACTTCGCCGCCGGCATGGCCGTCTTCCCGGGTGGGGGCGTCGACAAGCGCGACTTCGACTCCCAGGTGGCGTGGGCGGGGCCCACTCCCGCCGAGTGGGCCTCACGGCTGGGGTGCGACGAGCATCTGGCCCGCGCGCTCGTCTGCGCCGCGGTCCGCGAGACCTTCGAGGAGTCCCGTGTCCTGCTCGCGGGGCCGGCGGCCGACGCCGACACGACCGTGGTCGCCGACACGACCGGCGACGACTGGGAGGCCGACCGAGTCGCGCTCGAGTCGCGTGAGCTGTCCCTGACCGACTTCCTCAACCGCCGCGGTCTCGAGCTGCGCTCGGACCTGCTCGGCGTCTGGGACGCGTGGCTGACCCCGATCTTCGAGCCGAAGCGCTACGAGACCTGGTTCTTCGTCGCCAAGCTGCCCGCGGGCCAGCGCACCCGCGACGTCTCCTCGGAGTCGTCGTCGGTGACCTGGCTGCCGGCCGGCACCGCGGCGGCACAGGCGGAGTCCGGCGAGCTGGCGATGATGCCGCCGACGTACCTGACCTCCCTCGAGATCGCCGGCTTCGAGACCCGCGACGACGTGCTCGCCGCCGCGGCCGATCGCACCGCCGTGATGTTCACGCCGACCGTGGAGCCGCTGGGGGAGGGCTTCACCCTCTCCCTGCCCGATCGGCTGAGGCCGGTGCTCGCCGAGCGGAGGCGCTGATGACGCAGGGAACGGGAGTCACGGACGCCTGGGGCGGCGGTTCCTTCGGGGAGCGCGGCGAGTGCCTGCTCGCGCCCAACCCCGGGATGATGACGCTCGACGGCACCAACACCTGGGTGCTGCGCGAGCCGGGCTCGTCGACCTCGATCGTCGTCGACCCCGGCCCGATCGAGGACGGCCACCTCGACCTGGTCGACGAGGTCACCGGTGACGTCGGGCTGATCCTGCTCACCCACCACCACTTCGACCACTCCGAGGTCGCCGCCGAGCTCGCCGAGCGCAAGGGGTGCGTCGTACGGGCGCTGGACCCCGACTACTGCGTCGGTGCCGACCCGCTGGCCGACGACGAGGTCCTCGACGTCGGAGGGCTCGCCGTACGCGTCGTCACCACGCCCGGACACACCGCCGACTCGATCTCGCTGCTGCTGCCCCAGGAGAAGGTGCTGCTCTCCGGCGACATGGTCCTCGGCCGCGGCACCACCGTCGTCGCCTACCCCGACGGCCAGCTCGGGCCCTACTTCGAGTCGATCGAGAAGATGCGCGCCCTCGTCACGTCCGGCGACGTCGAGACGATCTGGCCGGCGCACGGTCCGGTCCTGTCGGAGGCCGGCGCAGTCCTGGACTACTACCTCAGCCACCGCCGTGCTCGCCTCGAGCAGGTGCGCGAGGCGTTGGCCGAGCTCAAGGCGCAGCCGCACCCCGAGGGGATCGCCGCCGACGAGCTGCCGCGCAAGGTCGTCGAGATCGTCTACGCCGACGTCGACGAGTCGCTCTGGGTGCCGGCCGAGTGGTCGGTCCGGGCGCAGCTGGCGTACCTGGCCGAGCAGGCCTGACGCGCAGGCCCCCGGGCGCCCTAACTCCTGGGATCGGCCGTACGCCGTCGTCCGCGCAGGTAACTTGGCGCGGGTCCGTCCCCCGACCCGAGAGCGAACACGCCGTGGCACGCACGACCTTGTCCAGGAACCGCTGGGCCCTGTGGGGTCCTCCCTTGCTGCTGGCGCTGGTGATCTCGGCCGTACTGGTGCTGATCGGCTCGCGTTTCGCCTCCACGCCGGCCAGCCCGGCCCAGCCGATCCTCGTCGCGAGCGGTGACTGGGAGCCCTTCGTCGGCCCGGACCTGCCCGGGGGAGGACCGGTGGCCGCGGTCGTCACCGAGGTGCTGCAGCGCCAGGGCTACGCCCCCGAGGTCGGCTTCACGACGTGGCCGCTGGCCCTGCAGCGCACCGAGGAGCAGAGCGTCGTGGCGACGTTCCCGTTCGTCGGGACGGCGTCACGGCGCGCCGACTACCTGCTCTCGGACCCGCTGCTGGACTTCGACTACCGCCTCTTCGT
Organism: Pimelobacter sp.; assembly: GCA_002698575.1. GTDB lineage: Bacteria > Actinomycetota > Actinomycetes > Propionibacteriales > Nocardioidaceae > Nocardioides. The sequence goes on along the minus strand of NZZG01000110.1, from coordinate 19,001 downwards.
GCGCCGCGACGACGAGGTGGCGGCGGCGATCAGCTCGGCGGCCGACCTGGAGACGCTGCGGGTTGCCCACATCGCCGGCTACGAGTACTGGGCCGAGCTGGTCGACGCCGTGCCCTCGTTCATCGAGTACGCCTCCAAGGAGGCTGCCTTCGACGCCCTCGCGTCCGGCGAGGTCGACGTCGTCCCGGAGGGCTCGCTGTCCGGCGAGGCGGTGCTCGCGGCTCCCGGCTTCGCCGGCGACGCCGGTGACGTGGTCCAGCTCGAGGCAGACGACAACCCGCTGCTCGGCTCGACCGAGGCCCTGCACGTGATGCTCGCGCCGACCGACGAGAACAGGCGCATCCTCGAGGCCTTCAACGACGCGCTGGCGGAGGTCAAGCAGACCGAGCTGTACGACGGTCTGGTCGCCGGCCTCGGCAGCGACGGCTCCGCAGGCGAGGAGCTCACCCTCCAGCCGGTGGCCGCCGGTCGCCTCATCGTGCTCCGCGACCCCGGCGAGCGCACCTACGTCGCGCCCGCGGGCACGCGGGTCCGGGTGCTGTCCTGGCCGCCAGCCCTGAGCGAGGGGGTCGCCACGCTCTCGCGCGAGCGGATCGACGTCCAGGTCAAGGTCCTGAGCGGACCCCTTCTCGGGCGGGTGCTGCGCGTCGACGTCCGTTCCCTCGTGCTCGGGGAGGCGCCGTGACGCGGGTGCGGGTGCTGGCTCCCGCGCTCGTCGACTTCCGCGAGCCGTTGGGCGCCTTCCGCTACGCGAGGTCGGAGTCGCAGGCGTTCTGGACGGCGCTGGAGGACTGGGCGCCGGCGTTCCTGCAGGCGCGGGGGCCGGACCCGACGCTGGCAGCGCCCGCGGTGAGCGCCGGCTGGAAGTCGCCGCGCGGGCGGTTCAACCGCTACGACGACATCCGCGTCGACACCCTGGAGCGCCCGGTCGAGGCGCTGGAGCTCCTCCTCGAGCCCGGCCACGTGGACGTCGCGCTCCCGGCGTGCGTCGACCCGGGGGCCCCGCTCGCGATCTCCTGTCGCCTCTACGATCACTCGATCTGCCTGGTCGAGGTCGAGGCCGGGCTTCGGTCCCCGACCGACTCCTCACCGCAGGGCGTCGAGCAGCACCTGGCGACGGTCCAGCAGGCGATGGTGGCCTGGGGCGAGGAGCTCGCCCGCGAGCTCCACCGGCGCTTCCTGAGCCCGCTGGTCGCCGAGGCGCGACGGCGCGACCGTGACGAGGCCGGGGTCGAGGAGCGCTCCCAGGAGGTCGAGGACGGTGACGGCTCCGACTTCGGGGAGGTCCTCTGGGTGACGCGCAGCCTCCTGGTCGATGCCGCGGACCCGGTGGCCTCCCTCCTGCAGGAGGCATGGGTGGGCGCGGGAGGTGTCGCCGGCGCGACGGCCGGACAGCTCGCCCCGGACCCCACCGGTCGCGCCCACCTCATCCGCTGGCTCAACTACCTGTTCGTCTTCCCTCCCGGAACGATGGGCGGGGTCGATACGGTCGAGGGGACCTTCGGCGACGAGTGGCGCGCCCTGCGCTTGGCGCAGTACTTCTACGCCGCCCTGGAGAACATCGACGTCCAGCTCGATCGGGTCCTGGCGCGATCCCTGGCGCCGTTCGCGCTGGCCACCGTCAAGGACCTCAAGGGAGAGCTGGAGGGGTGCTCGCGGCGTGCGGAGTTCATCGTGATGCAGCTGCGCACCACCACGAAGTACGTCACCCGACCGGTGCGGACCGAGCTCGAGGGCATCTTGGAGTACTGGGACTTCGAGCAGGTCGTCGAGGAGCCGGTGCAGATGAAGGTGCAGGCCTGCGAGCGACGCCTGCGCGAGCTCTCCGAGCGGCGCAGTGCCCGATCGGCGATCTTCACCGACGTGATCCTGCTGGGGATCGGGGTCACCTCGATCCTTGGGACCACGCTTGCGCTGACGGAGTTCGGTCGCACCATGTCGGTCGATCCGGGGATGGCCGGCTACGACACCGGACGCAACGCCGTCATCCGCTGGATCGCCGCCCAGCCCGCCGACCTGCTGCTCTTCGCGGCGGCCGGCGTCTCCCTGGTGCTGTCGGTGGTCTACCTCTACTTCCGCCGCAACAACAGCTCGTGACCGCGGCGCTGCGCCACCGCGTCGTACGGCGCTTCGCGCTCGCCGAGCTGCTGCTGCAGACGCAGTTCTGGTTCCCGGTCTGGTTCCTGTTCCTGCGCGACCTCGGCTTCGGGATCGGCACGATCGTGCTCGCCGACGCCCTGTTCCGGGTCACGGTGGTGCTGTGCGAGGTCCCCTCGGGCATGCTCGCGGACCGGATCGGGCGGCGTCGGTCCTACCTGGTCCTGGCCGGGCTGACCGTGGTGACGTTTCTGGCCATCGCCGCCGTGCAGAGCACCGCCGTGCTGATGGTCGTGTGGGTGGTCTGGGGTGTGCAGTGGGCCGCGACCTCGGGCCTCGGCGCGGCCTACCTGGCCGAGGCGGTGCGCGAGCACGCTCCGCCGGTCAGTGCGGTCGAGGCCTTCGGTGCCGTGCGCGCCGCGGCCGGGTTGACCGGCGTCGTCTCGCTCGCCACGGCCGGCTTCCTGTACGCCGTCGACCCGCGGCTGCCGTTCGTCGTGACGGCCGGGTGCGCGTTGCTCGCCCTACCGGTGGTGGCCGGACTCCCCCGGATCGTCGCGGCACCCGCAGCAGATCGGGCGGGGGGGCCCGGCGAGGGGGTGTGGCGCGCGCTGTTCGAGGACCGACGGCTCGTCGCCCTGATCACCGGCGGGGCGGTCGTGCTCGTCTTCGGCTGGAGCACGACCTTCCTCTTCCAGCCGCTCGTCCTGGACCAGGGGATGAGCGAGCAGGCGGCCGCCTGGATGTACACCGGTTTTGCTGCGGCCGGGATGGCCGCGGGGCTGCTGGCGCCCTGGGCCGCGCGACGCTTCCGGGGGGCCGCACCGCTGGTGGGATACCTCGTCATGGTGGGCGCCTCGGCGGGTGCCGGCGCGACGAGCGGCGTCGTGGCGGTCCTGTTCGTGCCGCTGCTCGGTCTGGGCTACTACCTGGCAGTGGTTGGCTTTGACGTCGCCGTCTCCGGCCGTGCGCGGACCGCCGTACGGGCCACGGCGCTGTCGGCGGTGAGCTTCTCCGGGGGCATCGTCATCGCCGGTGCCCGCCCGAGCCTCGGCCTGATCTCCGACGGTGCCGGCACCGGTACGGCGTTCGTCGTCTGGGCAGTCGTGGGTGTGGTCCTGCTGCCGGTGCTGGTGCTCGTGCTGCGCGCGGCGGGTGAGCTGGGGGCGCGAGCGCCCGTGGCGGCCGAGTGACCTCGGGTGTGGATCAGCTTCCCGCAGGTCGAAGCAGATCAACGCGCCATCTGCTCAGCACGGTCGTGACGACGCAGAGGCTCCGAGGACCGTCTGCACTGATCCGCGAACAGTCGGTCGCTCAGCGAGCCGTCCTACGACGTCGACGCAACGCCCACCGGACCCCGACGGCGGTGATGATGAGGGCGCCCGATCCGGCGAGCAGGATCAGGCTCCGGGGCGAGTCCTCGTCGCCCAGCCACGGCGGCACCGGTCGCTCGACGCCCGGCCGGTCGGGTGTGAGGAGGTCGGTGGCAACGGTCACCAGCTGGGCACGGACCTCGGCCACCCGGACGGTTGTGGTGGCCGTCGGGTCGCTCAGGTCGAGTACGTCGAGGTGGCCGGTGGGCTCGGCGGGCCCGTCGACGGTCAGGACGACCGCGCGCCGGTCGTCGACCCAGCCCAGGTCGTTGACGAACGAGCGGTCGTCGAGAATCGCGACGTGGTCGACGACGGCGCCGTCCACGAGCCGACGGTGGCGCGTGACGAAGGTGTCGTCACGGTCTCGCTGGATCGTCTCGAGCAGCACTCCGTCCGCGACGGTGGAGATCGAGGGATACCAGCCGGCCTCGCGCACCTCGTTGCTGAGGAGCTCGCCGTCCCAGACGCGCAGCGCCTTCAAGGTGGCGATGGAGACGACGCCGGAGTCGTCGACGGCGTACAGGATGGTGCCGTCGCCGGGACGGGGCACCGGCTCCGAGGTGATGGCCCCCGGTGCGATGCGGCCGGCTCCCACGCCTTCCCAGACCAACCAACGGCTGTCCGGGGACCACGTGAAGTCGTAGACGAACGGCTTGTCGGAGCCCTCGACGGAGATGGTGCGCACCTCCCCCGAGTCGAGGTCGGCGATCCGCACCCCGAAGGGCGTGCCCCTCGCGGAGGAGTCGGTCTCGCTCCAGCCCCAGGCCAGCTGTCGGCCGTCAGGGGAGAGCGACAGCATGTGGAAGGGCCACGTGAAGCCCGGCAGGTCGAGCAGGTGGTAACCGCCGCGGTCGTCGATCACGACGGGCTCCTCGTCGCCGGTGAGCTGGCTGACGGCGCCACGACCGATGGCCAGGTCGCTGGAGGCCGGCCCCAGGTCGGCACCACTGGGGATGTCGTGGACGACGCTGGGTACGCCGACCGGTCCCTGCCCGTCGGCCGGGAGCGGTCCAGCGTCGTCCCGCGCGACTACCGACGTCACGATGCCCACGATCAGGGCCACCGCCGCGACGCTGGAGACCACCGCGAGCGCGATGTCGCGGCGCCGGGCCCGCCGGGCGCGGCGGTAGGTGTCGGGTGCGACGGGGAAGGTGGGGGCCAGGTCCCCGGCCCGCTTGAGCTCCTCGCTGAGACGTCCGGTCATGCTGAGCCTCCTTCGGGCTCGGCGCCCACGAACTCGGCGAGCTCCGGAGCCAGGGTGCGCAGCCGGGCCCGAGCCTGGCGCGAGATGGACTTGACCGAGCCGGCCGTGATCCCGAGCTGGACCGCTGCCTCGACCTCGGTGAGGTCCTCGACGTAGCGCAGCACCAGGACGGTGCGCTGTCGCGCGGTCAGCCGCCCCAGTGCCTCGATCATCGTCAGCCGCAGCTCGGTGTCCGGTGGCGACTGCGCCTCGTCGTGCTGTCCCAGCGCGCTCTCCTGCAGTCGCCGACGGCGCCACCACGAGATGTTCTGCGTGTAGAGGATCCGACGCACGTAGGGCTCGGGATCGCCCTCGATCCGGTGCCAGGCCTTGGCCGCCTTGAACAGGGCGGTCTGCAGGAGGTCCTCGGCGTGGTGCACATCGCCGGTCAGCAGGTACGCCGTGCGTGACAGCGCCTGCGACCTGGCCGCGACGAACGCGACGAAGTCGTCCTCGTCCCTCATCGGTGGACCCCCTCTCACCCCTGACGACGCAGGATGCAGGGGCTTCGGGGGTCAGTCAGGCAGAAGAATCTGGAGAGGACCTCAGCGAGCGCGCTTGGAGAGCCGCTCGACGTCCATGATCACGACGGAGCGGGGCTCCAGGCGCAGCCACCCGCGCGAGGCGAAGTCGGCCAGGGCCTTGTTGACCGTCTCGCGGGAAGCGCCGACCAGCTGGGCGAGCTCCTCCTGGGTGAGGTCGTGGTGGACGTGGACGCCGTCGTCGGCGGTGCGACCGAAGCGGTCGGCCAGGTCGAGCAGCGCCTTGGCCACGCGGCCGGGGACGTCGGAGAAGACCAGGTCGGCCACGACGTCGTTGGCCTTGCGCAGCCGCGCCGCGAGCTGGTTGAGCAGCCCGCGGGCCACGACCGGACGGCCTTCGAGCCAGCGCAGCAGGTCCTCGTGGGACAGGGAGGCGAACGCGGCGTCGGTCACGGCGGTCACCGTCGCCGAGCGCGGGCCGGGGTCGAAGAGCGAGAGCTCGCCGAACATCTGGCCGGGGCCCTGGATGGCCAGGAGGTTCTCCCGACCGTCGGGGGACGTGCGCCCGAGCTTCACCTTGCCCTCGAGGATCACGTAGAGCTTGTCGCCCGAGTCGCCCTCGCGGAAGAGCACGTCGCCGCGCCGCAGCCGGGTCTCGGACATCGAGGCTCGCAGCGCGGTGGCCGCTTCGTCGTCGAGCGCGCTGAACAGCGGTGCCTGACGGAGTACGTCGTTGTCCACGGAGGACCTCCCGGGTGAGCCAAGTGGTGGGCCGGTGTGCAGGTGTGGTGCTGGTGGCGCGTGCGGGAGGTGCCAGGACCGCACACCTCACGTCGCCCTGATCCTAGGGGGTGGCCGATGTCACAGGGAAACCAGTGGGCTCCCACCACCTCACGGCCTCGCCCGGGGTGCTTGCCCACTGCTTGCAGCAGGCAGCACCGAGAGCCGTCCCCCGGGCACGTCGGCCGGCCGTCGGCGCTCCGCCGTAGGCTGTCCCGGTGCTGCCCGACGAGTCCCGTACCAGCCTGGTGCGCCGTGCTCGCAAGATCAACCGGGTGCTGGCCGAGACCTACCCGGAGGCCGGCTGCGAGCTGGACTTCGACAACCCGTTCCAGCTCCTCGTCGTGACGGTGCTCAGCGCGCAGACCACCGACCGACGCGTCAACGCCGTGCGCCCCGTGCTCTTCGCCGCCTACCCGGACCCGGCCGCGATGGCGGCCGCCGAGCGCGAGGACCTCGAGACCATCATCGGCCCGCTCGGCTTCTTCCGCGCCAAGACGGAGTCGCTGCTCAAGCTCAGCGCCGCCCTGGTGGCCGACCACGACGGTCAGGTGCCGGGGCGGCTCGACGACCTGGTCAAGCTCCCCGGCGTCGGGCGCAAGACCGCCAACGTGGTCCTCGGCAACGCCTTCGGAGTCCCCGGCATCACCGTCGACACCCACTTCGGCCGCCTCGTGCGCCGCTTCGGCTGGACCGACGAGACCGACCCGGTCAAGGCCGAGCACGCGATCGGGGCGCTCTTCGACAAGCGCGACTGGACGATGCTGTCGCACCACGTCATCTGGCACGGTCGGCGTCGCTGCCACGCGAAGAAGCCCGCGTGCGGCGCGTGCCCGCTGGCGCGGTGGTGCCCGTCGTACGGCGAGGGGCCGACCGACCCGGTCGCTGCGGCCGCCCTCGTCAAGACCCAGGGGCCGGCATGAGGCCGGGGTCGCGCAGCCGCGGCGCCCACGCCCGCCGCCGGGGCGTGGCGTCGGCGGCAGCCGTCGTCGTGGCCCTGCTCCTCGCGGGCTGCAGCGACGCGATCAGCCCACCGGGCGCGAGCGACGTCGTCGTCGACAGCCCCCAGGCACGAGCGATCAAGGCCGAGGCCGGCATCGTCGACTGCGCGCCCGGCGGGGGCGGCGGGGGCCTTCCCGACCTCACCCTGCCGTGCCTCGGCGGCGGCACCGACGTCGACCTGGCGAGCCTCACCGGGCCGCTGGTGGTCAACCTGTGGGCCTCCAACTGCGGTCCGTGCCGCCGCGAGATGCCGGTGCTGCAGGACTTCTACGAGCAGTACGGCGACTCGGTCGGCGTGCTCGGCATCGACATGGAGAACTACCCGGAGGCCGCCCTGGCCTTCGCCCGCGACACGGGAGCCACCTACCCGCAGCTCGCCGACCCGGGCGGCGAGCTCGTCAGCCAGGACGACGTGCGGATCGGGATCGGGCTGCCGCAGACGATCCTCCTCGATGCCGGCGGCGACGTCGTGCACCAGCGCGCCGGCGAGCTCGACGACGTCGCGGAGATCGTCGCCCTCCTCGCCGAGCATGCCGGGGTGGACTTGTGAGCGCCTCGCCGGTCGAGCTTCCCGAGTGGCTGCGGCCCGTCGAGGCCGCGGCCGCCTCGATCACCGTCCACGACCTCACCCGCTTCCGGGTCCCCGAGGGTGCCGACGCGAGCCCCTCAGCGGTGCTGATGCTCTTCGGTGAGGGCGAGCACGGCCCCGACCTGCTGCTGACCGAGCGCTCCCACACGATGCGTTCCCACCCCGGCCAGGTCTCCTTCCCGGGCGGGCGGGTCGAGCACGGCGAGAGCCTCGTCGAGACGGCGTTGCGTGAGGCGCAGGAGGAGATCGGCCTAGACCCGGCCGGGGTCGAGGTCTTCGCCGAGCTGCCCGAGCTGTGGCTGCCCCCGAGCAACTTCGCCGTCGTCCCGATCCTGGCCTGGTGGCGCGACCCCGGGCCGATCTGGGTCGAGTCGCCCGAGGAGGTCCACGCGATCCACCGGGTGCCGCTGAGCGAGCTGGCCGACCCCGCCCACCGGATCGTGGTCACCGGTCCGTCGGGGTGGCGCTCGCCCGGCTTCCTGATCGGTGACGACAACGACGTCATCCTGTGGGGGTTCACCGGTGGGGTCGTGGCGCGACTCTTCGAGTTCGTCGGCTGGATCGAGGACCTCCCGGACGCTCCCGAGCGGGAGATCCCCTCCTACATGCTGGGTGGCCGTCCCTCCGACGCCCGGCGCATCGAGCCCAACACCGACTTCGAGGAACGCCGCCGATGAACCTCCTCGACATCCTTCTGCTCCTGCTGGTCCTGGCCTACGCGCTCTCCGGCTACTGGCAGGGCTTCGTCACCGGGGCCTTCGCCACCTCCGGCCTGCTCCTCGGCGGACTGAGCGGGGTCCTGCTCGCCCCCATGATCCTCGGCGACGCCGACCCGTCGCTCGGCGTCTCGCTCGGTGCGCTGTTCATCGTCATCGTGCTCGCCTCGGTCGGCCAGGCGCTGCTGCAGTACGTCGGCTCCCGGATCCGGGACAAGATCACCTGGCAGCCGGCCCGGGCCCTCGACGCGATCGGGGGCGCCCTGCTCAGCTCCCTGGCCGTCCTGGTGGTGGCCTGGGCGCTCGGCGTCGCGATCTCCGGCTCCCGGATCGGCGCGCTGACCCCCCTCGTGCGCGACTCGGCCGTGCTGCGCGCCGTCAACGGCGCCCTGCCCGCCACCGCGGCCAGCACCCTCCAGGACTTCAACAACGTCGTCGGCACCGGCTTCTTCCCGCGCTACCTCGAGCCCTTCGCCCCCGAGGACATCGTCGAGGTCAGCCCCGGAGCCCGCCGGCTGCTCACCGACCCCGACATCCGCAACGCCCAGGCGAGCGTGCTGAAGATCCGCGGCAACAACGCGTGCGGGCGGGGCGTCGAAGGGACCGGCTTCCTCTACGCTCCCGACCGACTGATGACCAACGCCCACGTCGTCGCCGGCGTGGACGAGCCCGACATCCTGCTGGGCGAGACCACCGTGCGCGGCACCGTCGTCTACTTCAACCCCGACCTCGACATCGCCGTGCTCGCCTTCGAGAGCGGCGAGACGCCCGCGCTCGAGTTCGTGGCCAGCGACGAGGAGGAGCAGCAGTTCGTCGTCGACGCCGACGACGGCGTCGCCATCCTGGGCTACCCCCAGGACGGTCCGTACGACGTGCAGCGCGGCCGGGTGCGCACCGAGACCCAGCTGAAGTCGCCCAACATCTACGGCGACGGCACCGTCCTGCGCAGCGTCTACTCGCTGCGCGGGCTCATCCGTCCCGGCAACTCCGGCGGCCCGATCGTGACCACCCAGGGCGACGTGGCGGGGGTGATCTTCGCGGCCTCGGTCACCGACAGCGACACCGGCTACGCGCTGACCTGGGAGCAGGTCTCCGACGCGGCCGCCGACGGCACCGCGAGCTCGCAGCAGGTCTCGACCCAGGACTGCGCGGCCGGCTGATCCCGGTCTGCTCAGCGCAGCGCCGGAGGAGCCTCAGTCCTTGCTGCTGCCCTTGAGCGCCGAGGGGATCTGCTTGCCCTGCTCGATCGCCTGCTCCGGCGGACCGGCCTGCTTGACCTGCTTGATCCCGAGGAATCCGAGCAGCCCCGCCAGCGCGAGGTAGAGGCCGAAGACGATCAGGAACGCCCAGTGCAGCGCCAGGCCGTCGCCGTTCCAGTTGATGAAGTAGGCCAGTGCCACCGAGAACATGATGATGGCCAGCACCACGATGAACGCGGCAGCGGCGAAGAAGACCACGCCGGTCACGCCGAACTTGATGCTGAGCTTGAGCTCGGACTTGGCGAGCTGGATCTCCTTGCTGATCAGCGTGGAGATGTCGCGACTGGCGTCGTTGACGAGGCGGCCGATGGTGGGCTCGTCCTCGGTCTTCTCGGGTGCCATGCAGCCGACCCTACCTATGATCGGCCGCTGGTGGGACCGGAGGTGCCGCTGCCGTCCTCGCGGGAGGGCGTGTCGTCGTACACGTCGGGGATGCCGTCCTGGTCGGCGTCGACCTGCTCCAGGTCGTGCAGGCGCTTGTAGACGCGGTTGCGGGCCCGCAGGATCACGGTCGCCAGCAGCGCCGCGATCAGCGAGCCGACCAGCACCCCGACCTTGACCTCGGCCTCCAGGATCTCGTCGGCCCCGAAGGCGAGCTCGCCGATGAGCAGCGAGACGGTGAAGCCGATGCCGGCGAGCATCGACATGCCGATGACGTCGACCCAGGACAGGTCCTCGTCGAGGTCGGCCTTGGTGAAGCGTTGCAGCAGCCAGGTGGAGCCGGCGATTCCGATCGTCTTGCCGATGATCAGGCCGGCGACGATCCCCAGCGCGACCTTGCTGCCCAGGGAGTCGAAGAGCCCGCTGAAGCCACCCACGGTGACGCCGGCGGCGAAGAAGGCGAAGACGGGGACGGCGAAGCCGGCCGAGATCGGACGGATCAGGTGCTCGAGGTGCTCGGCCAGGCCGGGTCCGGCCTGCGGTCCGCCGGCAGCCTCGCTCCGCAGCACGGGCACGGTGAAGGCGAGCAGCACCCCGGCGACGGTGGCGTGGACACCCGACTCGTGCACCAGCGCCCAGGCCACCAGGGCCAGGGGGACGAGCAGCCACGGTGACCGGATCCGCTTCTGCACGAGGAATCCGAACGCGGCGATCGGCAGCACGGCCAGCAGGAGGTACAGCGGGGACAGCTCGTCGGTGTAGAAGATCGCGATGATGGTGATCGCCAGCAGGTCGTCGACGACGGCCAGGGTGAGCAGGAAGGTGCGCAGGCCGCTGGGGAGGTGGCTGCTGATCACCGCGAGGATCGCGACCGCGAACGCGATGTCGGTGGCGGTCGGGATCGCCCAGCCGCTGAGGTTGTCGGTGCCCAGGTTGACCAGGGTGAAGACCAGGGCGGGCACGGCCATGCCGCCGGCTGCTGCCACCACGGGCAGTGCGGCCCGGCGCGGGTCGCGCAGGTCGCCGGCCACGAACTCGCGCTTGAGCTCGAGCCCGGCGACGAAGAAGAAGATCGCCAGCAGGCCGTCGGCGGCCCACGTGCCGAGGCTGAGGTCGAGGTGGATCGCGGACGGTCCGACGGTGAGCTCGCGCAGCTCGGCGTAGGCGTCCGACCACGGGCTGTTGGCCCACACCAGCGCCGCGACGGCACCCACGATCAGCAGGATGCCGCCGGTGGTCTCCGCCCGGAGGATCTCGGCGGTCCGCGAGTGCTCGAGAAAGCTGCCTCGCGAGAAGAGGCGAACGGGCCGCTGGGGCGTCTGGGTCACTGGGAGGTCCTCAAGGTGTCGATCCACGAACGCGCATGCGCACAACTGAACGGGAGTCGCCGTCGACTTCCGTTGCCGACCAGACTTCCCGGCTCACCGGGATCCACTCTACCGACCGGTCCGTGCCCGAGCCCCATCCGGCGTACGGCGCACGGCGTGAGGTCGTGAGGTCCGTGAGGTCGTGAGGCGACGGTGACACAACGTTCTCGGCGGGCACCCCGACCCCGAAACCTGCGCGGCCTTGACTACTGGTCATCCCCGATCCGTCGAGCCAGGAGCGACCCATGACCGTGACCAGTGAACCGACCACCGCGTCGGCCACCCAGCAGCGATCGGCCCGTGGCCGGTACTGGATCGACGACTGGCGCCCCGAGGAGGAGGACTTCTGGGAGAACGGCGGCAAGCAGGTCGCGCGCCGCAACCTCGCCTGGTCGATCTTCGCCGAGCACCTCGGCTTCTCGGTCTGGTTGATCTGGAGCGTCAGCTCGGCCTTCCTCGTCGCCCAGGGCTTCGCCTTCTCCGCCCAGCAGCTCTTCGTCCTGGTGGCGATCCCCAACCTGGTGGGCGCGCTGCTGCGGCTGCCCTACACCTTCGCGGTCCCGAAGTTCGGCGGGCGCAACTGGACGGTGATCAGCGCGGCGATGCTCCTGGTGCCGACGCTGACCTTCGCCTGGGCCGTGCAGAACCCGAGCACGCCGTACTGGGCGTTCTGCCTGATCGCCGCCACGGCCGGCTTCGGGGGCGGCAACTTCGCCTCCTCGATGGCCAACATCAACTTCTTCTACCCGGCCGCCAAGAAGGGTGCCGCCCTCGGCCTCAACGCCGCCGGCGGCAACCTGGGCGTCTCGATCATCCAGCTGCTGCTGCCGGTGATGGTCGGTGGCGCCGGCATCTTCGGCCTGGTGAAGGCCCGCGACTCCGGCATCGACCTGAAGATCGCCGCCTACGTCTACGCCGCCCTCGCGGTGATCGCGACCCTGGCTGCCGCCCGCTACATGGACAACCTGACCTCGGCGGTCTCCAGGCCCCGTGAGCAGCTGCAGATCGTCCGGAAGCCGCACACGTGGATCATGGCGTTCCTCTACATCGGCACGTTCGGCTCGTTCATCGGCTACTCCGCCGCGATGCCGCTGCTGATCAAGCTCAACTTCTGGGTCCCGGAGCCCGCGCCGCTCGGCACCGGGGTGTTCTTCGCCTACTACGCCTTCCTCGGTGCCGGCATCGGCTCGGCGACCCGGCCCTTCGGCGGCTGGCTGGCCGACCGGTTCGGTGGCGCGCGGATCACGCTCTACTCGTTCGTCGCGATGATCGTCTTCACCCTCGCGGTCCTGTGGACCCTGACCCAGCTCACCCCGAACCCGACCGCCGACCCGGCGATCGCCCTCGACAACAAGTCGTGGTTCCCCTGGTTCCTCGGCTTCTTCCTGTGCGTCTTCGCCGCCACCGGCATCGGCAACGGGTCGGCGTACAAGATGATCCCCGCGATCTGGCGCAACGAGGCCGAGGTGACCACCGAGGCGGGCACGCCGGAGCGCACCCGGGCCCTCGGTGTCGCCACCAAGGAGGCCTCGGCCGCCCTGGGCGTCGTCGGGGCGTGCGGTGCCCTCGGCGGCTTCCTGATCCCGCTGGCCTTCGCCTCGCCGTGGGTCGACAACCCGCTCTCGGCCACCAAGGGCGCGTTCCTCGTCTTCACCCTCTACTACGTGGTCTGCGCGGTCGTGTGCTTCGCGGTCTACCTGAAGAAGAGCAGCAGCCGGGCCAGCAGCCTCGCCGCTGTGCGGATCTGAGAGGCGCGACAGTCCCGGATGACCGACACCCACTGTCCCTACTGCAGCCTCCAGTGCGGCATGACCCTCGCCCCTCGCCGGGCGCGGGGTGGTGCCGTGCTGGAGGTGCGGGCGCGTCCCGACTTCCCGGTCAACGAGGGGGCGCTGTGTCGCAAGGGCTGGACCGCCGGCGGTCTGCGGGGACACCGGGAGCGACTCACCACCCCGCTGGTGCGCGATCGGACGACCGGTGAGCTCTCCGCCGTGGGGTGGGAGGAGGCGCTGGACCTGGTCGCCGAGCGGATCACCGAGCTGCGCACCGCCTCCGGGGACGACAGCGTCGCCGTCTTCGGAGGCGGTGGGCTGACCAACGAGAAGGCCTACCTGCTCGGCAAGTTCGCCCGCGTCGCGCTCGGCACCAGCCAGATCGACTACAACGGCCGGTGGTGCATGAGCTCGGCCGCCTCGGCCGGGAACCAGGCCTTCGGCGTCGACCGCGGGCTGCCGTTCCCGCTCTCCGACGTCGAGCGGGCCGACGTGGTCGTGCTCGTCGGGTCCAACCTGGCCGAGACGATGCCGCCCGCCGCGCGTCACCTGGACCGGCTGCGCGAACGAGGCGGCCGGCTGGTCGTCATCGACCCTCGCCTGACCCCCACCGGCGAGCGCGCCGACCACCTGCTGCAGCCGGTGCCCGGCACGGACCTGCCGGTCGCGCTCGGTCTCCTGCACCTGCTCGACGCCGCCGGGGCACTCGACGAGGACTACCTGGCGGAGCGGACCACCGGCTTCGACGACGTACGGCGTTCGGTCGCGGGCTGGTGGCCCGAGCGGGTCGAGCGGGTCAGCGGGATCGCGGCCGAGGACCTGCGCGAGGTGGCCGCCCTGCTGGCCGACTCCGAGCGGGTGATGGTGCTCACCGCCCGCGGGGCCGAGCAGCACAGCCAGGGCACCGCGACGGTGCTCGCCTGGATCAACCTCGCCCTCGGCCTGGGCATGTGCGGCAAGCCGTACGCCGGCTACGGCTGCCTGACCGGCCAGGGCAACGGCCAGGGTGGCCGCGAGCACGGGCAGAAGTCCGACCAGCTGCCCGGCTACCGGATGATCGACGACCCGGCCGCGCGCGCCCACGTGGCCGGGGTGTGGGGCGTCGACCCGGACTCGCTGCCCGGCCCGGGACGCTCGGCCTACGAGCTCCTCGACGCGCTCGGCACCGATGGCGGCCCGCGGGCACTGCTCGTGCACGGCAGCAACATCGTCGTCTCCGCCCCGCACGCCACCCAGGTCGCCGAGCGGCTGGAGTCCCTGGACCTGCTCGTGGTCGCCGACATCGTGATGTCCGAGACCGCCGCGCTCGCCGACGTGGTGCTGCCGGTCACGCAATGGGCCGAGGAGAGCGGCACGATGACGAACCTCGAAGGCCGGGTGATCCTGCGCGAGCAGGCCGTCGCACCGCCCGACGGGGTGCGCAGCGACCTCGACGTCATCGCCGGCCTGGCCACGCGACTCGGGTGCCGGGCCTCCTTCCCGCTCGATCCCGAGGAGGTCTTCGCCGAGCTGGCGCTGGCCTCGGCCGGGGGTCGCGCCGACTACGCCGGCATCACCTACGACCGGATCCGCGCCGAGCAGGGCGTCTTCTGGCCCTGCCCGGACCGTGACCACCCCGGCACGCCACGGCTCTTCGCCGACGCGTTCGCCACGGCCGACGGCCGGGCGCGCGCGCTCGTCGTCGACCACGCCGGAGCAGCCGAGCAGCCCGACGCCGACTACCCCGTGCACCTCACGACCGGACGCGTGCTCGCGCAGTACCAGTCCGGCGCGCAGACCCGTCGGATCACCGACCTCCGCGACGAGGGCATCTTCGTCGAGCTGCACCCGATGCTGGCCGGCAGGATCGGCGTGCGCGACGGTGAGCAGGTCGAGGTCAGCACCCGACGCGGCGCCCTCACGGCGCCCGCCCGGGTCGTCCCCACCATCCGGCCCGACACGATCTTCGTGCCCTTCCACTGGGTCGGCGCCAACCGGCTCACCAACGACGCCCTGGACCCGATGAGCCGGATGCCGGAGTTCAAGGTCTGCGCGGCCGCCGTCACGCGCGCCGTACCGGCCCAGCGGGCGAGGGTCCGATGAGCGCGCCCACCGCCGGCCCGGGCAGGGTCGTCGTCGTCGGCTCCGGGATGGCGGCCAACCGGCTCGTCGAGTCCCTGGTGTCCCGCGGCGTCGACGACATCACGGTGCTCGGCGGCGAGCGGTACGCGCCGTACAACCGGATCCTGCTCTCGGCCGTGCTGGAGGGCACGCACTCGGTCGACGCGATCACCCTGCGCACGCCGCAGTGGTACGCCGAGCGCGGTGTCGACCTGCGCCTGGATGCCCGCGTCGACCGGCTCGAGGTCGCCGAGCGTTGCGTCGTGCTGGTCGACGGCAACGCGGTGCCCTACGACACCCTCGTCCTGGCGACGGGCTCCCTGCCCACGCTGCCGCCGATCCGTGGTCTCGTCCGGCTCGACGGACGCCTCCACGACCGGCTGCACTCGTTCCGCCACCTGGACGACTGCCTGCGCCTGTCGGCGGACGTCGCCGGTCGCCTGGCACGCGCGGAGGCGACCGGGGGCGACGTCCGCGCCGTCGTCGTCGGCGGCGGGCTGCTGGGCCTGCAGGTCGCCCGGGCGCTCAGCATCCGCGGCGTGCTGACCGAGATCGTCGAGGGCAGCGAGCACCTCCTGCGCAGCCACGTCGGCGCGCCCGCCGGGAAGATCCTCGCCCGCAACCTCGACCGGCTCGACACCCCGGTCTACACCGGCGCGCGGGCCGTGTCGTTCACCGACGGCACCGAGTCGCCCGACGAGCGCTGCGGGCTCAGGCTCGACAACGGCCACACGCTGGAGACCGACCTGGTCGTGATCACGGCCGGGGTGCGTCCCTCGGTGTCCCTCGGTCGCCGCGCCGGTCTCGAGGTGCGACGTGGCCTGGTCGTCGACGACACCCTCACCACCAGCGACCCGGCCGTGCGCGCCATCGGTGACTGCGCCGAGCACGACGGCCGGACGTCGGGCTTCGTGCCGGCGGCGTGGGAGCAGGCCGAGCTCCTCGCGGCCCGCCTGGCCGGGGAGGACGTCCGCTACGACGGCAGCCGCGTCGTCGCCCGGTTGCGCGCCACCGACCTCGACGTCGCGGTCCTCGGTGAGCACGAGCGTGAGGTGGCCGCGGGCGGGGAGGTGGTCGAGATCGCCAACCCCATCGCCGGCACCCACCGCCGGCTGGTGGTGCGCGAGGACCGGATCGTCGCCGCCACCATGGTCGGCGACCTGTCCCGGATCGGTCTGATCACCCAGCTCTTCGACCGTCGCACGGTCCTGGCACCGCACGAGCCGGGTGACCTCCTGCTGGGGGACGCGCCCGTGCGTCCGGTCGTGCTGACCGACGAGGCCGAGGTCTGCGCCTGCGCCGGCGTCACCGCCGGGCGGATCCGCGCCTGCTCCTCGCTCGAGACGGTCCGCGAGACCACGCGGGCGACGACCGGCTGCGGCGGCTGCGCACCCACGGTCCGCCAGCTGCTCGCCCAGCGCGGAACCCCCGGTCCCCCCGGTCCCACTGCTCCCCCCGGTCCCGCCGGCACCGCGGCACCTGTGGGGAGCGCCCGGCAACGCCCCCGAGAAAGCCCCGAAGAACGCCCCGAACGTCCCGAAAGCACCGAACGCCCCGACAGCACCGAAGGGAACCTCCGATGATGGCCCATCTTCGTCACCGTCTCGTGGTCGTCGGCCACGGCATGGTCGGCCACCGCTTCGTCCAGGCCGCGATCGAGCGCGGCCTCACCGAGACCCACGACATCGTGGTGATCGGTGAGGAGCACCGGGCGGCCTACGACCGCGTCGCGCTCACGTCGTACTTCGAGGTGGGTGCCGACGCGCTGTCCCTGCTGCCGCTGGGGGCCTACGGCGACCCGCGGGTCGAGCTGCGCCTCGGCGCCGAGGTGACCGACATCCGGCCGAGCGTCGAGGGCCCCGGCTCGCTGACGCTGGCCGACGGCGAGGTGCTGGCCTACGACCAGCTCGTGCTGGCGACCGGAGCCGCACCGTTCGTGCCGCCGATCGAGGGGCGCGACCTGCCGGGGTGCTTCGTCTACCGGACCATCGAGGACCTCGAGGCGATCCGGGAGGCAGCGGCCGGTGCTCGGGTCGGCGCGGTGATCGGCGGGGGGCTGCTCGGCCTGGAGGCAGCCAAGGCGCTCAGCGACCTCGGCCTGCACACGCACGTCGTGGAGATGGCGCCGCGTCTGATGGCGGTGCAGGTCGACGACGCCGGCGGCGCCACGCTGCGCCGCCACGTCGAGGAGCTCGGCCTGAGCGTGCACACCGGCGCGATGACCACGTGCGTGCTCGGCGAGGACAAGGTCACCGGTCTGGGGCTCCAGGACGCCGACGCGATCGACGCCGACGTCGTCGTCTTCTCGGCCGGCATCCGACCCCGCGACGGCCTGGCGCGCGCCGCGGGCCTCGACCTCGCCGAGCGCGGCGGGATCCTGGTCGACGAGCAGGGTCGCTCCACGAGCCACCCGACCGTGTGGGCGATCGGCGAGTGCGCCGCGCCCGGCGGGAGGATGTACGGACTGGTCGCCCCCGGTTACACGATGGCCGAGGTCGCCGTCGACGCCCTGCTCGGCGGACCCGGTGCCTTCACCGGCGCCGACATGTCGACCAAACTCAAGCTGATGGGCGTCGACGTGGCGTCCTTCGGTGACGCCTTCGCCGCGACGCCGGACTCCCTCGAGCTCGTCTTCTCCGACGCCGTCGCGGGCATCTACAAGAAGCTCGTCGTCAGCGAGGACGGCCCCCGCCTGCTGGGCGGCATCCTCGTCGGCGACGCGACGTCGTACGGCCTGCTGCGCCCGATGGTCGCCACCGAGACCAACCCCGGCATCCCGCTCCCGGAGAACCCCGAGGAGCTCATCCTGCCCGCCTCGCGAGGCGGCGGCAGCGGTGGCGTGGTGCTGCCGGACGAGGCCCAGGTGTGCTCGTGCAACGACGTCACCAAGGGGCAGATCACCGAGGCCGTCGCCGAGGGCGGGACGTGCGACAGCCCGGGCTGCGTCACCGCGTGCACGGCGGCCGGTTCGACGTGCGGCTCGTGCAAGCCGCTGGTGAAGTCGATCGTGGAGGACTACTTCACCTCGCAGGGCAGGACCGTGGACCGGTCGCTGTGCGAGCACTTCGCGCTGACGCGCCAGGAGCTGTACGACGTGGTCGCGGTCCACGAGCACACCTCCTTCGACCAGATCGTGGCCCGCCACGGGCGTGGGCGCGGGTGCGACATCTGCAAGCCCGTGGTCGCCTCGATCCTGGCCACCCAGCTCAACGGCCACGTCCTCGAGGGCGCCACCCGGACGCTGCAGGACACCAACGACGCCTACCTGGCCAACATCCAGCGCAACGGCACCTACTCGGTGGTGCCGCGGATCCCCGGTGGCGAGATCACCCCGGAGAAGCTGATCGTGATCGGCGAGGTGGCCCGGGACTTCGGGCTCTACACCAAGATCACCGGCGGCCAGCGCATCGACCTCTTCGGTGCCCGGATGGAGCAGCTGCCCGAGATCTGGAAGCGGCTGGTCGACGCCGGCTTCGAGTCCGGCCACGCCTACGGCAAGTCGCTGCGCACGGTGAAGTCGTGCGTGGGGTCGACGTGGTGCAGGTACGGCGTGCAGGACTCGGTCAGCATGGCGATCGCCCTGGAGCTGAGGTACCGCGGACTGAGGTCGCCGCACAAGCTGAAGGGCGGCGTCTCCGGGTGCGCCCGCGAGTGCGCCGAGGCCCGCTCGAAGGACTTCGGGATCATCGCCACCGAGAAGGGCTGGAACCTGTACGTCGGCGGCAACGGCGGCGCGACGCCGGTGCATGCGCGGCTGCTCGCCGGCGACCTCGACGACGAGACGCTGGTGCGCTACCTCGACCGCTACCTCATGTACTACATCCGCACCGCCGACCGGCT
>NZZG01000109.1 GCA_002698575.1 Pimelobacter sp. | reverse complement strand
GACTCGTCGGGGCTCCGCGAGGTGGCCGGGGTGCTCGTCTGCGGAGCGCCCTCGAGCGGTGCGGACGGCGTCACCGTCGGGGGCTGCTCGGTCGGCGGGACGTCGGGCGGGGTCTCGTCGCGACGGGGGCCGCGGCCCTTGCCGCGACGCCCGCTGCGACGTCCCTCGCCGGGCGCGCTCGGGGTGCCCGGCTGACCACCGCGACCACCCGGGCCGCGCTGCTGTCCGCCCGGCTTGGCGTCCGGCCTGCCACCGGTCCTGGCACCGGTCTTGCCACCCTGCTTGCCGGCTGACTTCTCGCCGGGGCGCCCACCCACGGTCCGTACGTCAGCGCCCTCGCCGAGGAACAGGTCCGGGCTGCCGGTGAAGAGCGGGCCGGCCAGCGCAGAGCTGGGGAGCCACAGCTGGAGGAAGGCGTCGTCCTCGATGACGGGCACCGGCACCCGCACGGGCGTCACGACGACCTGATGGTCGAACATCTCCAGGGCGAGCAGGTCGATGTCGCGCAGCGAGGCGCAGACGTCGGCGACGCTGCGGTCCCGGGCCGCGACCAGGCGCTGGGCGATCACCTCGGCCAGCGGATCGGGTCGGCCACCGCGGCTGCCGAGGCGGGGCTTGCCGCCGGAGTCGATCTGCGCCATCGCCGAGCCGACCGCGTCCAGGGCGGCCTCGAAGACCTCGACCCAGCCCGAGGACCGGAGCCCGACCTCCACGCCGGGGCCGCCGGCACCACCGGGCCCACCCGAGCCGCCCCGGGCGTCCCCGCGCGAGCCACGGCCCACCGCGAGCGGCACGGTCAGCCACGGGCGCCCCTTCTGTCCGTCGCGCGAGCGGTGGCCCGCCGTACCGATCGTGATCGCGGTCGCCTTGCCGCCGCCGAGCACGATCGCGTCCGCGCGGGCGAGGTGGCTGCGGTCGAGGCCGCTGAGGTCGGAGCTGGCCGAGCCGGCCAGCGCGTCGACGAGCGCGGTGAGGGCAGGCGCCGTCCGCACGCCGTTCCAGAAGTCGGCGGCAGCGCGCCCGGGGACCTTGTCCAGACCGAGGGCGATCACCTTGAGGGGGTCGCGGCCGGTGACCCCGAGACGGCGCAGACCCTCGCGCAGCGGGTCGACCCCGGCCGGCACGTGCGCGTTGACGGCCTCGACGATGCCGAGCTGGAACGCCTGGGCGGACAGGCCCACGTGGGGACGGAAGGCAGCGACCAGCTGGGCCAGGGTGACCTGCTCGGGGTCTCCCGGCAGCGGGTGGCGCTCGGTCGGCAGCGACGAGGCCTGGTCGAGCCGGGCGCGCAGGACCGCGGCCACCGCGAGGCGGGTGACCTGACGCGTCACCCACTCGCGCGGGCTGGACGTCCACTCGGCGGCCGTCGGCTCGACGAAGGCCGACACCTGTTGCTCCGACGGCCGCGACGGCACGTCGAGCCGCAGTGCGGGCAGGATCATCTCGCGCGACACCGCGTCCACCATCGGGTTCAGCCCCTCATCGTCACTCGCACTCTCACCGACCGCATCGGGCCGCTCACGAACCCGGTGAGCCTACGACGACGTCCGGCGCAGCGACCCCGCCGGGCCGTGCACGGCGAGACGCCGGATCACAACAGGGTGCGCCAGTAGTCCCAGAACCGGATGAGGGCGGCGACGACGAAGCCGAGATACCAGAAGGTCAGGATCAGGTAGCGCACCGACCAGAGGCCACCACCGACCCGGGCGAGGGCGGGCACGGAGCGGGCGGCGAGCAGCGCCGTCCACACGAACGTCGCCAGGGTCACCGTCCACACCACCAGGCACCACGGGCACAGCGCACCGATGCGGTACATCGACTGGAACGCCAGCCAGTGCACGAAGACCACCCCGAGCAGCGAGCCTCCGGCCAGGCCACCGAGGACCCAGCGCGGCAACGCCACGCCACCGGCGACCAGCACCCCCATCGCGACCACGACCGAGAACGCCATCAACCCGATCAGCGGGTTCGGGAAGCCGAACGCCGAGCCCTGGTCGGTGTTCATCACCGATCCGCACGACAGCACCGGGTTGAGGTCGCAGCCCGGGACGAACGTCGGGTCCTCGAGGATCCGGTACTTGTCGACCGCGAGCGAGAACGCGGCGTACAGGCCGGCGCCACCGAGCACCACGAGCAGCCACCCGTGGATCCGCCGCAGGGGCGTGGGAGCGGCAGGCGCGGAGGCCGTCTCGTCGGCCTCGTCCTCGACCAGGACGTCGTCGCCGGCCGCCTCCGGAGGCGACTGGGTCACGAGGCCAGGGCCTCGTCGACCGCCGCCGTGATCGTGGCCGGGGCGGAGTCGGCGAGCTTCTCGCCGTTGACGAAGACCGTCGGGGTGCCGGTGACCTCGCCGTCGAAGGCGACGTCGGTCGTGGCCTTGACCCAGTCGGCGTAGGTGCGGTCGGCGATGCAGGCCTCCACGTCGGAGGCTCCGGCGTCCTCGGCGATCCGGACGAGGTCGGAGTCGGGCAGGCCGGCGCCGCCCTCGGCGGGCTGCTGGAGGTACATCTGCTCGTGGAACTCCTTCCACACCTCGGGGCCGGAGTCCATCACGCAGGCCGAGGCGTTGAGGGCTCGGCTGGAGTACTCCGTGGAGGAGGCGCGGTCGAGGAAGGCGACGCCGCGGTACTCGACGTTGACGTCGTCACTCGCGGCGTACTCGTCGAGCTGGGCGCCGAACGCGGCCTCGAACTGCTGGCAGATCGGGCACTGGAAGTCCTCGACGACCTGCACGGTCACGGGCGCGTCGGGGTTGCCCACGACGAACGACCCGTCGTCGGTCACGGCGGCAGGAGGCGTGGCCGAGGCGGTGTCGTCGTCGGAGCTCTGCAGCCCGATCACCACCCCTCCGATGACCGCGGCGACCACCACGACCGCCACGGCGACCTGGGCGAGCACGATCGTGCGTCGGCGCCGCTTGTCGGCGTCGAGCACCTTCGCCGCGGCGGCCGCGCGCGCCTCGGACCTGGAGCCCGGCCCGCTGGAGGGGCTCTTGCTCCCGCCCGGGGGCGTGTAGGCGATCGGCTTCTTCTTGGAGTTCTTGCTCATGATCTCGAGGCGACCTTCTGGTACGGGCAGGACTGGACAGGGCTCCGGCCAGGGTAGCCAGCGTTACTGAGCGTTTCCTGCGAGCGAGCGGACCCGGGCGACCGGTGGCAGCGGCAGGTCGACGTCGCCCCTCGGGCCCAGCCGGAGCCGCGACCGGTCGCAGTCGGCCCCGCGCGACACCACGGCGCGACGCTCCAGGTCCCGTGAGGACTCGCCGACCGCGAGTCGGTAGCACCCGCGTACGGCGCGCCAGCCCGACCGGTTGCCGGTCCAGCTGGCGAAGGTCCGCTGGTTGAGCGGGAAGGTCACCTCGACGCTGCCTCCGGCGCGGATCTCGGTCGAGGCGTATCCGACGAGCTGCCGCGGGACCTGGCGCAGCCCGCGACGCGACGGCTTGGCGACGTACAGCTGCGGGACCGCCACCCCGCTACGTCGGCCGGTGTTGGTCACGCGCAGGGTCGCCGTGGCGACGACGTCGGAGTGGCCACGCCCGCGGGCGACGCGCTGCACGCGGAGCCGGCCGTAGCGGAAGGTCGTGTAGGAGAGTCCGGCGCCGAACTCGTAGGCCGGCTCGAGCCCCTGGGCGTCGTACCACTTGTAGCCCACCCGCAGCCCCTCCGCGTAGGAGACCTCCTCGAGGACGCCGGGGTAGAGCCGGCGATCACCGGCCGTCGGGAGCTGCGACGCGCTGGCCGGGAACGTCGCCGGCAGCCGGCCGCCGGGGTCGACGTCGCCGAAGAGCACGCGGGCGATCGCCGTCCCACCGGCCTGGCCGGGGTACCACGCCTCGACCACGGCGGCCACGTCGTCGCGCCACGGGGTGAGGACCGGGCCGCCGGTCTCGAGCACCACGACCGTGTCCGCGTTCGCGGCCGCGACGTCGGCGATCAGGCCGTCCTGGTCGGAGCCGTTGAGCGGGCAGGACTGCTGCAGGCAGGTCGAGCCCTGCAGGAACAGCACGCCGTTGGAGTTGATGAGGTCGGCGGGGCAGTTGAGCCCGATGCAGTCCTTGTCCTGGCCCTCGGTCTGCACGTCGCCCACGACGAGCACCGCCACGTCGGCCCGGCGGGCGAGCCGGACCGCCGCGGCGCGGTCGCTGCCGTCGGCATGGGTGACCGTGACGTCGCGGCCGCGCCGCTGGGCACGCCGGGCGATGCCGTCCAGCGCCGTGACCGCCCCGACCGCACTGACCGTCCCGGACCCGCCCCCGGTGACGAACCGGTCGGCGTACGGCCCGATCACGGCGACCGAGGAGACCCGCCTGCCCAGCGGCAGCACGCCGTCGTTCTTCAGCAGGGTGATGGCGCGCTCCTCGACCTCGCGGGCGACGCGACGGTGAGCGGCCCGGTCGATCCGCGAGTCGTCGTTGCGGAAGGCCCGGCGGTCGAAGAGCCCGAAGGCGAAGAAGGTCTGCAGCATCCGGCGCACGTGACTCTCCAAGGTCGTCTGGGAGACGGCGCCGGAGGCAAGCGCCAGCCGGATCAGCTCGGGACCGTAGGACTGGTCGGTGACGCCCTGGAAGGGCACGAAGTCCAGACCCCGGTTCATGTCGCGCACGGTGTCCTTGGAGGCGCCGTAGTCGGACAGCACGAAGCCGCGGAAACCCCACTGCTCGCGCAGGATCTTCTGGAGCAGGAGACGGTTCTGGCAGGCGTAGGAGCCGTTGACCCGGTTGTAGGCGCACATCACCGTGCCGACCCGGCCCTGCTTGACCGCCGCCTCGAACTGCGGCAGGTAGGTCTCGCGCAACGCCCGGTAGGAGACGTTGACGTCGACCAGCATCCGTCCCCCGTCGACCGAGGTGATCGGCGGGACACCACCGAGCCCCTCCTGGTTGTTGGCGGCGTAGTGCTTGACGTTGGCGATCACCCCGGTCGCCTGGGCGCCCTTGATCCACTCCACCCCGGTCCGGGCCAGCAGGAACGGGTCCTCGCCGTACGACTCGTAGGTGCGGCCGTTCTGCGGGGTGCGCAGGATGTTGACGGTCGGGGCGTAGACGACGTCGTTGCCCTTCTTCTTCGCCTCGTCGGCGACCGTGGCGCCGTAGGTGCGCGCCAGGTCGGGGCTGAAGGTCGCCCCCAGCGCCATCGGGATCGGCATCGCCGTCGCGGTGCCCTGACGCACCCCGGCCGGGCCGTCGGTGAAGTAGATCTCGCGCAGCCCCAGCCGGGGGATCGCGTAGGTGCCGCCCGTGTGGGGCGCCGCGCCCATCCCCTGGCCGCCGACGAAGGCGATCTTCTCGTCCTGGTCCATCGCGTCGAGGAACAGCTCGGCCCGTGCGACGGCTCCGAGGTCCCGGTCGCACCAGGGGTGGGAGCGCTGGGTCGGGCAGGGCCTGGCCGGCGGCGGCGCCGCTCGGGTGGCGAGGACCTGCCCGGACGGGACGGCCCGATCGGCCGGGACGGCGGCGAGGTCCGGGGGGTCCACCCCCGCCGCGCTCATCAACCCCGCCGCGACCACCATCCCCACGGCAGCGGCCGCTCCACGTCGTCCTCGCACCCGAACCCCATCTCGTCGTCGAGCTCCTGAATGTCAGGAGTGACGTCGGTCACGATAGGCGATCGTCCACCGCCGTACACTGCGTCTCGTGGACCTCGTCGAGCTGCTGGCGGGCGCCGTCGCGCTGCTCGCCGGATCGCTGGCGCTGCTGACGCTGGTCACCGCGCGCTTCGCCGTACGGCGGGTCGCGCTCCTCACGCCCTCGGCGCCCTCGCACGGCCCGGCCGTGCGGCTGCTGGTGCGGCCACGCTCCTCCGACCGGATGTCCGACCCGCACCACCACCCGCGTCGACCACGCGCTCCTGGGCCGGCCTGACTCCCTCGCTCCGCGAGGACGCAGCGCCCATCCCTCTGCACCACCCTCGTCCCAGGAGTCCCGATGTCCCTGCTCGATCCGTTGACCCATGCCCTGGCGGCCGTCCTGGCCGCCGCCCACACCCTCACCACGGCGATCGGTCTCGCGCCGGACTCGGGCGTGGGCTGGTTGCTCTGCCTGCTGGCCCTGGTCGCGCTGGTGCGGCTGCTGCTGGTGCCGTTCGCGGTGCACGGCGTCCGGCAGGCCCACGCAGCGGCGCGCGCCCGCTCGGACCTGCTCGCCCTCGCGCACCGCTACCGCAACCGCACGGATGCCGACAGCGTGCGCGCCCGGCTCGAGGAGCGACGCACCATCCACGCCGAGCACGGCGTCTCCCGCTGGGGCTGCCTGCCGTTGCTCGCCCAGGTGCCGATCTGGTGGGCGCTCTACCACCTGGTCTCCACGGTCGCGGCGGGTGCGAGCGTCGGAGCCATGGGCGCCCAGACCGTCGCCACGCTCGCCGCCGCCAGCCTGCTCGGCGTACCGCTGATCAGCCGGGGGTACGCCGGCAGCCTCATCCACGTCGCGGTGGTGGTGGGCCTGGCCGTGGGCGCGGCCGCCCTGTCCTTCGTGACGCAGCGCTGGTTCGTGGCGCCCAACACGGTGCTGAGCGACGCACCGGACGCGCTCGTCTCGGCGCAGCAGATGCTGCCGCTCCTGTCGGCGGTGGGCCTGCTGGTCGCCGGTGCGTTCGTGCCCGTGGCGCTGCTCCTCTACTGGGTGTGCAACGGCGCCTGGACCCTGGGCCAGGCGGCGGCGATCGCACGATGGGCGCCGACTCCGGGGTCTGCAGCGGCCCTCGCCGCCGCGACGCGGACCCTCGGGACCCCCAGGGGCGGCCGGTTCAACCGGCGCCGCCGATGACGACGCGGGCAGCGAGGTGGATGGCCGCCCGCACGACGATCTCGGACTCCTCGGGGTCGCGCACCGCCTGCTCCGGCACCTGACCCCCGAGCAGGGCGGCCGGTCGGGCGAGCCACGCCCACGCCCGCCACGGGTCCATGCCGGCGGCGAGCAGCGGTGCCAGCAAGGGCTCGAGCTCGGGCCGGATCGCGCCGTCGTCGGTGAGCTGGAAGGCCGGCACCACCGTGTCCGCGCCCTCCCGCAGCACCAGCAGCCTTCGGTCCGCTGCGTCCTTGTGGACCGTGAACCGGGTCGCCTCCAGGCTCGTCCCCCGGCGCTCGGCCAGCGTCGCGTAGGTCAGCCACTCGTCGTCGAGCAGGTCGGCGCGCACCCGGGCGGCCCGCTTGAGCTGGAGCAGGGGCAGCGGGACGGCGTGGTCGGGGTCATCGCCCTGGCTGCGGAGCACTGCGTCGAGCTGCTGGAGCTGCTCGGTCGAGAGCGGTTCGGCGGTGACCGGGTCGCTCCAGCGGGCGCGGCCGTCGCCGTCGCGCTCGTAGGTCGGCAGCCCGGCCTCGCCGAGGTGCGCGCCGAGCCCGAGCGCCTCGAGCCACGTCGCGAGCTGCTCGCCGAGCGGAGTCGTCATGGCGCCAGCCTGCCGCACGTAGTCTCGCCCGGGTGCCGGACCTCCTGCTCGTGGGCGCGGGTCACTCCCACCTCCACCTGATCGCGCATGCGCGCGCCCTCACCACCGCCGGCTACCGGGTGCGGGTGCTCGCGCCGCGGTTCTTCGACTACAGCGGGCTCGCCTCGGCCACGGCTGCCGGCAGCGTGCCCGCCGACGCCGGGCGGATCGACGTACGGGCCCTGGCGCAGCGCCACGACGTCGAGCTGGTGGAGGACACGCTCTCGGGCCTCGACCTGCGCGGTCGGTGTGCCACCACGACGGGCGGCAGCCGGCTCGCGTACGACGTGGTCTCGCTCAACATCGGCAGTGTCGCCGCAGCACCGGGGATGGAGGTCGGCGACGGGGTCCTGCGGGTCAAGCCGCTGTCCGACCTGGCGGCGCTGGCCGCGCGGCTCGCGGCCACCCCGGACGCGGGCCTGAGCGTGGTCGGTGGCGGGTCGACCGGGATCGAGCTGGCCGCTCACCTGTCGGTCCGCGCCGGGGTCGGCACCGTCCGGCTGCTCGAGTCGGGGCCGGAGATCGGCGCCGACCTGCCTCCGAGGGCGCGGCGGCGACTGGTCCGGCTGCTCGACCGGCGCGGCGTCGAGGTGTGCGTCGACGCGCCGGTGCGCTCGGTCGGGGCGCACCAGGTGGGCCTGGACGACGGCAGGACCCTGGGCCACGACATCGCGCTGCTGGCGACCGGCCTCGCCGCCCCGCGGCTGGTGAGCGAGCTGGGCATCGGCGACGTCGACGGCATCCCCGTGACCACCTCCCTCCAGCACGTCGACCAGCCCGACACCTACGCCGTCGGCGACTGCGCCCACTTCACCCCGCAGCCGCTCGCCCGGATCGGGGTGCACGGCGTGCGCCAGGGGTCGGTCCTGCTGGCGAGCCTGCTGGCCCGCGCCGCCGGGCAGCCGCTGCCGACGTACACCCCGCAGGGCCGGGCGCTGGCGATCCTCGATCTCGGCGACGGCGTCGGGCTCGCCGTGCGCGGTCGGCTCTGGTGGTACGGCGGCGCGGCGCTCCGGCTCAAGCGGTGGATCGATCGTCGGTGGCTGGCCCGCTACCGCTGATCTCGACCCGCGCTCCGCCTCGCTCGACGGGGCGGCGGCGCCACCAGGTGGCCAGGGCGAGCCCCGACACCACGTCCCACAGCCCCCACAGGGCCGCGACGAAGACCACGCCCCCGAGATCGGCGAAGAAGCCGAGGGCGAGCACGACGGCCAGCCCGGTGTTGCGCACGCCGAGCTCGAAGGTCATCGCGCGGGTGCCGGGACCGGGGAGTCGGCAGGCACGGCCGGTGGAGTAGCCGACGCCGAGGGCGATGACGTTCTGGGCGACGATCGGGAGCACGACCACCCCGATGTAGGTGACGAAGATGTCGAACTGACCGGCCAGGCCGCCGACCACGATCAGCAGGAGCAGCCCCAGCGTCGCCGGCTCGACGAAGCGTCCGGAACGCTGCGCGAAGCCGGGCGCCCGCCACGCGACGAGGAGTCCCGCGGCGAAGGGCAGGCCGATCAGCAGGGCGACCTCCCCGATCACGTCCCAGGGCGACAGCTCGATGTCGCGCAGCAGCGCCTCGGCCTTCGGGTTGAGCCCGCTCCAGAACGCCAGGGCGATCGGCGTCACGAGCACGGCGAGCACGTTGGACACCCCGGTCAGGGAGATCGAGAGCGCGACGTCGCCACGGGCGCGGTGGGTCAGGATGTTGGACAGGTTGCCCGCCGGGCAGCAGGCGACGAGGAGCATCCCGATCGCGACCGAGCCCTTCACGTCCAGCGCCAGCGTGAGGAGCAGCGTCAGGCCGGGCGCGACGGCGTACTGGGCGACGACGCCGACCACGATGACCCCAGGACGTCGTACGACGTCGCGGAAGTCGCCGACCCGGGTGTCGAGCGCGACCCCGAACAGGAACAGGGCGATCACGATCTTGGTGCCGAGCTGCAGGCCGTCGCTCAGGTCGAGGGAGAGCTCGTCGATGTCGGCGGCCGCGGAGGCCAGAGCAGGGACGAGGTGCGGCAGGATCACCGGGCGGAACCCGTGTTCTCCAGGACGACGGCGAGCGCCTGTCCGACGCCGATGCAGATCGCCGCGACCCCCCACCGGTCGCCGGACTCGCGCAGCCGGGCCGCCAGGGTGGCCAGGATCCGGGCGCCACTGGCACCCAGGGGGTGCCCGATCGCGATCGCGCCACCCTTGGCGTTGACGACCTCGGGATCACCGAGCCCCTCGGCCAGCCAGGCGTCGACACAGGCCAGCGACTGCACGGCGAAGGCCTCGTTGAGCTCGACGGCGGCCACGTCCGCCCAGGTGATGCCCGCGCGGGCCAGCGCCTTGCCGGCGGCCTCCACCGGGGCGTAGCCGAAGTCCTGGGGGTCGACGGCGTGGGCGCCGCGGCCGGCGATCCGGGCGAGCGGCTCGAGACCGAGGTCGAGGCCGAGCGCCTCGCTGCCGAGCAGCAGCGCCGCGGCCCCGTCGTTGAGCGGGCTCGCGTTGCCCGCGGTGATCGTGCCGCCCTGGTCGGCCGGGCGGAAGGAGGGCGACAGGCCGGCGAGCTTGTCGGTGGTCGTGCCGGGGCGCAGGCTCTCGTCGCGCACCAGCTCGGTGGCGCCCAGGTCGGCCGGCACCGCGACGACCAGGTCGTCGTAGAAGCCGTCGTCCCAGGCGGCCGCGGCGCATCGGTGGGAGCGCGCGGCGAACTCGTCCTGGCGCTCGCGCGCGATCCCGAAACGCTCGGCCAGCAGCTCGTTGGCCTCACCCAGGGACACCGTCCACTGCTCCGGCATCCGGTCGTTGTCCAGCCGCCAGCCCAGGGTCGTGGAGACCGCCGTCGCGTTGCCGGCCGGGAAGGCCCGCGACGGCTTCGGCAGCACCCACGGCGCCCGCGTCATCGACTCGACACCGCCGGCGACGACGACCTCGGCATCGCCGGACTCGATCGTGCGCGAGGCCATGATCGCGGCGTCGAGCGAGGACCCGCACAGCCGGTTGACGGTGGTGGCCGGCACCGACGTGGGCAGACCGGCCAGCAGCAGCGCCATCCGCCCGACGTTGCGGTTGTCCTCGCCGGCGCCGTTGGCGTTGCCCCACACGACGTCGCCGATCCTGGCCGGGTCGAGCCCCGGGGCGCGGTCGAGGACCCCGCGCAGTGCCACCGCGGCGAGGTCGTCGGGCCGGACCTGCGCCAGAGCGCCGCCGAAGCGGCCGAAGGGCGTGCGGGCCGCGGCGTACAGGTAGGCGTGCTGGACGGGGGTGGGGGTCGACACGCCTGCAGTCTGCACCAGCGCTCAGGTGGTGGTGACGACTTTCACGATGACGCGGCCGAGCTCCGCGCCGGCGTCCTCCTGGAGGAAGTGCCCGGCCCCACGGATCGTCGCGTGATCCTGCCCGCGAGCGCCCGGCACCCGCTCGGCGAAGACCGTCTCCCACCCGCGGGTCGCCGGGTCGCCGTCGGAGTACGCCGTGACGAAGGGCCGCTCGAAGGACTCCAGCGCGCGCATCGTGCGCCGCCCGATCCGGGCGCCCGGGTCGTTGCGGGTCAGGGGGAGCAGGGCCGTCATCTGCCGCAGTCCGGCGGTGAGCTCCGGGGTCGGGAACGGGGCGTCGTAGGCCGCCAGCACGGCCGCGGACAGCGGCGTGGTCGCGGTGGCGCCGACGAAGTCGCTCGCCCGCAGCTGCGGCGCGCGCTGGGTGTGGAGCAGGTAGTCGAGCAGGCTCTCCTCGATCACCACGCGGGAGTCACCGTCGCCGTGGACCGCCCACGTCAGACGGCCGGCGAGGTCGGGGTCGGCGGTGTGCAGGATCGTGTTGGCCGCCACCACGCGGGCGAACCGGGCGGGTTCCTCGGCGAGCACGCTGAAGCCGATCGGGCCGCCCCAGTCCTGGGCGACCAGCGTGACCTCGCGCAGGTCGAGCGTGGTGACGAGGCTGTGGGTCCAGCCGACGTGGCGGGCGAACGTGTAGTCCTGCGGGCTGGCCGGCTTGTCGGAGCGGCCGAAGCCGATGTTGTCCGGGGCGATCACCCGCAGTCCGGCGTCGACCAGCACCGGCACGACGTGACGGTAGAGGTAGGACCAGGTGGGCTGGCCGTGCAGCAGGAGCACGACCGGCCCGTCCGGCGGACCCTCGTCGAGGTAGTGCATCCGCACCGGCGCCAGGTCCGGCTCGTCCGCCGGGACCACGTCGACGTACCGCGGCGCGAAGGGGTAGTCGGGCAGTCCGACGAAGCGGGAGTCCGGGGTGCGGTGCACCAGCAGGGCGTCGTACGGCGTCGGGTCGTCCTCGCCGAGGAGGTCGCGGCGAAGCGTCCGCGCCCGGTCCTGCGGTGCCACGTCGTCGAGCGTCGACGATGCCAGCACCCGCTCGGGTGACTCGAGCGCGAGCAACGCCCCGACCCGGCCGCCGATCCCGACGCCGGCGTAGAAGCAGGCGGCTCCGAGGTCGCCGCGCTGGGTGAGGAGGTCGTCGACGACCCGGACCACGCCCGCCGCCAGCTCGGCCAGGTCGTAGCCCTCGTCCCCGTCGACCGGGACGAGCGGGGCGTTGTAGCCGTGACCGGGCAGGTCCCAGGCGACGACGTCGACGGCGTCGCCGAGGTCGGCGGCGACCTCGGCCCACAGCTCGAGTGCCGCGGCACCCTCGGCCGGGCCCAGGACGAGCAGCGGTCGCTGCTCCCGGTCGACGGCGCCGCTGAGGCGCGCGGCCGTGATGGTCGGGATCATGGGGGCAGTGTGCCGCAGCTCTTGCCCGCGTCCCCTACTCTGGGGCCCGAGGGGAGTACCTCACTCAGATCATCCCGGTCAGTACGGCGCCTCCACAGGCGCCTCGGGTGGTTGCCGGTCGCTCAGCGGAGCGGTCGGTGAGGGAGACCTCGAGCAGACACTGCTTGAGGAGACCCATGTCCACGTTGGACACCATCGGCACGCCCACCCTGTGGGCCGTCACCATCGCCGCCGTGCTCGCCCTGCTCGCGCTCGACTTCGTCGCCACCCGCAAGCCGCACGAGGTCTCGATGCGCGAGGCCGGCCTGTGGTCGGCGTTCTACATCGCCCTGCCGACCGCCTTCGGGGTGTTCATCTGGGCGCAGTACGGCCGTGAGCGCGGCGTGGAGTACTACACCGGCTACATCGTCGAGAAGTCGCTGAGCGTCGACAACCTCTTCGTCTTCATGCTCCTGCTGGCCGCCTTCGCGGTGCCCGCGGCGCTGCAGCAGCGGGTGCTGCTCTACGGGATCATCGGTGCCCTGGTGCTGCGCGGCATCTTCATCGCGCTGGGCGCCGCGGCCCTGTCCGCTTTCGACTGGGTCTTCCTGGTCTTCGGGCTCGTCCTGCTCGCCACCGGCGTCAAGCTGCTGCGCGACGCGATGTCGGGCGACGAGCACCAGGTCGAGGTCTCCGAGATGCGCATCGTGCGCGTCGTACGGCGACTCATGCCGGTCAGCGAGGAGTACGCGGGCACGAGGATGACCGTGCGCCAGCAGGTCGGCGGGGTGAGCAAGCGCGCGCTGACGCCGTTCGCGCTCGTGGTCGTGGCCGTCTTCGCGACCGACATCGTCTTCGCCATCGACTCGGTGCCCGCCGTCTACGGCATCACCGGCGACCCCTACCTCGTCTTCGCCACCAACGCCTTCGCCCTGCTCGGCCTGCGCGCGCTCTACTTCGTGCTCCAGGGGGCGCTCGCCAAGCTCGTCCACCTCAGCTACGGCCTGGCCGCGATCCTCGGCTTCATCGGCGTGAAGCTCGCCCTGCACTGGGGCCACCTGCAGTGGACCTCGGTGCCCGAGATCCCGACGCTGGCCTCGCTCGGCGTGATCGTCGGCATCCTGGCGCTGACCGTCACCACGTCCTTGATCGCCGCGCGACGCTCGGAGCGCGACGGCGAGGTCGAGGTGGTCGACGCCCCGCGCGCCTGAGCCGGGTTGAGCCCAGGGTGCGAGGATGCCCCCACCCCACCGGGTCCGGTGGAGCGGAGGCACGATCCACGAAGGAGCACCGCGTGACGCGACGGTTCGCGGGCAAGCGGGCACTGGTCACCGGGGCGGCGGGCGGCATCGGTCGCTCGACGGTCGAGCTCCTCGCCGCCGAGGGTGCTGCCGTGGTCGGCGTCGACCTCCGGGCCGCGGCGGACGTGCTCTCGTGCGACGTGGGTGACGCCGAGTCGGTGAAGGCAGCTGTGGCCGCCGCGGCGGAGCAGCTCGGTGGGCTCGACGTCCTGGTCAACGTGGCCGGCATCGACCAGTTCCGGCGCTTCGCCGACCTCGACGTGGCGACCTGGGAGCGACACCTCGGCGTCAACCTCACGGGGCCGATGCTGATGAGCCACGCCGCGTTGCCCCATCTTCGTGAGAGCAGGGGCAACATCGTGACGATCGCCTCCATCGCCGGGCTGCGAGCACAGCCCTACCAGGCGGCCTACTGCGCCTCCAAGGCTGGCGTGATCATGCTGATGAAGTCCCTGGCGCTGGAGCTGGCGGCCGACGGGATCCGGGTCAACACCGTCTGTCCCGGTGGCGTCGAGACAGACCTGCCGATGGCCGCGGCCGCCGAGCACGCCGACGCCGACCTGGACTGGTCGCTGCTGATGGAGAGCTCGGGGGCTCGCTACGGCTTCATGCCGCCGCGCGACATCGCCGACGCCGTTGCCTACCTGGCCTCGGAGGCGGCCGCGTCCGTGACCGGTGCGGTGCTGTCCGTGGACCGGGGCACGGCCTGCTGAAGCGGGTGCGGGTCGCGCTGCCATAGTGGCCACATGACCGACTCAGGCATCCGCACCCACCAGGAGTCCATCACCGTCCAGGTCTCGCCCGACGACCTCTACGACCTGGTCTCCGACGTCACCCGCACCGGCGAGTGGAGCCCCACGTGCACCGCTTGCTGGTGGGACGAGCAGGCGGACGCCGGCCAGGTCGGCGCCTGGTTCCACGGGCGCAACGAGGTGCCCGGCCGCACCTGGGAGACGAAGTCCGAGGTCGTGGCCGCCGAGCGTGGTCGCGAGTTCGCGTGGGCCGTCGGAGGCAACCTTGTGCGCTGGGGCTTCGAGATGGCTCCCGCCGAGCAGGGCACGACCCTCACCGAGACCTGGCACTTCCTGCCCGGCGGCATCGAGCTCTTCGAGAAGAACTACGGCGACCAGGCGCCCGACGAGATCGCCGACCGCACCCAGCAGGCGCTGGACGGCATCCCCAGGACGCTCGCTGCGATCAAGCGGATCGCCGAGGCGGGCTGACGCTGGCGTCCCCCACGGTGCGGGTGCCGGGCAAAATGCGTCGACGACGAGCGCCACGCGGGGCAGACGACGCCCAGTGCTCCGGGGTGGCTCAGACTATGGGCGGGGTCGCGTCCCATGGATTGATGCACGTGACGCCGAGGGGTTCGAAGTGTGTGGTGTTGCGCGTCGCGATGGTCATTCCGGCAGCTTCCGCGACGGCGGCGATGAGGGCGTCGTCGAAGGGTGCGTGCTCGGGAACCCGATAGGCCGCGAGGATCCGGGCCGCCGACAGGTCGAACGGCAGCACCCGATCGGCAAAGGTGGGCAGGACCTTCTCCTCCAGCCAGCGACGCAGTACGGCTCCTTGCGGGCCGTCGGATCGCTCCTTGGCAAACACTCCACGCTCGATCTCCGCGATGGTGAATGCTGAGACGAACTGGTCACCGACGGGAACCGATGCTGCCCAGACCTCAACGGGTGGGTTACGACCTCGGACCCGCAGCGCGGACACCACGTTGGTGTCCAAGAGATACTTCACAGATGTGCCGAGCGTGCCGTCAGGCCAAGGCGCTCGGGTTCGAAGTCGATGTCGGCACCTTCGTCAGTGCTCAAGAGATCAAGAATCGTGACGGGCTCGCCCTCCAGAGCCTTGGTGAGCACGTCGCGCGCTTCCGCCTCGACCGACCGGTGACGCTGCTTGGCACGCGCACGAAGCGCGGCCTTGGTCCCCGCAGGTAGGTTGCGAATCAGGATCTGTTCCATGGCGGCCCCTTCCGATATCACATCAACGATATCACCTTGGCTGCCCGAGCCACGACAACTCAGCGCGACCACTCAAGGCCACCCCGCGGCGGCACCCTTCGGCTCCGAGCTAGTCCCCAGATGCCGATCCTCGGCCGGTCACGGCGCCGGTGGTTCTGCGACTCAGGTGGCCGTACACGAAAACTCAGTTGTCGTCGGCTGCGGCTGGCCGCATCCTGCTGCCATGGCGTTGATCCGAACCGAGCTCACCGCCGCGGGCCGCGAGGAGGCGCGACGGCTGCTCGCCGTCTATCGCAAAGGCGGCCGCGAGCCAGCAGTCGAGGAGGAGGTGATCGCCGACGTGACTCGTCTCGGCAAGACTCCACGGAGTCGCCCCCGCCTGGCGGGTACCACCGACCACAACCCTCCGATCCTCCTGTTTGACACAGACGTCGAACCCGACTCCGGGCATTGAGGGCGCCAAGTCCTACCCTCGGAGTAGACCGTCGGGTGGGCGCTGCACGAGCCACATCTCGCACAACCGGATCGCCGTGCGCGTCCGTGGCTTCCAGAGCTCAGCTCGCGGGTCAAACTTAGAAGCCGTCGCTGATCCCGGCTAGCGTCCACCGCGTGGATCTACAGCGACGGATAGTTGAACGCGCCGGTGAGTTCTTGGTGTTCGCGGTGACGCCACCGCGGCTGTCGGCGGACGCGGCCAGGGCACAGGAGATCGCCGACGTGACGGCAGAACGACTGCGGCCACTCGACCTCGATGCGCTGATCCTCTACGACATCGATGACGAGTCCGACCGGAACCCTGAACCGCGGCCCTTCCCGTTCTTGCCGACGATGGACCCAGCCGCCTATCTGGAGGATCAGCTCGCGGCCTGGCCGACGCCGGTGATCGTGTACCGAGCCACCGGCAAGTACACCGAGGACGAGCTTCGTTCGTGGCTTCAACGGCAGGACCCCGACCGGCTGCTCAGCGTGTTCGTCGGCGCCTCCTCACGAGACAAGGACGTCGCCACCACGCTCCGGCAGGCACAGCAGGTCCGACGCGAGACCAACCCTGACCTGCTCCTCGGCGGCGTTGCGATCCCCGAGCGCCACATCGATGGACGAGAGGAGCACCTTCGACTGATGGCCAAGCAGGACGCCGGCTGCTCCTTCTACGTCACCCAGGTCATCTACAACCTCAACGCAGCCAAGACCCTCGCTTCGGACTATGCCTACGCCTGCGCGGAGCACGGACTGCGGCCCGTGCCGATCGTGTTCACCTTCTCGGTCTGCGGCTCCATGAAGACCATGGACTTCCTACGCTGGCTCGGCGTCGACGTTCCCGGCTGGATCGAGAACGACCTCAGACACAGTCAGGACACCCTGGACGCCTCGTTCGAACACGCCCGGGCGACCGCACTCGACCTGATGGCCTTCTGCCGAAGACTCGGCCTCCCCTTCGGCATCAACATCGAGTCGGTGTCGACCCGCAAGGTCGAGATCGAGGCCTCCGTGCGTCTGGCCGTCGAGCTTGGAAACGAGCTCACCCGCTGATCGAGTCTGACCTTCGTCCCGGTTGCCGAACCCTGAGCGATGACGGCGCGCGCGAGACCACGGCGGAGGTTTGCCGCGTCCCACAACGCCCGTCCGGTGGCGGTCCCCGGGACGGGGCCCGGTGCGGGCGTTCGTCGTGGATCGAGTGACGCGCGTCCACGATGAAGGTCCCGGGTGGACCTATGTCCTCAGGGGGTAGGTCTGGCCGGTGGCGTGTGCTTGGTGGTGGTGGAAGGAGCAGAGGAGTACGGCGTCGCGGGTGGTGGTCGGCCCTCCGTCGGCCCAGGGTCTGGTGTGGTGGACGTGGCAGAACGCCCCGGGGACGTCGCACATGGGGTGCTGGCAGGTCTTCTGCTCGACGAGCAGCGCCAGTCGCTGCGCTGCGGTGTGGAAGCGCTGACCCCTGCCGAGGTCGAGGACGTGACCGCCCGCGTTCAGGACCGCGGGGAAGACCTTCGCCTCACAGGCCAGGCGGATGAGCTGTCCGGGTGAGACGCCGGTGCCGGTCTCGGTGTGCCCGGCCTTCTGCGCATCCTGGGTGAACGTCTCGGCGGGTGCGGTGATCACCACCGTCGCAGCGAGGCCGCCTTGCTGGGGTAGGTGGTTGGTGGGGTAGCGCTCGATGTACTCGAGGAACGCCAACCCGAGCTTGTGCGGGGTGGGCTTCTCGTAGTCGTAGGCACCGGCACCCTCGGTAGCCCGCACGTGCTTCGGAGCGGCGAGTGCTTGGAGGGCTTTGCGGAACATCTCGGCCTGCAGCTGCGGCAGGACGAAGGATCCGCGGATGGTGCCGTCGCCACCGTTGCGGAACCTCACCTCGGCGTTCTTGCGGGCGCGTTCCTCCTGGGCGGCGAGCGCTTTGGCCTCACGCTCCTCAGCACCCTCGGGG
>NZZG01000108.1 GCA_002698575.1 Pimelobacter sp. | reverse complement strand
TTTCGCCTTCGTCGGGCCCACGACCATGTACGCCCTGATGGAGGCGATCGGGGTCTTCGACCCGCACCTGGTCGGCTGCCACGCCCGCGGCACGCGCTGATGGGCGCATTGCCGGGCGAGATGCCGGGCGAGATGCCGGGCGCGATGGTGGGCGAGCGGGTGTCCTGCAGGATGGCGGCGTGATCGTCGGACTCCTCTGGCTGCTCGGCTGCCAGCTCGTCGGGGAGGTCGTCGTACGGCTCCTCGACGTGCCCGTGCCCGGTCCGGTGGTCGGTCTGGTGCTGCTGTGGGCCGTGCTGACCTGGCGTCGTACGCCGGACGACGCGCCGGTCGTGCGCACGGGAGATGCACTGCTCACGCACCTCCAGCTGCTCTTCGTGCCGGCCGGGGTGGGTGTGATCGTGTTCGGGGCGACCCTGCGCGAGGAAGCAGTGCCGTTGTCCCTCGCGCTCGTCGGCTCCTGGGTCGCTGCGCTCGCCGTGGTCGGCTGGTCGGTCGGTCTCCTACTGCGTCGCGCCCGGTCCGGGGGCGAGGGATGAGCGAGACCCTCGCGTGGCTGCGTGACTCGCCGCTGCTCATGCTGACGGTGACGATCGGCGCCTACCAGCTGGGGTGCTGGCTGCGCGGTCGCACCGGCGGTCACCCGGTGGCCCAGCCCGTGCTCGTCGCCATCGTGGTGGTCGCGGCGACCGTGCTGGCCCTGGACGTCGACTACGCCGACTACCGAGCCGACACCGAGCTGATCGCCTTCTGGCTCGGACCGGCCACCGTCGCCCTGGCGATCCCGCTGCACCGGCAGGCGGCCCGGTTGCGGGGCCTGGTCGCCCCGATGCTCGTCGGCCTCACGCTGGGCGCGATCGTCTCGGTCACCACGGCGGCCCTGCTCGTCCGCCTCGCCGGCGGCGACGACCTCCTGGCCCGCACGGCTGCCCCCAAGGCCACCACGACGCCGGTCGCGATCGGGTTGGCCGAGAGCCTCGACGCGATCGCGCCGCTCGCCGCGGTGCTGGCGATCCTGGCCGGTGTGCTGGGGGCCGTCGCAGGACCGGCCGTGCTCACCCTGCTCCGCATCCGCGACCCGAGGGTGCGGGGGCTGGCCCTGGGCTCGGTGTCGCACGGCATCGGGACCGGGCGGCTGCTGCACGACGACGAGACCCAGGGCGCGTTCTCGGGGTTGGCGATGGGGCTGACCGCGCTCGCGACGAGCGCGCTGATGCCTCTGCTGTCCCTGGTGCTGTTCCCGTAGCAGTGTCGTGCCGGGGCTCGGTCGAGGCCGTCGGAGGCCGAGCGGTCCCGGTAGGTTGCCGGGCATGACGCAGCCACACCAGGCCCTGCAGGTGAGCGCCGTGGCCGACGACGCGCTCGGCGAGCACGACGCCGTCGGACTCGTCCGGGCACTGCACGCCGGGGCGGTGTCGGTCCCCGAGGTCGTCGAGGCGGCGATCGCTCGCGTCGAGGCCGTCGACCCGTCCCTCAACGCCCTGGCCTTCCGCGCCTTCGACCGTGCCCGGCTGGAGGCGCTCGACCCGCGCGACGGGTACTTCTCCGGTGTGCCGACGGTCGTGAAGGACAACGTGGCCGTCGCGGGGATGCCGACCCAGGACGGCACCGACGCGTGGGCGCCGAGACCCGAGAGGACCGATGGTGACTTCGCGCGCATGTACCTCGCCACGGGTCTGATCCCGCTCGGCAAGAGCCGGCTCTCGGAGTACGGCTTCTCGGCGGCGGCCGAGCACCCGCGCCTGGGTGCCGTCCGGTCACCCTGGTCGACCGAGCACGTGGCCGGGGCGTCCTCGGCCGGGTCCGCGGCCCTGGTCGCCTCCGGGGCCCTGCCCCTCGCGCACGCCAACGACGGGGGAGGATCGATCCGGATCCCGGCCTCGGTCAACGGCCTCGTCGGGCTCAAGCCCACCCGCGACCGGCTCGCCCAGGACAAGCTGATGCGCGACATGCCCATCCGGATCGTCGCCGACGGCGTCGTGACCCGGTCGGTGCGCGACACCGCGGCCTTCGTGCGGGAGGCCGAGCTCGTCTACCGCAACCTCGCCCTGCCGCCGATCGGCGACATCACCCGCCCCGGTCGCAAGCGGCTCCGCATCGGCTTCAACACCAGCGGGGTCGGGGTGAGCGCGTCCCCCGAGGTCGCGGCGCTCACGCTCGAGACCGTCGCGCTGCTCGAGCGGCTCGGCCACACGGTCGAGGAGGTCGAGGCCCCGGTGCCCGAGGGCTTCCGCGAGGACTTCCTGCTCTACTGGGCGCTGCTGGCGATGGTGCTCGTCCGCACCGGACGACGTACCCATGGCAGGAGCTGGGACCGCAGCCGTCTGGACAACCTCACGCTGGGCCTGGCGCGGCACGCCTCGCGCAACCTGCACCGGGTCCCCGGCGTGATCCGTCGCCTGCGGCGTGCGCCCCGGCTGGCGGCGTCCTTCCACGAGACCTACGACGTGACCCTCACCCCGGCGCTGGCGACCGAGACGCCGCGCGTCGGGCACCTCGACCCCACCCAGGACTACGACACGATCATCGAGCGCCTGATGGACTGGGTGGCCTTCACCCCCCTGCAGAACGTCACGGGCGACCCGGCGATCTCCCTGCCACTCGCGCAGACCGCGGCCGGCCTGCCGCAGGGGATGATGTTCGGAGCGGGCGCCGGCCGTGAGGCGACGCTGCTCGAGCTGGCCTACGAGCTGGAGCAGGCGCGGCCGTTCGCCCGCCTGGGATCGTCGGCGGCCTCAGGCTGAGGAGCGAGGCCACCGGCGCGTCGTGCACCGACGACGAGCCGGAGCACCTGGCCCGGCTGACCGGCGAGATCAGCGCCGCGCGACCAACAACGCCTGTGCCGAGCGTGCGACGACGCCCAGCTCGTCGTGGACGTCGCACGTCGCGACGCCCACCGACCCGGGCCCGAGCGTCGTGCGCGCATCGAGGCACACCCACTCACCGACGGGTGGGCGGAGCAGGTGGACGGTCAGGTCGGTGTTGAGGAAGGCCCAGTCGGCGACGTCGAGCGCGGCGCCGGCGCCGGAGGCGGAGTCGACGCAGGCGAGAAGTCGCTGGACCGGTGAGATCGCGGTGCCGGCGACGAGGTCGGGGGAGCGCATCCACACCACGCCGGGGCCGGGTCGGTCGACCGCACCCGTGATCCAGCGCCAGTCGATCGCGTCGAGGTAGCCGCCGCCCCACGTCGTCGGGCGCTCGTGCCGGACGCCGTCCCCCGGGCCGTGGGGCAGCGGTCCCGAGGGAGCTCCGGGCCCGGAGGAGGAGGCCGGGAAGAGCCAGACCTGCGCCGTGGCGACGACGCGTTCACGCCGTACGTCGACCAGCTCGGCCCGGGCGAGGATCACCGACCGGCCGGGCCGCACGACGTGCGCAGAGACGCGCAGCGGCGTGAGCGGGATCGGTCCCCAGAGCTCCATCGTGAAGCGCCCGACCACGGTCCCGGCCGCCGCGGGGAGCGTCTCGACCGCCCACGCGAGCAACGCTGCCGGCGGCCCTCCGTGCTGGGCCTCGGAGGTCCACGGACCGGCCGTCGCCGAGGTCGGGTCGAGGACCGCGGTGACGCCGCCGGAGCCGTGGGTGGGGCCCTCGGAGAGGCCGTAGAACGGGCCTTCGCCAACCGATTTCTTCATTCCGCGCCCCCTGTGTATCGTTCTCCGTCGTTGCCCCTTTAGCTCAGTCGGCAGAGCGTCTCCATGGTAAGGAGAAGGTCTACGGTTCGATTCCGTAAAGGGGCTCTGGGTGTGATCTTCCGACCGGAGTCACCACCACATCCTGGCGGGGTAGCTCAGGTGGTTAGAGCACACGACTCATAATCGTGGTGTCGCGGGTTCGAGTCCCGCTCCCGCTACCGCACCGACAACAGACCGGCACCGACCGGCACCAGCAATCCGAAGGACAAGCCGTGGCAAGCAAGAGCTCCGACGTTCGCCCCAAGATCACGCTCGCGTGCGTGGACTGCAAGGAGCGCAACTACATCACCAAGAAGAACCGCCGCAACAACCCCGACCGCATGGAGCTGGCGAAGTTCTGCCCGCGCTGCCGCACGCACAAGGCGCACCGCGAGACCCGCTGATCCTGCGTCGGCCACGCCGACTCCGCTTGAACGCTCCTCGAGCCCGTCCCCGGTGGGGACGGGCTCGACTGCGTTCGCGCAGCGGTTCGCTAGGTTCGACCTCGTGGATGCCTCCATCGTCGGACGTTCGTTCCCGCCCCCAGCCCCCTTCGAGGTGACCGAGGCCGCGCTCGCGGACTTCGCCGGCTCCCTCGGCCAGTCCTACGACGGCGGCCCCGCTCCGCTCACGTTCCCGATCGTGCCGGCGTTCGCGGCGATGATGGAGTTCCTCGCCGCCGAGGAGATCGACCTGTCGCGGGTGGTCCACGGCGAGCAGCGGTTCAGCTACGAACGCCCGGTCGTCGTGGGCGACCTGCTCAGCGTGACCCTGACGGTGGCCACGCTGCGCCAGATCGGGGGCAACGACATCGTCGGCACGACGAGCGCGGTCACCGACGCCGACGGGGCCCTGGTGTGCACCGGCACCGCCACCCTGGTCCACCGCGGCGTCGAGGAGGCCGAGCGGTGAGCGACTTCGAGACCCGCACGTACGCCGTCACCCGGGCCGACCTGGTCGCCTACGCGGCCGCCAGCGGCGACCACAACCCGATCCACCAGGACGAGGAGGTCGCCCGCAGCGTCGGCCTGCCCGGGGTCATCGCCCACGGCATGTTCACCCTGGCCCTGGTGGCGCGCTACCTCGGCGAGTGCGGCGTCGCGACCGAGGACGTCGCCGAGCTCGGCGGCAAGTTCGTCAAGCCGGTGGTGGTGCCGGCCGAGGGTGCCGAGGTCACGATGACCGGCAGCGCCCGCATCGACGGTGACGCCACGGTCGTGGCGGTCGAGGTTCTGTGCGAGGGCGCCAAGGTCTTCGGGCCGCGCGGCGCCCAGGCCCGGCTCCGTGCCTGAGCCGGGCTCCGGGTCCGTCGAGGACCGGCTGGCCGACCACACCACGTTGCGCCTGGGCGGACCCGCTCGCAGCTGGGTCACCGCGACCTCCGAGGCCGAGCTGGTCGCGGCCGTCTCCGAGGCCGACGCCGCGGGAGAGCCCGTGCTCGTGCTCGGCGGCGGCAGCAACCTCGTCGTGGCCGACGAGGGGTTCGCCGGCACCGTGGTGGCCGTCGCGACCACGGGCATCACCGCCGACGTCGACGACGAGGACGAGCCCGGCTGCGGAGGCGCCCTGGTGAGAGTCGCCGCCGGCGAGGCGTGGGACGACGTCGTGGCCACCGCCGTCCGACGGGGCTGGGTCGGCCTGGAGGCGCTGTCGGGCATCCCGGGATCCACGGGGGCCACTCCGATCCAGAACGTCGGCGCCTATGGCCAGGAGGTGGCCCAGACGATCGCTCGCGTGCGGGTCTGGGACCGTCACGAGCGCGAGGTGCGCACGATCGCCGCCGCCGACTGCGCTTTCGCCTACCGTCACTCCCGCTTCAAGGCCGAGCCCGGCCGCCACCTCGTGCTCGACGTGACCTTCCAGCTCCGCCGGGGAACGCTCTCGGCGCCCGTCGGGTACGCCGAGCTGGCCCGCACCCTCGGCGTCGCCGTGGGGGAGCGAGCGCCGCTGGCGGAGGTCCGTTCCGCCGTCCTGGGGCTGCGCGCCGGCAAGGGCATG
This sequence comes from Pimelobacter sp., assembly GCA_002698575.1. Classification (GTDB taxonomy): domain Bacteria; phylum Actinomycetota; class Actinomycetes; order Propionibacteriales; family Nocardioidaceae; genus Nocardioides. Next base: position 7,089 of record NZZG01000108.1, on the reverse strand, counting down.
GTCCTCGACCCCGCCGACCACGACACGTGGAGCGCCGGCTCCTTCTTCACCAACCCGATCATCTCGCCCGACCTGGTGCCGCAGGGCGCCCCGTCGTGGCCGCAGGAGGACGGGCGCGGCCTCGTCAAGACGAGCGCTGCCTGGCTGATCGAGCACGCCGGCTACGGCAAGGGGTACGTCGTGCCGGGCGAGGTGGCCGGTGGCGCAGCAGCGAGGGCCTCGCTGTCCACCAAGCACACCCTGGCCGTGACGAACCGCGGCGGCGCTACCACCGAGGACCTCCTGAGCCTGGCCCGCGCGGTGCGCGACGGCGTCGAGGCGGCGTACGGCATCAGGTTGGTCGAGGAGCCGGTGCTGGTGGGCTGCGAGCTCTGAGATGACTCGAGCCGATCCAGGGGCGGTGCCTCGCTCATGCCGGCGAGGCCAGCCAGTCGTCGATCTCTGCGAGCGCCGCCTCACGCCGTGACGCGGGCGCCCGCGAGGCACGCAGGGACATCCGGGCCAGCTCGGCGAGCGTCTCGTCGGAGAGGTCGTGGGCGGCGCGCATCGTGGCGTACTGACCGGCCAGCCGGGAGCCGAAGAGGAGCGGGTCGTCGGCGCCCAGGGCCACGGTCGCGCCGGCCTCGAGCAGCGTGGGGAGAGGGACGGACGTCAGGTCGCTGTAGACGCCGAGCGCCACGTTGGAGACCGGGCACACCTCGAGCGTGACGCCGGCATCGACGACGCGCGAGAGCAGGTCGGGGTCCTCGGCGGAGCGCACGCCGTGCCCGAGCCGGTCCGCGCCGAGCTCGTCGAGGCACACCCGCACGTGCTCGGGGCCTCGCAGCTCGCCCCCGTGGGGGACCAGGGCCAGTCCGGCGCGCTCGGCGATCGCGAAGGCGCCGGCGAAGTCCGCGGTGCTGCCGCGACGCTCGTCGTTGGAGAGTCCGAAGCCGACGACGCCGCGGTCGGCGTACTGGGCAGCGAGCCGGGCGAGCGTGCGGGCATCCAGGGGGTGACGGGTGCGGTTGGCGGCGACGACCAGGCCGATCCCGAGCCCGGTGGTCTGCTCGGCCTCGCGGACCGCGTCGAGCACGAGGTCGGTGAACGCGGTGATCCCACCGAACCTCGCGGCGTACCCGCTGGGGTCGACCTGGATCTCGAGCCACCGACCGCCGTCGCGGACATCGTCCTCGGCTGCCTCCAGGACCAGACGGCGTACGTCGGCCTCGGTGCGCAGCACGGAACGTGCCACGTCGTAGAGGCGTTGGAAGCGGAACCAGCCCTTCTCGTCCGCGGCGCTCAGCTGCGGAGGCCACTGGCTGACGAGCGAGTCGGGCAGCGCGATCCCATCGCGCTCGGCGAGCTCCAGCAGGGTCTCGTGGCGCATGGATCCGGTGAAGTGCAGGTGCAGGTGCGCCTTCGGGAGTGTGTGGAGGTCCCTCATCGACATCACTCTAGGGCGGGGACCGGGCAGATCCGGCGCCGGTGCGACCGGGCCGACCGGGCCCTTTTTGGACCTGCGCTTCGTCATGGACGTAGACTCCACGCTTGGTGGATCTTCCCCATGCTTTGTCGTGCCCTCAGACGGACCCTCACCGGTCCCGAGCGGGCGTGGCGCGGCGCGGGTGAGATCGACGAAGGGCACTAGCTCAACTGGCAGAGCATCGGTCTCCAAAACCGAAGGTTGGGGGTTCAAGTCCCTCGTGCCCTGCACGATCTCCACGCAGTGACAGCACGACCCAGCAAGCACCGTGCGCGACCCAGCACGACCGAGCAAGGCAACGACGACGAGAGGTGAATGGCGTGTCGGACAGCAGCGCCGTACGCGGTGACCGGGACTCCGGTGACGCGCACAAGCGCACGAGCATCCCGACCTTCTACCGTCAGGTGATCGCCGAGCTGCGCAAGGTGGTCTACCCGACCCAGGAGCAGCTGGTCACCTACTTCTTCGTCGTCATGTTCTTCGTGATCGTGATGATGTCGATCGTCTCCGCGCTCGACCTGGGCTTCGGCAAGCTCGTCTTCGCCGTGTTCGTCGACGGCGGAGACCTCTGACCTCACGCGCGACCCGGCCCTGAGGGCCGGTCCGGCGAGAGCCGCACCCCCGCAGCAGCGACCAGCTATCGATGGAGCACCACGTGTCTGAGCAGTACCCCGAGTCGGCCGAGCTGACCGAGTCTCCCGAGCTCGACGAGTTCGACGAGCCCGTCGCGACCGACGAGGTCGCCACCCCGGACGACGTCGTCGAGGCGCCCGAGGTGGCCGACGACGTCGCCGAGGCCACCGACGGCGCTGCCGAGGGCACTGCCCCGGTCGCCGCGGACAGTGACGACGATGCGCTCGAGGACGCCGATCCCGTCGCCGAGCCGGTCGAGGACGTCGTCGAGGCCGAGGCCGAGCTGGCCGACGAGGCCGCCGCCGAGGTCGCGGAGACCGTCGTCGACGCCGAGGTTGCCGAGGAGGGCGTCGACCTCGCGGACGACGCAGAGGTCGTCGACGAGGACCCGCTGGAGACCTTCCGCCGAGAGTTGTGGGCCAAGCCCGGCGACTGGTTCGTGGTGCACACCTACTCCGGCATGGAGAACAGGGTGAAGTCCAACCTGGAGAACCGCATCGTCTCGCTCAACATGGAGGACTACATCCACGAGATCGTGGTCCCCATCGAGGACATCGTCGAGATCAAGAACGGCCAGCGCCGCACCCGCAAGAAGCCGTCGCTGCCCGGCTACGTGCTGGTCCGGATGGACCTCACCGACGAGTCCTGGTCGACGGTGCGGCACACGCCGTCGGTGACCGGCTTCGTCGGCAACAGCCACCAGCCGGTCCCGCTCACCATGGACGAGGTGGAGAACATGCTCGCCCCGGAGGTGCAGGCTGCTGCCGAGGTCGCCGCCGCGGCCGCCGGCACGCCGTCCCCGTCGGGTGGTTCCACGACCGCGAAGAAGCAGATCGAGGTCGCCGACTTCGACATCTCCGACTCCGTGATGGTCGTCGACGGCCCGTTCGCCACGCTGCACGCGACGATCACCGAGATCAACGCCGAGTCGCAGCGCGTGAAGGCGCTCGTCGAGATCTTCGGTCGCGAGACCCCCGTCGAGCTCAGCTTCAACCAGATCCAGCGCGTGTGATCAAGCGAGCACCCGGCTGCGACGAAGGAGCAGGCGGCGTCGCGAGACGAGGTTGAGCAAGCCCCCCGACCCCACGAAGGAGGTCGGGACGGGCGCGTCGAGACCGGGTGAGATTTCGTAGATTCGTGACCACAGTCCAGACTTAGCCGAAGTGACACCCAGTGGCAGGGGGCGACAGACGCCCTCGTCATGACCACACCTGAGAAAGAGAGATAGTCATGCCTCCCAAGAAGAAGATCTCTGCACTGGTCAAGGTGCAGCTGCAGGCCGGCGCCGCGACGCCCGCCCCGCCCGTCGGTACCGCCCTCGGTCCGCACGGCGTGAACATCATGGACTTCTGCAAGGCCTACAACGCCCAGACCGAGTCCCTGCGCGGCAACGTGATCCCCGTCGAGATCACCATCTTCGAGGACCGCTCCTTCACGTTCATCACCAAGACGCCGCCGGCGGCTGAGCTGATCAAGAAGGCTGCCGGTCTCCAGAAGGGCTCCGGCGTCCCGCACAAAGAGAAGGTCGGCAAGCTGACCAAGGACCAGGTGCGCGAGATCGCCACGACCAAGCTGCCCGACCTCAACGCCAACGACATCGACGCCGCGATGAAGATCGTCGAGGGCACCGCCCGCTCGATGGGTGTCACCACCGACTGAGGCTTCGTGCCCCGCTCCACCTCCTAGCACCTGTGGCAGAGCCGCGCTGGCTCACAACGACCACGTCTTCGGTTCAACAGAAAGAAGAAACTCATGCAGCGCAGCAAGACCTACCGCGCGGCGACCGCGACCTTCGACCAGGACGAGCTCCACGCTCCGCTGGCCGCGATCAAGATCGCCAAGTCCACCTCGAAGAAGAAGTTCGACGAGACCGTCGACGTCGTGATGCGCCTCGGCGTCGACCCCCGCAAGGCCGACCAGATGGTCCGCGGCACGGTCAACCTCCCCAACGGGACGGGCAAGACGGCTCGCGTCCTCGTCTTCGCCAACGGTGACAAGGCCGAGGCCGCCCGCGAGGCCGGCGCCGACATCGTCGGTGGCGACGAGCTGGTCGACAAGGTCAACGGTGGCTGGCTCGAGTTCGACGCCGTCGTCGCGACCCCCGACATGATGGGCAAGGTCGGTCGCCTCGGCCGCGTCCTCGGCCCGCGTGGTCTGATGCCCAACCCGAAGACCGGCACCGTGACGCCCGACCCGGCCAAGGCCGTGACGGACATCAAGGGCGGCAAGATCGAGTTCCGCGTCGACCGCCACTCCAACCTGCACTTCATCATCGGCAAGGCGTCCTTCACCGAGGCCGCGCTGGCCGAGAACTACGCCGCCGCCCTCGAGGAGGTGCTGCGGCTCAAGCCCGCCAGCTCCAAGGGTCGCTACCTGCGCAAGGTCACGGTCTCGACCACCATGGGCCCCGGTGTCCAGGTCGACCCCAACCGCACCCGCAACGTCACGGGCGAGGACGACGCGGAGGCCTGACCTTCCGCGTCATCCCGCACGACGCCCAGCACGTCGTACGACGGCCCGCCACCCCTCGGGGTGGCGGGCCGTCGTCGTGGTCGCCGCTGCTTCGCTCAGTCTTCGCGGCTCACGAGTCCTCGCTCGTGCCTCGCGAGGCCTGCAGTCGCTCGGCCGCCGCGAGAGCCACGCAGGTAGCCACCCCGGCCATCGCGGTCTCCACCTCGGCCAGGACGGGGAACGTCGGGGCGAGGCGGATGTTGCGGTCGCGGGGGTCCTGGCCCAGCGGGTACGACGCCCCGGCCGGAGTCAGCGCGATGCCGGCCTGCTTGGCCAGCGCGACCACGCGCGACGCGGTGCCGTCGAGGACGTCGAGGTTCACGAAGTAGCCACCGGTCGGCCTGGTCCACTGCGCGACGTCGAGCCCGTCGAGCGCCGAGGTGAGCGCGGCGTCGACCGCGTCGAACTTGGGGGCGATGATCTCGCGGTGCTTGCGCATGTGCGCGCGCACGCCGTCGGCCGAGCCGAAGAACTCGACGTGGCGCAGGTGGTTGATCTTGTCCGGCCCGATGGAGGCCATCGCGAGGTGCTTGAGGTACCACGCCTTGTTGGCGGCCGAGGCCGCGAGCACCGAGACGCCGGCTCCGGCGAAGGTGATCTTCGACGTGGAGGCGAACATGATCGGCCGGTCGGGGTGACCGGAGGCGGCCGCGATGCTGAGAGCGTCGGCGCTCTTCGCCTCGTCCTCGGTCAGGTGGTGGAAGGCGTAGGCGTTGTCCCAGAACACCCGGAAGTCCGGCGCCGCGGTCGGCATCGAGAGCAGCGCCGCGGCGACCTCCTGGGAGCAGACCGCCCCGGACGGGTTGGCGTAGGTGGGCACGATCCACATGCCCTTGACCGACGGGTCGTCCCGCACCAGGGCGGCGACGGCGTCGACGTCGGGGCCGTCCTCGTTCATGTCCACGGTGAGCATCTCGATGCCGAAGTCGGCGAGCATCGAGAAGTGCCGGTCGTAGCCCGGCACGGGGCAGACGAACCTGATCGACGGCTCGTCCTTCCATGGGCGCTCGGAGCCGGGTCCCCCGTGCAGGAGCAGGTCGACGAGCACCTGGTGCATCATCGTGAGGCTGGAGTTGCCGCCGCACACGACCTGGTCGACCTCGACCCAGAGGAGCTCGGCGAAGATCTCGCGCAGCTCGGCGAGGCCCTCGAGACCGCCGTAGTTGCGCACGTCCGTGCCGGAGCGGTCCTTCGTGGTCGACGGCAGCGACAGCAACGCGTCGGAGAGGTCCAGCTGGGCGCTGGACGGCTTGCCACGCGTCAGGTCCAGCTTCAGTCCGCGCGCCTGGAGCGCGGCGTACTCCTCCTGCTTGGCCGCGCGGAACGCCGCGAGGTCGTCGGGGGAGAGGGAGCTGAGCGGGGCGTTGGGCTGGCTGGTCACCCCCTGATCCTGTCAAACGGCCCGTCTCTAGGGTGAGCGGGTGTCCACCCGCTCCTGGGCCCTGCTGGTCCGCCCCTCCGCCAACCGCGTCTACGCGGCCTCCGGTCCGCAGCTGCTCGAGGCGGAGGTGGCCGTTCTCGACGCGACCGTGCTGGACGGGCGCCTGCGCGACATCGGCATCCGCGACCTCGGCGGCGTCCCCTACCTGACCTTCACCAGCGACGGCGACCTCGATGCCCATGCCATCGCACACCTGTCGACCCTCTCGGGCATCTACGCGTTGTTCGAGCGCGAGGGCGAGCACCTCCGACCGGTGGAGCTCGCTGCGTTGCAGCTGTTCGACGATGACCTGCTGACCATCCAGAAGTACGTCGGCAAGACCAACGAGCTCTTCACCCGCCTCCTTCTCAACGTCACGCTCTGGGCCTCGCACGTCGGCGTCGACCTCGTGGCCGGGGCCGTGCGCGAGCGGCCGATCCGGGTCCTCGACCCGATGTGCGGCAGGGGCTCGAGCCTGCACCAGGCCCTGGTCTACGGCTGCGACGCCGACGGCCTCGACGTGGACGGGAAGGACTTCGACGCCCACGAGGCGTTCCTCAAGACGTGGCTGCGCCGCAAACGCCTCAAGCACACCGCCGAGGTCATCCCGATCCGGCGCGACGGCGAACGCCTCGGACGTCGGCTCGAGGTCGCCGTGGCCCGCGACAAGGACGCATGGAAGGCCAAGGACGTGCGCCGCCTCGGTTTCGTGCACGCCGACACGACCCGGGCCGCGGAGTTCTTCCGGCCCGGCACCTTCGACGCCCTCGTCGCCGATGCGCCGTACGGCGTGCAGCACGGTGCGCGCGCGGGCGGGCGCCTGGAGCGGAGCCCTCTCTCGCTCCTGGAGCAGGCGCTGCCCGGCTGGGTCTCGCTGCTGCGCCCGGGAGCCGGCCTGGGCCTGTCCTGGAACACCCACGTCGCACCGCGCGACGAGGTGGTCCGACTCCTCGCGTCCTGCGGGCTCCAGGCCCTCGACGCCGGGCCGTGGCGGGGCTTCGCCCACCGGGTCGATGCGAGCATCGAACGGGACGTCCTGGTGGCGCGGGTGCCGGCGGGG
>NZZG01000107.1 GCA_002698575.1 Pimelobacter sp. | reverse complement strand
GGCGTCGGCGTGGGGGTCGGCGTGGGGGTGGGGGTCGGGGTCGGGGTGACCGGCGGTGGGCAGAGCACGCCGCCGACCGGGGCGGTCGCGCTGACCGACATCGGGAACAGGTCCAGGTTGGCGACCGTGATACCGCCGCCCGGGATGATGGAGAGCAGGCTCAGCTTGACCTGGAGCACCGCGGCGCTCGCGCTGGCCGTCGTGCCGTCGGCGCTCTCGACGACGTCGTCGACCTGTCCCAGCCTCAGCGTCAGGTTGAGCAGCGGATTGTCGGGCGCCGTGAAGTCGAGGGGAGAGCCGTCGACGGGCAGGTCGAAGTCGGTGCCCATGACCGAGACGGTCACCAGCGGGGCGGAGTAGCTGACCGTGGCGCCACCGGCGGTGCCGCTGGCAGTAGCCGTCAGGGTCGGGGTGTCGGCGACGCGGACGGCGATGCCGCCCAGCAGGTCGACGTCGACGGCCGAGCCCTCGGCCTGGGCCTCGACACTGCGCGTGGTCGCCGACGGGGTCTCGACGAGGCTGGTGGTCTGGGTGACCGAGACCTCGTCGTCCAGTCCCACCAGGGCCGTGTCGGCGGCGATCGGCACCGGGAGCACGGCGGCATCGGCGGTGGTGATCTTCGAGCGCGTCAGGGGGACGTCGCCCGGCAGGCAGGTGTCGTCGCCGGCCCAGCGCGCCGAGGCGGTGGCGTTGGACACGCCGAGGTCGAGGATGGGGGTGCTCGTCGCCGGGATGACGTCCTCCGCGGCCCCGTCGGGGTTGTCGGGCGGCGCCGTCTGCTGCGTGGTCGACAGGATGCCGTCCAGGGGGATCGCGGTGAGCAGCGTGCCGTCGAGGTTGGTGGCGGTGGCGACCGAGCGCGGGTCCGAGGCCAGGTCGGTGGTGCCGACTGCGTCGTCCAGGCTCAGGTCGCCGGCCGTGAAGACCCCGGCGAGGTCGAGGAGCTCCAGGTCGAGCAAGCCGGAGGCCGAGGACGCCTGGAAGGCGGGCAGCGGTGCGGCGGCGGCCACCGGCGAGGCGGCGGCGGTGATGGCGAAGCCGCCGACGCTCGCGAAGGTGGTGACCGCGGCGAGGCTCGCCACCGGGGCCATGGCCCGACGCGCGGCCCGCTTCAGGGGGTGTGACGTGCGCGGGTGCTTGCGCGGGGGGTGCGTGGGCATGGGTAGTGCTCCGTTCGCGTTCCGATCTCGGAGGGGGAGATCGTGGGGGAGGGGGAGTGAGACGCACGGCGAAATTGGGGGGGTGCCGTCCGGTGGTGCAGAACTGGGTCACGCGGCCCGTACCCGACACCACAGGAGGTATGCATCGGCTCGGTTGGACGCCATCGGGAGGCGCGGCGTAGTCTCGGAGACTGCGCCTGCTGTCTGCCGTGGACCCATACGGAGCGGATCGCGGCTCGCTGCTCGTTCCGAGGCTCTCCTAGGTGTGCCCGGGGCGGGACGAAACCGACATCGGGCGCTTCCGTACGACTTCTGCCCACCAAGGAATCATTTCCCTTATGACGAGCACCATCTCCTACCCTCTTCCGTCCGCCTATGACGACAACGCGCCCCAGGTCGCGATCAACGACATCGGCTCCGAAGAGGACTTCCTCGCCGCCATCGATCTGACGATCAAGTACTTCAACGACGGCGACATCGTCGCCGGCACCATCGTCAAGGTCGACCGCGACGAGGTCCTGCTGGACATCGGCTACAAGACCGAGGGCGTCATCCCCTCGCGCGAGCTGTCCATCAAGCACGACGTCGACCCCTCTGAGGTCGTCTCCGTCGGCGACGAGGTCGAGGCCCTTGTCCTCCAGAAGGAGGACAAGGAAGGCCGCCTGATCCTGTCCAAGAAGCGCGCCCAGTACGAGCGCGCCTGGGGCACCATCGAGCAGGTCAAGGAGGAGGACGGCGTCGTCGAGGGCACCGTCATCGAGGTCGTCAAGGGCGGCCTCATCCTCGACATCGGCCTGCGCGGCTTCCTGCCCGCCTCGCTGGTGGAGATGCGCCGCGTGCGCGACCTGCAGCCCTACGTCGGCCAGACCCTCGAGGCCAAGATCATCGAGCTCGACAAGAACCGCAACAACGTGGTCCTGTCGCGCCGCGCGTGGCTCGAGCAGACCCAGTCCGAGGTCCGTCATGGCTTCCTCACCCAGCTGCAGAAGGGCCAGATCCGCAAGGGCGTCGTGTCCTCGATCGTCAACTTCGGTGCCTTCGTGGACCTCGGTGGCGTCGACGGACTGGTGCACGTCTCGGAGCTGTCCTGGAAGCACATCGACCACCCCTCGGAGGTCGTCACCGTCGGCGACGAGGTCACCGTCGAGGTGCTGGACGTCGACATGGACCGCGAGCGCGTCTCGCTGTCGCTGAAGGCGACCCAGGAGGACCCGTGGCAGCACTTCGCCCGGACCCACCAGATCGGTCAGATCGTGCCGGGCAAGGTCACCAAGCTGGTGCCGTTCGGTTCCTTCGTCCGCGTCGAGGAGGGCATCGAGGGCCTGGTGCACATCTCCGAGCTGGCCGAGCGCCACGTGGAGATCCCCGAGCAGGTCGTCCAGGTCAACGACGACGTCATGGTCAAGATCATCGACATCGACCTCGAGCGTCGCCGGATCTCGCTGTCCCTCAAGCAGGCCAACGAGACCGCCACCGCCGCGGACGTCGAGGAGTTCGACCCGACGCTCTACGGCATGGCCGCGACCTACGACGAGGCCGGCAACTACGTCTACCCCGACGGCTTCGACCCCGAGACGGGCGAGTGGCTCGAGGGCTTCGACGAGCAGCGTGCGGTCTGGGAGGAGCAGTACGCCAAGGCGCACGAGCGCTGGGAGGCCCACGTCAAGCAGCAGGCCGAGGCCAAGCAGGCCGACATCGAGGCCAGCGAGGCGACGTCGTACTCCTCGGCCACCGGCGGCGACGACGCTGCCGAGGCCGGCACGGACAGCGACGGCGGCTCGTTGGCGTCCGACGAGGCGCTCCGGGCGCTGCGCGAGAAGCTGACCGGCGGCGCGAGCTGATCGCCTAGCATCAACCACGAAGGCCCGGTCCCCGTCAGGGGGCCGGGCCTTCGTTGCTGTTGTGCTCGTCGTGCGTGGCTCAGCGGCGGGCGGGTGGGAGGAAGCGGTCGTCGACGGGGTGGGAGGCCGGCGGTGTCAGCGGCCCCCGGTCGTCGGTCTCGACGAGGCGCAGGATCCAGAGCGCGAGGACGGTGGTGGCGGCAAGGAGGAGCAGGAAGGAGGTCATGGCAGTAATGCTCCTCTCGTTGGTTTCCTGCCACGAGTGGCAGGAATGACGTGCTCCATCGAATTTCAGCCAAACGTGTGCCAGGATGGCGGGATGCTGACCAATGTCGCCGCCCTCGTCTACGACGGGGTCGCTCCCTTCGAGCTGGGTGTGCTCTGCGAGGCCTTCGGCATCGATCGTCGTGAGGACGGCGTCCCACTGCTCGACTTCGGGGTCTGCGGCCCCGTCGTCGGACAGGTGCCGACCTCGGTCGGCTTCTCCATCGGGGTCGAGCACGGCCTGGAGCGGCTGGAGAGTGCGGACCTCATCGGGGTACCGGCGATGCCACGTGGCGGGGTCGTGCCCGACGAGGTCGTGGAGGCGCTGCGCGTGGCCCACGCGAGGGGAGCGCGCATCCTGTCGGTGTGCTCGGGTGCCTTCACCCTCGGGGCCGCGGGCCTGCTCGACGGACGCGACTGCACGACGCACTGGCGCTACACCGAGGAGCTCCAGGCGCGCTACCCGGCCGCCTGTGTCGTGCCCGAGGTGCTCTACGTCGACGCGGGACAGGTCGTGACCAGTGCCGGTACGGCGGCCGGACTGGACGCCTGCCTGCACGTGTGGCGTCAGGAGTACGGCGCGGCCGTGGCCGGAGCGGTGGCGCGTCGGATGGTGGTCCCGCCGCACCGCGACGGTGGTCAGGCCCAGTTCATCGCACGCCAGGTGGTCGACTGCCAGGCCGAGACGCTCGGTGCCGTGCTGACCTGGGCGAGCGAGCGGCTCTCCGAGCCGCTCGACGTCGAGACGCTGGCCCGTCAGGCGCACATGTCGTCGCGGACCTTCGCCCGACGGTTCCGCGACGAGACCGGGACGACACCGCACAGCTGGATCACGGCCCAGCGGCTCGCGCTGGCCGAGGAGATGCTCGAGCGCACCAGCAACTCGGTGGACGAGATCGCGGCCGACACCGGCTTTGGCAACGCGGCCACGCTGCGGCACCACTTCTCGCGGGCGCGCGGGGTCAGTCCGCAGGCCTACCGGCGCCAGTTCTCGTGCGTGCCAGCTCCTGTCGGAGAACCTTCCCGGTGAGCGTGCGCGGCAGCTCGTCGTACACCGTCCAGGTCTTGGGCCGTTTCGGCGGAGCCAGCCGCTCGCGCGCGAAGGCGTCGAGGTCGGCCTCGGTGGCCTCGCCGACCACCGCGGCGCAGACGCGCTGCCCCCACGCCGGGTCGTCGACGGCGTACACCGCCACGTCGTCGACGCCGGGGTGCTCGCCCAGGACCTGCTCGACCTCGAGCGGGTAGACGTTGACGCCGCCGCTGATGATCAGGTCGGTGCGGCGGCCGTCGAGGTAGAGGTAGCCGTCATCGTCGAGGCGCCCGGCGTCGCCGACGGTGAAGGCGTCCCCGCGCCAGGCCGCGGCGGTCTTCTCGGGCTCGCGGAAGTAGCTGAACCGGGCGTACGGCGGCACGCTGCACCAGATCGTGCCGTCGTCGTCGACCTGCAGGGTGCGTCCGGGACGGGCCCGCCCGACGGTGCCGGGTCGCTCGAGCCACTCCTCGCTGCGGCAGGCGGTGAACTGGCCCTCGGTCGAGCCGTAGAACTCCCAGGTGGAGCCGGGCGGGAACAGATCGATCAGGCGCCGCTTGACGTCCGTGGGGCACGGGGCGCCGGCGTGGGCGACGAGCCGGAACGAGGACAGGTCAGGTACGCCGACCTCGTCCCAGTAGGCGAAGAGTCGCTGCAGGTGCGTCGGCACGCAGAACATCGTGGTCGGCCGTTCGGCGGCGATGGCGGCGGTGACGGCAGCGACGTCGAAGGGGCCCGGGACGACCACTCGGCCGCCGGCGAGCGTGGTGCCGAGCGCGAAGCGCAGCGGCGCCGAGTGGTAGAGCGGGCTCAGCACGAGGTTGACGTCGGTCTCGCAGAACCCCCACAGCTCGCGCTCCTCGGCGACGAGGGCGGCCGCGGCGTCGTGGTCCAGCAAGCCGCTGTCGACGCCCTTGGGTACGCCGGTGGTGCCGCTGGTGCAGTGCATCGGACGGCCGAGGGGGAGTCCGTGGTCGACGGTGGTGACCGCGGCCAGCTGCTCGAGCGTCTCGACCACTCCGGCGGGGTCCAGCGGGGTCAGGATGCGCTCACGTTCGTGGGACGACAGGCGGGGGTCGAGCGGGATCGGGAAGATCCCCCGGGCCAGCAGCGAGTGCACGGCGTCCAGGTAGGCGTCGGACGCCGGCACGAGGAGCGCGACCCGGTCGCCGGCTGCCAGGGCCCTCATCCGGCGAGGACCAGACCGGTCAGCTCGGCGCGGGCGGTGCGGGGTGCTGCCGGTGCCATGCGCTGAAGCCTGCCGCACAGGCGACAACGGTGACAAGCGTCGGCGCACGGACGCGTGTGGCAGGGCAGGGAACCGGGGCCGGCAAGGTCTCGTGGAGCACGCTGCTCAGGCGATGAGGTCCCAGACTCCGGGCTCGACCTCGACCCACACGGGCTTGCGCGCGGGTGGTGCGGTCGAGGTGAAGCGGTGCCCGGGTGGTGGTCTCCACCCCGGTGGTGCGTGCCGGGTGGCCCGGGTCTGGGCGAGCGGTCCACCCGCGGGCCTGCTTGCCGTGGTTGCAGGTCTCGCAGAGGCCCTGGGTGTTGGCGACCGTCGTGGGCCCGCCCTCCTCGGCGGACTCGACGTGGTCGGAGTGGCGCACGGGAGCGTCGCACCAGGGGGTGCAGCGGATCCGGTCGCGGAAGCGGAGGAAGCGCGACATCCCGTCCGGCACCCTGCGGCGGTGGTCCGGCCCGAGCATCGGGCGCTGTCCCGACCACTCCAGCCAGCGCTCTGCACGCCTGCTGGTGCAAGGCCGACAGGCACGCGACTGCCTCGGCCTCGTATCCCGCTCGTCGCCGTCATCGACGCCCATTGGTCGTGGGTGGCTCAGACGATGGGCGGGGTCGCGTCCCATGGATTGAGGCACGAGACGCCGAGGGGCTCGAAGTGCTTGGTGTTGCGCGTCGCGATGGTCATTCCGGCAGCTTCCGCGATGGCGGCGATGAGGGCGTCGTCGAAGGGTGCGTGCTCGGGAACCCGATAGCCCGCGAGGATCCGGGCCGCCGACAGGTCAAACGGCAGCACCCGATCGGCAAAGGCGGGCAGGACATTCTCCTCGAGCCAGCGACGCAGGACGGCTCCTTGCTCGGCGTCGGATCGCTCCTTGGCAATCACTCCGCGCTCGATCTCCGCGATGGTGAATGCTGAGACGGACTGGTCACCGACGGGAACCGATGCTGCCCACACCTCGACGGGTCGGTTGCGTCCTCGGACCCGCAGCGCGGACACCACGTTGGTGTCCAAGAGGTACGTCACAGGTGTGCCGAGCGTGCCGTCAGGCCCAGGCGCTCGGGCTCGAAGTTGATGTCGGCACCTTCGTCGGTGCTCAAGAGATCAACGATGGTGACGGGCTCGCGCTCGAGAGCCTTGGTGAGCACGTCGCGCGCCTCCGCCTCGAGCGACCGGTGACGCTGCTTGGCACGCGCACGAAGCGCGGCCTTGGTACCCGCTGGCAGGTTGCGAATCAGGATCTGTTCCATGGCGACCACCTCCGATATCACATCAACGATATCACCCTGGCTGCCTGCAAGACGACAAAGTCAGCGCCACCTCGCAGGGCGACCCCGCGGGCGCCAGCCTTCGGCTGCGGGTCAATCACCGGATGACGATCGGCGTGGGGGACGGCTGTCACGCCGTCGTCCAGTCGAGAATCTCGATCGCCACATACACTCAGCTCGCAAGGCTCCCGCCAGTCCAAGACTCGTCATCGGTGACGTCCTGCACGATGTCCAACCAGTCGGGGACGAGTGTCGATGGCTGGTCACCATCGTCGATCTCGGCGACCAACGTGCCGTCCTCGTGCTCGTCGATGGCCACCCTCAGTCCATCTCGCTCGACGATGTGCCTCCTCTTGCGAAGGTGTCTTCCGGGCAGAGCGGCGAGCACCTCCCACTCCGCGTCGTCGAGGTAGAAGTTGGTGCATGCGACCTCGGCGGGCCCTTCGTCGAGCCGTACCTTCTGCCCCAGCTTGCGGGTCACTATTCCGTCGGGTTCCCGCACCTCGCGCAGGCGAAGTCGAGTTCCTGTGACGTAACGATCCACGATGTCTCTCGTGACGACAACGCCGTCAGGGACGCCGGCAACGAGGTATCGACGTTCCCGCTCCACGACCGCGTACTTCAAAGGGATCGACACGAGACCCGACACTAGACCAGCGTGGACTCTCCGGATGCCAACAATGGCGGCGCTGACGTCGCAGGAGCCGATCGGCACGCGGAGCGTGCCACAACGGGATCGGCACGCGGAGCGGGCCAGTGCAGGATGCCGCACCGGGTCTGGCGAACTCTCGCAGGTGGGCAGGAATCGGCCACTCAGGAATCCCATACGCCATTCGGCTGCTTCGGCTCTACCGTGACCTGCGTGACGACCCCGTGGTCCTACCTGCTGTGCGGAACGCCGCGCACCGGCAGCACCTTCCTGTGCAGTCTGCTGACATCGACTGGCGTGGCCGGTCGACCAGAGTCGTACTTCCGCGAGCCCGATGAGCGGGCGTGGGCCACGACGTTCGGCCTCGCGGTCGCGGCCGACGGTGTGATCGACTACCGATCCTTCGTGGCCGCCGCACGGCGCGCCGGCAGCACGACTAACGGAGTGTTCGCTGCGCGGATCATGTGGGGAACTATGGACCTGGTTACCGACCGACTGCGTGGCATCCGTCATGGCGCGCACGACCTGGACGTGCTGACAGAGGCGTTCGGGCCGCTCCGCTTCGTCCACCTGCGGCGAGTCGACGATGTCGGACAAGCAGTGTCCTGGGCTCGGGCCGAGCAGACCGGCTACTGGCAACAGGGCGACGAGGCGTCAACTGAACCAGCCATCGACCTGGGGCGAGTCGACGAGCTCATCGACGTCATCGGCGCGCACAACTCCGCCTGGGACGTGTGGTTCGAGCAGAACGGCGTGCGGCCTCATCGCGTGACATACGAGGACCTGACGGCCGAGCCGGACCATACGGTCCGCGAGATCCTCAACCACCTCGATCTCGTACTTCCCACGGATGGGGGACCCGAGTCGCAACATCGCAAGCAAGCCGACGCCATCAACGCCGAGTGGGTCCGTCGCTTTCGCAGCGCCCACCGCTGATCGACATGGCCGACCACCGCCTGCACCTGACGGCACCGCACCGGGGGTGCCCGGCGTCATGCGCGGCGCCCTAAGTGTGCTAGATCTCGACCCCGTCAATCCTCAGCCGTTCTCCGGGAACTCACGGCGTGCCGCGGACATGAGTGGGTATGAGTCCACCGGAGGGCAGCGTGACGGACACGAGCGAGACCAGCGAGGCAGACGTGGCTGCGGCGTTGCTGTCGGGGCAGCGCGAGGCGGTGGCGACGCTGTTCGACCGGCACGCCGACCGCATCCACGCCCACTGCTTCCGCCTGACGGGGCATCGCAGTGACGCCGAGGACGCGACCGCGACGACGTTCCTGGAGGTGTGGCGGCACCACGAGCGGGTGCAGGTGCACGACGGGTCGGCGCTGCCGTGGCTGTACGGCGTCGCGACCAACGTCTGCCGCAACCTCACCCGCAGCCGGCGCCGCCACCTGCGCGCCGTCGCGCGGGTGCCTGAGGTCGGCATGGCGCCGGACCATGCGGATGCCGTGTCCGAGCGGCTCGACACCGAGGCCCGGATGCGTCAGGTGCTCGATGCGGTGGCGCAGCTGCCGCGGCGGGAGCGCGACGTCCTCGCGCTGGTGGCGTGGTCGGGCCTGAGCTACGAGCAGGCCGCGGCCGCGCTCGACGTACCCATCGGCACGGTGCGCTCCCGGTTGTCCCGGGCCCGCGCCCGCCTCGCCTCCACCGACCATTCAGGAGCCCGCCCGTGAACGGCACGCACGAGGACCCGACACCTCCCGACGTCTCCCTCGATCCCGTCGCCAAGGCGCGCCTGCGCCAGCAGGTCCTGGTCGGGCTCGAGGAGCCCGCCAGGAGCCGACGCTGGCTGGTGCCTGCCGGCGCGGTGGCGGCGGTCGCGACCATCGCCGCGGTGAGCACGGTGGTGGCAACCGGTTCCGGCGACGACGAGCTCGACCCGCTCATCGGCCGGCCCGCCGCCCGAGCGTCGAGCACGGGGGCCGATGCTCCGAGCAGCGCCCCCACCGAGACCCCCACCGAGACCCCCACCCAGGCCGAGCCCGCCGCAGCAGCTCTCGAGGCCGCCTGCCGCCCCGAGCTCACGCTCACGAAGGCCGAGCAGGTGCTCACCTTGTCCGACGACCTCGCCAGCGCGGCCTTCTACAGCAACGGCACCCGGTGGCAGCTCTGCAGCGTGCACGGCGACATCGTGACGGTGCAGGCCGACGAGACGATCGCTCGTCCGTCGCGCTTCGACTCGGTGGATCCCTACCAGGTCAGCACCGACACTGCCGTCGCGGACGACGGCAGCCTGACGACGAGCTTCACGGCCGGCGGCGTGCTCTACGGCGATCGCGAGGACTACCAGTCGATCGTCTACACCTTCCCCGGCGGCGCCACCGTGCCCGCCGACTTCGCGGAGGGCCGCGACGGCACGGTGTACTGGGCGATGGACTACACGCCGACCGACGGCCCCCTCGCCGACCCGACGGTCAACCAGACGAGGCTGCCGGAGATCGAGGTCGCGATCTCCTACAACGGCGGGTCCGGGCAGGGCTTCCCACTCGCGTGGGGGCTCGACACCTGTGCCCAGGTCAACCACGGCTGCTGAGCCACGCCGCCGCAACGGCCCCGGCCCCCGTACGGTGAGTCCATGCGCGTAGGACTCACCGGCGGGATCGCCTCGGGCAAGAGCACGGTCTCGGCGATCTTCGCCGAGCTCGGGGCCGTGGTCATCGACGGCGACAAGCTCGCCCGCGAGGTCGTCGAGCGGGGTACGCCGGGGCTCGCCGCCGTGGTCGAGGCCTTCGGCCCCGAGCTGCTGACCCCGGAGGGCGACCTGGACCGCCCCGCCATGGGCGCGATCGTCTTCAACGACGAGACCAGGCGCAAGCAGCTCGAGGCGATCGTGCACCCCCTGGTCTTCGAGCGCTACGCCGAGCTGGAGGCCGCGACCGGACCCGACGACGTCGTCATCCACGACATCCCGCTGCTGGCCGAGTCGGGACGGGCCGGCGAGTTCGACGAGGTCGTCGTCGTGGACGCCCCGGAGGAGGTCCAGGTCGAGCGGATGCTGCGCGATCGCGGCTGGACCGAGGCCGACGCGCGGTCGCGGATCGGCTCCCAGGCCAGCCGCGAGGAGCGCCTGGCCATCGCGACGTACGTCGTCGACAACACCGGCACTCTCGAGACCCTGCGCACCCGCGTCGTCGAGATCTACCGCGAGCTCACAGCTCCAGCGTCATGAACACGCTCAGCGGGTCGGGCCGGTAGCCACCGAACGGCTCGCACTCCACGAACCCGTGACGGCGGTAGAGCGCGTGCGCGGGGTGGAAGAACTCGTACGAGCCGGTCTCCAGGCTCACCCGGGTGAAACCCGAGGCGCGCGCCTCCTCGAGCACGTGGACGAGCAGCCGCCGGGCGATGCCCTGGCGCGTGCGGTGCGGCGCCGTCCGCATCGACTTGAGCTCGGCGTCCCCCTCGCCCAGGTCCTTGAGCGCCGCGCAGCCGACCAGCTCACCGGCGTCGTACGCCGTGTGGAAGCCGATGCCGGGCGCCCGCAGGCCCGACAGGTCGAGCACGTGCGTGGACTCGGGCGGACCCATCGAGCGCAGCTGCTCGACGTGGGCCTCGAGGAACGCCACCACCTCGGGGTCGTTCAGGTCGCCGGGGCCGATCAGCACCTGCCCAGGCTACCGATCGAGGCCCCGGCCGGGAGCACACGAAAGCCTCCGCCAAGCCGGTGGCGGAGGCTCTCGTCGATTCGCTGCCGCACCCGGGTGGGCGGGGCCGACAACGAGGTCGGGGTGCGGTCAGGCAGCGAGGTCCGGGTCGCCGATGCGTCGCAGCTTCTGCAGGGCCTCCCGCTCGAGCTGGCGGACCCGCTCCGCGGAGATGCCGTGCTTGGTCCCGATGTCGGCGAGCTTGTGCTGGCGTCCGTCGACCAGGCCGTAGCGCGAGCGGATGATGTCGGCGGCCCGCTCGTCGAGGTGTCCGACGAGGGCGTTGAGCCGGTCGCGCGCCTCCACGTCGAGCACGGTGAGGTCGGGCGAGGGCGAGGTCTCCTGCGCCATCAGGTCGCCGAGCGAGGTGTCGCCGTCCTCGTCCACCGGGGTGTCGAGGCTGACGTGCTCGCGACCCCAGGCCATCAGGTCCAGGACGCGGTCGACGTCCAGCCCGAGCTCGGTGGCGATCTCCTCCGGCTCCGGGTCACGACCCAGCTGGCGCTCCAGCGTGCGACGCGCTCCACCGACCTGGTTGAGCTCCTCCACGACGTGCACCGGGAGCCGGACGACGCGAGCCTGCTGGGCGATGCCCCGAGTGATCGCCTGACGCACCCACCAGGTGGCGTAGGTCGAGAACTTGTAGCCCTTGGTGTAGTCGAACTTCTCCACCGCACGGATCAGGCCGGTGTTGCCCTCCTGGATGAGGTCGAGCATCGGCATCTGGGCACGGCCGTACTTGCGGGCGATCGACACGACCAGCCGTAGGTTGGCGGTGATGAACGTGTCGACGGCCTTGCGACCCTCCTCGGCGAGCCACTCGAGCTCCTCCTCGGTGGCGCGCATCGGCGCGCCGCCCTTCTTGCGTCCGACGCGACCCTCGGCGAGCAGTGCCTCGGCCATCAGGCCGGCTTCGATGGTCTTGGAGAGCTCGACCTCCATGGCTGCGTCGAGCAGGGGGTTGCGAGCGATCTCGTCGAGATACAGGCCGACGCTGTCGCGCCCCTCGATCTCGCGCGTCACCCGCGTCGTCTTGGTTGCGGTCCTGGTTGCCATGGGGACCCTCCTTACGTCTTGGCCAGGTCTCTGGCCACGTCTGTTACAACGGTGGCGGGGTGTGGTGGATTCCCACATCACCCCGAAGGCTTGGAAGTCCTTCGTGGGTAAGGACGCTCCGGATGGGGCGAGAGTTGCCGAGGGAGCGACATCTCAGGGACTTCTCAGGGCAGCCGCCGACTTCTCAGACTGAGGACGCGGTCTCCGGTCCGAGGCCGAGCACGTCGAGCACCCACGCGAGGGTGAAGGCGCGGTCCTTCCAGGCCTGGTAGCGGCCCGACACACCGCCGTGACCTGCGGACATCTCGATCTTCATGATCACGTCCGGCGACTCGACGACCTCACGGAGCCGGGACACCCACTTGGCCGGCTCGACGTACAGGACCCGGGTGTCGTGGAAGGAGGTCTCCGCGAGGATCGCCGGGTAGCGACGAGGGGCGACGTTGTCGTAGGGGGAGTACGCCGCGATGGTGGCGTAGGCCTCCGGGTCGGCCTCGGGGTTGCCCCACTCGTCGTACTCGGTGACGGTCAACGGCAACGACGAGTCGAGCATCGAGGTGAGCGGGTCGACGAACGGCACCCCGGCGACGATCCCGGCGAAGTCGTCGGGTGCCTGGTTGGCCACGGCCCCGGCCAGCAGCCCGCCGGCGCTCGCCCCCTCGCCGACGATCCGGTCGTGCGTGGTCCAGCCCTCGGTGACGAGGTGGCGGGCAGCGGCGACGAAGTCGTCGAAGGTGTGCTGCTTGTGGGCGAGCTTGCCGTCGTCGTACCAGTGCCGGCCCATCTCGCCGCCACCACGCACGTGCGCGATCGCGAACGCGACGCCGCGGTCGAGCAGCGAGAGCCGGGCGATGGAGAAGGACGGGTCCATCGACATCTCGTAGGCGCCGTAGGCGTACAGGTGCAACGGCAGCGGTTGACCGGCGGCCCGGGCGTCGCGCCGGCAGACCACCGAGACCGGCACCGAGGCGCCGTCGGTCGAGGGGGCCCAGAGCCGGTGCTCCTCGTAGTCGGCAGCGTCGTAGCCCCCGAGCACGGGCGCCCGCTTGAGCAGGCTCAGCTCACGGCTGCGGACGTCGTAGTCGTAGACCGACGAGGGGATGGCCATGCTCGTGTAGCCCAGGCGCACCGTCGGCTGGTCGAAGCGTGGGTTGGCGCCCGAGCCGACTGTGTAGACCGGCTCGTCGAACTCGACGAGGTAGTCGTCGACCACGCCCTCGCCGCCTGCTGCGTCGCCCAGTTCCAGGATCCGCAGCTGGGTCAGGCCCTGGCTGCGCTGGTGGACCACGAGGTGGCCGGCGAACGCGTCCACGTCCTCGAGCCGTACGGCGGGGTCGTGGGCGATCAGCGGGGTCCACGCGTCGCGCGGGGTCGGGCGCGGCGGGGTCACGCCGAGCTCGAAGTCGGCCCCGGAGCCGTTGTGCATCACCAGGAACCGGTCCTCCCCGGCGATGACGGCGTGCTCCAGGGAGTACTCCAGGCCCTCCTGGCGCGGTGCGAAGCAGCGCAGTCCGAGCTCGGGCGCATCGGCGTCGAGGACGTGGTACTCGCTCGTGGTCTTCGACCCGGAGGCGACCATGATGAAGCGGTTGGTGCGGGTGCGACCGACGCCCACCCAGAAGCGGCCGTCGGTCTCGTGGAGGACCAGCTCGTCGTCGGCCTGCTGGGTGCCGAGGCGGTGGCGCCAGATCTTGTCGGCGCGCCAGGACTCGTCGACGGTCGTGTAGAAGAGGTCGCTGCCCGAGCGGTCCCAGGTGGCTCCGCCCAGGGCGCCGACGATCTCGTCCTCGAGCAGGTCGCCGGTCGTGAGGTCCTTGACGCGGATCGTGTAGCGCTCGTCGCCCACGACGTCGGTGGCATAGGCGAGCAGGGTGCTGTCGGGGCTGATGCTCGATCCGCCGAGCGAGAAGAAGTCGTGGCCCTCGGCGAGCCGGTCGAGATCCAGCAGCACCTCCTCGCCGGGCAGCGCGGGCTCGTCGGGGGAGGCGTCCTCGGCGGGCTGCGGCGGGGTCCAGTCGTCCGGTCCACTGACCGGCACCCGGCAGGACGCGCCGTACTCGCGGCCCTCGAAGGAGCGCCCGTAGTACCAGTGGTCGCGCAGACGGGACGGCACGGACAGGTCGGTCTGCCGGGTCCGCGCCTTGATCTCCTCGAAGATCGTCTCCCGCAGGTCCGCGAGGTGGGCGGTGCGCGCCTGGGCGTAGGCGTTCTCGGCCTCCAGGTGGGCGACCACCTCGGGTGACTCCTTCTCCCGCAGCCAGTCGTAGTCGTCGACGCGGACGTGACCGTGGTGCTCCGAGGTGACCGGTCGCCGCGCGGCGATGGGCGGCAGGGGCTGGCTCATTGGACGAACGGTAGCCGGGTGAGAGGCTCGGCTCGTGATGGCACAGCCGAGGACGATCGACCTCAACGCCGACCTCGGCGAGGAGGTCACCGACGACGCGGCGCTGCTGCGCGTGGTGACCAGCGCCAACGTCGCGTGCGGCTACCACGCCGGGACGGCCGCGATCATGCGACAGGTCTGCGAGGCAGCGGTGCAGCACGGCGTCGGCGTGGGCGCCCAGGTCTCCTACGCGGACCGGCCCAACTTCGGGCGGGTGGCCGTCGAGGTCGCCTACGAGATCCTCCGCGAGCAGGTGGCGCACCAGGTCGGCGTCCTGACCGAGATCGCCCGGGCCGCCGGGACCGAGGTGCGCTACCTGAAGCCGCACGGCGCTCTGTACCACCGGGTGCTGGACGACGAGGAGCAGGCTGCCGCGGTGCTCGACGGCTCCGGTCGGCTGCCGGTCCTGGGCATGCCCGGGCACCTTCTCGACCAGGCCTACGCCGCAGGGCGGCCCGTCCTGCTGGAGGGCTTCCCGGATCGTGGGTACGGCGAGGACGGGCGGCTGCTGGCCCGTGACGAGCCCGGCGCGGTGCTGCACGACAGCGCCGAGATCGCCGCTCGTGCCGTCGACCTCGCCGCGTCGGTGCACTCGGTCTGCGTGCACGGCGACAGCCCGGGGGCGGTGGACCACGCGCGTGCCTGCAGGGCGGCGCTGGAGCGTGCCGGGTTCGAGCTCGGCGGGCTCTGGGCACCGTGATCGGCCGCGGCGAGGTGTCCGGGATACGTTCGGGCGTCTAGACCACTGTCCGGGATTGCGTCTTTTGCTGGTTCGCGGCCAGGCGTCGTGGTCGAATGCGCGTGCTGGTCGTCAAGGGATGACGACACCAAGCCCGAATGGTGGCGCTCCATGCTCCCGAGTCTCGTCCGCGTTGCCGCAGCGACGGTCCTGTCGTCGCGGTCGACCAGCAGCGCCATCCGTCTGCGACATGCCCGGCCGGCACCGGTTCGCCGCCTCGTGCCGAGCAGGTGCTGACGGCGCTTCCGTAGGCCCACCCGGCCTCCAGGACCGAAGTCTCCCCCCCGCGCGTGAGCGCCGGGGGAGCAGCGGTCCGAACCCTCTCCCGTGCATCACCTGGAACATCCGGAGGAACGACCCCCTATGCACATTCGCGGTTTCCTGGTCAGGTTGCTGGCCTTCGTCGTCGCTGTCAGCGGCGCATCCCTCTGGGCGGCGACCCCCGCCCACGCGGCCCCGGTCCCGGTGACCGGGGTCGTGGTCGACTCCGTCACGGGTGACGGACTGGTCGACTCCTACGTCGAGGCTTACGGCCCCGACTTCGACGACGCCTTCACCGTGGCCGAGGGCGCGTACAGCCTCGACCTGGAGCCCGGCGTGTACGACCTGTACGCCTACGCCGACGGGTACGAGGACGGCTACCTCGAGGTCGAGGTGACCTCGGGCACGACGGCTCTGCCGGACCTCGAGCTGGTGCCGCTTCCGGACCCGGTCACCGTGACCGGGTCCGTGGTCGACGCCGACGGCGGAGCCGCCGTCGAGGGCGCCTACGTGTACGCCGACGGAGACAGCTACGACGAGGACTACTCGGCGTCCGACGGCAGCTACAGCCTCGACCTCGCGCCCGGCTTCTACGATGTCTACGTGGAGGCCGACGGCTACCAGGACGGCTACCTCGAGGTCGAGGTCACCGAGGACACCACGACCCTGCCGGACGTCGAGCTGACCGCCCTGCCGGACCCGATCACGGTGACCGGCTCGGTCGTCGACGTCGACTCGGGCGAGGGCATCGCGGGTGCCCTCGTCGAGGCGTACGGAGAGGCGTACGGGGAGGCCGAGACGCTGGGGGACGGGACCTTCAGCATCGACCTGCAGCCCGGCTACACGGAGTTCTACATCTCCGCGGAGGGCTACGAGGGCGGCTACGCCGACGCCGACATCGCCGAGGACGCCACCACGCTGCCGCCCTTCGAGCTGACCGCCCTGCCGGACCCGGTCACGGTGTCCGGGTCGGTCGTCGACGCCGAGACCGGTGACGGCATCGCCGGCGCCTACCTCGAGGCCTACGGCCTCGACTACGCCGACGGTGTGACCGACGGCGACGGCACCTTCTCCCTGGACCTGTACCCCGGTGACACCGAGTTCTACGTCTCGGCGGAGGACTACTTCGACGGCTACTTCGAGGTGGAGATCACCGAGGACACCACCACGCTGGACCCGTTCGAGCTGGAGAAGCCGGTCGAGGGCATCAACGTCGCCGTCCTCGACGACCCGTTCGGTCAGCCCGTCGCCGACGCGCTGGTCTCGGTGGAGGACGAGGGCGGTGCCGTGACGACCTCACCGACGGGCGAGGACGGCATGGTCGCGTTCGGCGACCTGGCCGAGGGCACCTACCTGGTCGACGTGACCGCCCCCAACGGGTACGACGACAGCGGCGTCGAGCCGGTCGAGGTCTTCTACTCCGGTGGCTTCGAGTACGTCGACTTCAGCCTGCTGGTGGACTTCAGGTGCGAGCCCGATGCCGCCAACCCGAGCCTGACCAACATGGGCTTCGAGTCCGGGCTCGACGGGTGGACCCTCGGCTACCAGACCGAGGGCACCGAGGTGACCGGTGGTGACGCGTTCACCGACCCGTGGGAGGGCGCCGCGATGGCCCGGATGGGCTCGTCGCAGCCGAGCAGCGGCCAGAGCCAGCCCGAGGGCCCCAACATCATGTGTCAGGACTTCGTGGCCACCCAGGACGAGGAGAAGTTCGCGTTCAACTTCTTCACCTACGACTACACCGGCTTCGACGAGTTCACCTTCGACCTGGTGGTCACCAACCCCGACACCGGCGAGACCCTCGCGGCCTTCCAGCAGGGCGCGTTCGGGGAGGGGACGGCGCTGAAGACCTCGGGATGGCGAGGTGTCCAGCTCGACACCTCGGACAACATCGGCGACACGCTGCGGCTCTCCTTCCGGGTCGGAGGCACCCAGGACGACCTCTACGCCTTCTGGGGCTACCTGGACTCGGCGGACACGCTGCCGCCGACGGTGCAGACGACCCCCACCCAGGTGGAGACGACGTCGGGCAGCGTCACGACCGACCCGACCACCGGACTGCTGACGGTGGCCATGCCGTACAGCAACCCCTCGGACCTGACCGTCACGGTGCCGGCGGCCTGCGGCGACCCGGAGGTCAGCCCGACGTCGGTCAGCCTCGTGCTCAACGGCAATGTCTTCGAGGCCGTCGAGGGTCCGCCCGGGAAGTACACCGCGACGGTCCCGGCAGGGTCGATCCAGAACGGTCCGCTCAACGTCCAGGTCATCTGCGACGGTGAGACCACGATCGTCACCCCCCTGGGCGAGATCGTCCTGTACGACCCGAGCGGCATCATCACCGACGCCGACAGCGGGGAGCCGGTCGTGGGTGCCGAGGTGCACCTGTACAAGGTGCCGTCGTGGTCGCCGCAGGTGGGCGACCCGCCGTACGCCGCGGACACGTGCGAGACCAACGAGACCAAGGAGCCCGGCTCGGACTGGGACCAGCCGGCCCCCACGGACCTCGGTGAGCTGGTCAACGCAGCGAGCCCGGGGATCTCGCCCAACGTGAACCCGTTCGTCACCAACAACGTCGGGTACTACGGGTGGGACGTGGCCGAGGGCTGCTACTACGTGCAGGTGAGCGCGGAGGGCTACCAGCTCCTGGTCTCTCCGGTCGTCGGGGTCCCGAGCGAGGTCACCGACCTCGACCTCGAGCTGCAGCCGATCCCGGTGGACACCACGCCCCCGGACACGGTGATCACGGGTGGCCCGGCCGCGGGCGCGACGATCGCGACCACGTCCGCGGCGTTCACCTTCGTGGGCGACCCGGTCGAGGACACCGACTCCTTCGAGTGCAAGCTCGACGGCGGAGCGTTCACCGTGTGCGGCTCGCCGCGCGCGCTGTCGGGTCTGAGCGAGGGCGAGCACACGTTCTCGGTGCGGGCGATCGATGCGGTGGGCAACGTGGATGCCTCGCCGGCCTCGCGGACGTTCACGGTCGACACGACGGCTCCG
>NZZG01000106.1 GCA_002698575.1 Pimelobacter sp. | reverse complement strand
GCGGGTGGTGGATCTCACCAAGTCCCTGGAGTTGGCACAAGGCACCGTGTCGGGCCATCTGGCCTGCCTGCGCGACTGCGGCCTGATCATCGGCCGGCCTGCGGGCCGGCAGATGTTCTACTCCATCGCCCACCCCGAGCTGATGGACCTGCTCGGCGCGGCCGAGAAGCTGCTAGCCCTGACCGGCGAGGCCGTCGAGCTTTGCCCCACCTACGGCCCCACCGACGCTCACCCCGACATTCACACCGAGACCACCCCCGCCACCACGACGAAGGAATTGGCACCATGACGGGCGCCTGCGGCTGCGGCCACGACGAGCCCCGCAACGAGGACGGCGAGCTGGAGGAGCAAGGGCCCGATCGGCTGTGGGAGGTCAGTGAGCTACGGTTCGCCGCCATCGCCGGACTCTTCCTGATCGCCGGCTTCATCGCCGACCTCAACGACGCCTCGGGGTCCGTGGTGACCGGGTTGAACGCGATCGCGCTGGCGCTGGGGGCCTGGACGTTCGTGCCCAGCACCCTGAAGCGGCTGGCCAAGGGCAAGATCGGCGTCGGCACCCTGATGACGATCGCCGCCGTCGGCGCGGTCATCCTCGGCGAGGTCGCCGAAGCCGC
This sequence comes from Pimelobacter sp., assembly GCA_002698575.1. Lineage (GTDB taxonomy): Bacteria > Actinomycetota > Actinomycetes > Propionibacteriales > Nocardioidaceae > Nocardioides. The sequence goes on along the minus strand of NZZG01000106.1, from coordinate 9,248 downwards.
CGCACTCGCGTTCCTCTACTCCATCAGCGAGGGCCTGGAGGAGTACGCCGTGGCCCGCACCCGCCGCGGCCTACGTGCACTGCTGTCCCTGGTCCCGGCCGAGGCCACCATCCTTCGCGACGGCGCCCAGGTCAGCGTGGCCCCCGCAGAGCTCGCCATCGGCGACCTGCTCCTGGTCCGGCCCGGCGAACGGGTCGCCACCGACGGCGCACTCCGCACCGGCCGCACCGCCCTGGACGTCTCCGCCCTCACCGGCGAGTCCGTCCCGGTCGAAGCCGGCCCCGGCGACACCGTCTACGCCGGCTCCATCAACGGAACCGGCGTCCTCGAGGTCGAGGTCACCACCACAGCCGAGGACAACTCCCTGGCCCGGATCGTCAACATCGTCGAGGCCGAGCAGTCCCGCAAGGGCAACGCCCAGCGGCTCGCCGACCGCATCGCCAAACCCCTGGTCCCCGGCATCATGGTCCTCGCCGCCCTCATCGCGATCACCGGCAGCCTGCTCGGCGACCCCGCGACCTGGATCGAACGCGCCCTCGTGGTTCTGGTCGCGGCCTCCCCGTGTGCGTTGGCGATCTCCGTGCCGGTTACCGTGGTCGCCGCCATCGGCGCCGCCAGCCGCATCGGTGCCCTGGTCAAGGGCGGCGCCGCCCTGGAGGCACTGGGCCGGATCCGGAGTGTCGCCCTGGACAAGACCGGGACCCTGACCCGCAACCAACCGGCCGTGGTCGACGTCGCCACCACTCCACGCCACACTCGGGAGCAGGTCCTCGACATCGCAGCAGCCCTGGAGGCCCGCAGCGAACACCCCCTGGCCCGCGCCATCCTCGCCGTTGTTCCGGAGCACCGCGACGCCGAAAACGTCGAGGCGGTCACCGGCGCTGGCCTCACCGGAACCATCGACGGCCGCCCGGCCCGCCTCGGCCGGCCGGGCTGGATCCCCGCCGGCGAACTCGCCGAGCCAGTCACCGCCATGCAGGAGGCCGGCGCCACCGCGGTCCTGATCGAGTACGACGGAGCCGTGATCGGCGCCGTCGCGGTCCGCGACGACCTGCGCCCCGAGGCACCCGAGGTGGTCGCCCGGCTCCGCGCCAGCGGCTACCAGGTCGCCATGCTCACCGGCGACAACGAACGCACCGCCGCTGCCCTGGCCGCCCAGGCCGGCATCACCGACGTACACGCCGATCTCCGCCCCGAGGACAAGTCGACCATCATCCGCCGGCTCCGCGAGAGCGCCCCGACCGCGATGGTCGGCGACGGCGTCAACGACGCCCCCGCCCTTGCCACCGCCGACGTCGGCATCGCGATGGGCGCCATGGGCAGCGACGTAGCCATCGAGACCGCCGACGTCGCGCTCATGGGCGAAGACCTGCGCCACCTGCCGCACACCCTGACCCACGCCCGCCGCGCACGGTCGATCATGCTGCAGAACGTCGGCCTCTCCCTGGTGCTGATCGCCATCCTGATCCCGCTGGCTGCCCTCGGCGTGCTCGGGCTGGCCGCGGTCGTGCTGGTCCACGAGGTCGCGGAGATCTTCGTGATCGGCAACGGCGTCCGTGCCGGCCGCGTCCGCCCGCTTCCTCCCGCACCCGCGACCATGCCCACGGCCGTTGCGGTGCCGGCGGAAGCCAGGGCGAGGTGAGCCGCGGTCTGGCGGAGGCCGGGACGCGTGCGCGAACGGGTCGCGTCGTAGTCCTGCTGGCGGCGGCGACGGTTGCGGCGATCGACCTGGCCGCCAAGGCGATATCCGAGGCACGGCTGGCCGATTCCTCGGTCGACCTCGGTGTGCTTCAACTGCGGCTGGCGTACAACTCCGGCGTGGCGTTCAGCATGGGCGACCGACTTCCCGTGGGCGTGATCGTGGCCATCACCGCCGCTATCGCCGTCGCCATCATGGTGTACGCGTGGCGCCGGGCCCCACAAGCGGGGTGGGTCGAGCGGATTGCCGGAGGCGCCGTGATCGGCGGCGCTCTCGCGAACGTGGTCGACCGCGCCCGCGATGGCCGGGTCACCGACTACCTTCATACCGGCTGGTGGCCCACCTTCAACCTCGCCGACACCTTTCTGGTCACCGGCTTCATCGTGATCGCCCTCCTGCACGCCCGTCCCGAACGAACTACCGACACCGCCACGGCGCCGACGAAGGACCACGCCGCCAACCCGCCCGTCACGGACCACCCCCCGCAGACATAGCCATGGCCTCCAACGCCGGGCATCACACGCTTCGGCGCCCCAAACTCGACTGACGTCAGCCACCGAGCAGGCATACGGCCCTCGACACCCGAGACAACGAAGTGCGTTGAAAAGGAAGGAACGCCTAGGACATGAACGTGCTCTCCTCCGCGTTGCAGGCCGTTGGCCTGTTCCTTGTCACCAACATCGACGACATCATCGTGCTGTCGCTGTTCTTCGCACGCGGAGCCGGGCAACGAGGTACCACCACCAAGATCGTCGTCGGGCAGTACCTCGGCTTTGGTGGCATCCTCCTCGCCTCAGTCGCGGTGACCTTCGGCGCCGGGCTGTTCCTTCCCGACGACGCCATCCCGTACTTCGGTCTGATTCCACTGCTGCTGGGCGCATTCGCTGCCTGGCAGGTGTGGCGCAACGGGGACGATGACGACGACACCGTGGCCAACAAGCCCGTCAGTGCCCTCACGGTGGCCGCAGTCACCTTCGCCAACGGTGGAGACAACATCGGGGTCTACGTGCCGGTGTTTCTCGCGGTCGGCACCGCCGCCCTCGTGGCCTTTTGCGTCGTGTTCTTGACCCTGGTCGTCGTCCTCGTTCTTGCGGCGAAGTTCGTGGCCACCCGCAAACCGATAGCAGAGGTCCTCGAGCGCTGGGAGCACATCCTGTTCCCGCTCGTCCTCATCGTGCTCGGCTTCGTCATCCTGATCGAAGGCGGCGCGTTCGGCCCGTGACCACCCGGCGTTCCGCTCTGCCCGGCGCAGACCGGAACGTGCGGCGGCCGCCGGCCGCCCTGACTACGCAACGTGTTGCGGCACAGGCTCGGTCCCGCATCCCGGGAGTGTGGACGCGCACCCAGTCGTCTCGCCCGATCAGATCCTCGGTCATGACTTGACCTTGCACCCGTATCCAGCTTCGGGACGCGAGCCTTCGTTAGTCTCGTTCTCGCTGCCGTATCAAGCCTTCCGCGTTGGCCGCCATCGCTGTCGGTCTATCGCAACCATGACTCCGACTGGGTCGGTTTGTAGAGATAGCCCAGCGCAGGAAGCACGATGACCACAGCCAGGCCGACGGCGACGAGCAGCGCTTCCAGCGTGGCCGGGCGCCGGCGGCGTCGGTGATGGTGACTTGGTCGACGAGCAGCCAGGGGTACTGACCCACGCCCCATCCGGTGACCACGGCGGCGACGGCTGCCAGGGCAGTCACTCGGGCTACGGCGAAGCGGCGAATGGCGACCAGCACCAGCGTGGCGATGTCGGCGAGCGCCGAGATCACGACCAACGGTGCGGCCTGGGTCTCGAGTCCGTCGGCCAGTGTGGGCGCGTCTTGCTGCAGCGGTATCAGCGCGGCGAAGACGACGCTGCCGGTGACTGCCCCGATCGCCAGCGTCCGCCAGCGCAATTGCTCGGCGAGGTTGTGCTTTCCGGAGCGGCGGGCGTCGGCGCACAGGAAGGTCCGGCGAGGAAGGCGCAGGTCCCGACCGCAATGATCCCGCCGAAGACCGAGGTGGGGTTGAGCCAGGACGTCCACAGGTCACCGCGCCCGGTCGCGGGGACCCGCCCGGAGGCGATCCCACCGGCAACGGCACCGAGGAAGAACGGCGTGATCACCGACGAGACCGCAAAGACGGCGCCGAACAGGCGCGCCTGTCCCAGCGTGGCGGCGTACTTGCGGAACGCGAAGCTCGCCCCCCGAAGCACGATCCCCAACAGAGCCAGCAGCATCGGCAAGATGAGGGTGGACATCGCGGCCGCGAACGTCTCGGGAAACGCGGTCCACCACGTGACCAGGACGTAGATCAGCCAGACGTGGTTGGCCTCCCACACCGGTCCGATGCTGTGGTCGACCAGCGTACGCAGCTCGGCACCCCGGGCCGTGCCTCCGGCGGTCAGGTCGTAGAACCCGGACCCGAAGTCGGCGCCGCCGAACAGCGCGTAGGCGAGGACGCCCACGAACAGCGCGGCAGCGATCACCAGCGCCAGACTCACTGCTTTGCCTCCTCCGGAGCCCAGGCGCCGGAGCCCTGAGGACGCTGAGCCTCGGGCCCGTACGGGCTGGGCAGGTCTACCTCGCCGGAGCGCCAGCGCCGCGCCATCGAACGCAGCACGACCACCGCGCCGATGGTCATCAGGGTGTAGACCACGGCGGTTGTCCCGAGCAGCCACCACAGGCCGGAGTTCTCCCCCGCCGCCTCGGGTGTGCGCATGAACCCGTAGGCGATCTTCACAGTCATACCACCGCGTATGACGGGGCGGGTCTTGTGCCGGAGAGCGGCTTATCGACCGGTCTCAGGCACGCGTCTCGACGTCGTCATCGGGCCAGCTCGGGTCGCTTGCCCCAGCATGGCGCCTGGACCGTTGCGGTGCTGGGCGGCAACTAGCCGGCCATGCCGTCAGCTGCCGTTGATGAGCCGGCGGCACTCTCGGTCGTCCTCGCCAGCTGGCATGACTCGAGGCGCCTACTCTCCGACGAGTGCCGAGAGTCGTTTGGCGATCTCGATGTCTCTTCCTTGTGCGGCGTGTTGGTATCTGAGTGCGGCTCCGGGGGTCGAGTGGCCGAGTCGTCCCATGAGTTCGGCGAGGGTCGCTCCGGTCGAGGCGGCGAGTACGGCGCCGGTGTGGCGCAGGTCGTGCCAGCGAAGGTCGGGCCGGTCGGCTGCGGCACGGGCGGCGTAGAAGCCATAGCCAGGACTCTTCTTCGTGGGTTTGCGTCCGTAGAGCGTCGAGGGGTTGAGGTGTCCCCCGTCGGCGCCTGGGAACAGCAGCGCGTCCTTGCCCGGTCCCACGTGGTCTTTGAGGTGTTGCTTGATGAGGGGCACCAGGTGGGGTGGGATTGCGATGTCTCGGGTGCCGGCATCGGACTTCGGGGTCCCGATGATCGCCTGCCCATCGACGCGGACCACTGCCCTGCGTACGTGGATGATCCCGGTCCTCAGGTTGAGGTCGCCTCTACGGAGCTCGGCGAGCTCACCGAACCGCATGGCACACCACGCGGCGAGTAGCGTCATCACCTGGCGCTGTGGGGGCATCGCTGCAACCACGACCTCGAGCTCCTTCAGGGTCAGTGGTTTGACCTTGTGCACCCGCACGGAGTTGCCGGCGCCGCGGACGTAGCAGGGGTTCCTGGTGATGAGCTCGTCCCTCTCGGCGGTGCCCAAGATGGTGCGCATCAACCCGTAGGCGTGGGCACGCAGGGTGGGGGTCGCGGTCCCGGTCAGGGCGTGCCAGTTCCTGACCGAGTCGGGGGTGATCTCAGCTAGTTCGAGGTGACCGAAGGTCGGGAGGAGTTGGCGGTCCAGCAGGGACCGGTAGTGCTGTCGGGTGCGGGGTTTCAGGTCGCGATCACGTAGCCACGTGTCGGCGTAGAGCTCGAAGGTGACCTTGTCCAGCAGCTTCGCCTTGACGCGGGTCTTGGGTGGTTGCCAGGTGCCGGCAGCCAGGAGTCGGCGTTCGTCGACCAGCCATGCCTCGGCGTCACCCTTGGTCGCGAACGTGTAGGGCGCCGAGTGCCGAAACTCGTCGGGGCCGAGGTAGCGCGCCCGGATCCTGCCACTCGGCAGGCGCGTGATCTGCCCGAACGACCTCTTCTCCCCCACCCAAGACCACCTTTCGTGTCCAATACGTGTCCAATGAAAGGGTAAACGTGTCCGTTCAAGTCCACCAGTGGCAGACGAGCCTGGATCGCATCACTGCAGTTCAGAGGCCTAAAGTGCAGGTGGGACCCAGTTTCCGACGGATGGCGGCGTGCTGGTTCAAACCCAGTATCGCCCACCAGCATCACCGCAGGTCAGAGGCCCTTTCGAGGGCCTCTTTCCGCATCCGGACCCCGGCGCTGACGACGCGACGGGTGCGAGCACACGCGCGGGACAGACTCCCCGTCCTGGCGCGACGTGGGTGGCCCCTAGACTCGCGCGGTGCACCGCCTCGTCGCCTTCGTCTCGCTGGTCGCCCACCTGGTGTTCGTGGCGTTCGCGATCCTCGGAGGCTTCCTGGCCTGGCTGATGCCGTGGGCACTGCTCCCCCACGTCGTCTCGGCGCTGTGGAGCGCTCGAATGGCTGTGTGGCGTCCGGCCTGCCCGCTGTCACGCGCCGAGAACTGGGGTCGAGCCGGGTCGGGACGACCGCCGCTGCACCACGAGGGTTTCATCGCGCACTACTTCGAGGGCCGGCTGTACCCGTCCTCGTGGGCGCGCCGCGTCGTGGGACTCGTCGCGGCGCTGGTGGTCGGCTCCTGGGTCGGGCTCGCGCTGCGCTGAGTCAGCAAGTACCTCCTGTGCGGGCTCATCGCGTGCCCGGTGTTGTGCCATTTCGGGAGCGGACTGAAATGGCGCGCGTTTCCAAGACGCGGCGCGGACAGCGACGGATACTCGTGCGGACGCGGCAAGGGGAGGGAAACCCGATGGCGAGCAAGACACCTGGGCCGAGCGTGCCCGCAGGCTGGCTGGCCGACCCGTACGACCCGGAGCTCATCCGCTACTGGGACGGCCGGGCCTGGACGCGCCACACGAACCTGCGACCGCACGGCTGGCGCAATCCCGCACCGCAAACCCGCAGCCTGCCGTGGTGGCAAACCTGGTGGGCTGTCGTCCCGGGACTCCTGCTGTGCCTCCCCTTCGGCCTCGTGGGGCTCTGGCGCCGCCCGGACCTGACGACCGGTCTCCGAGCGGGAGTCTCGGCCGCGACGGCGGTCCTCGTCATCCTGGCGCTCGCGATCGGTGGCAGCGCCGAGGACCCCACGGACGACGTCCACTCGGCCGCGGGTCCGGCGACCCAGGACGACGCGCCGACGTCCGAGCCTGGAGAACTCATCGACGAGAGCCCTGAGCCGATCACCGCTCCCGAGCCGACAGAGCCGACAGAGCCGACAGAGCCGCCAGAGTCCCTCGTACCCGCCATCAAGGGCCTGAAGTGGCGCAAGGCGCAGAAGTCGCTCATCGCCGCCGGGTTGGACCTGGGCGACGTCAGCGAGCTCCCTTCCGCCAAGCCGCGCGGCACCATCCTGCGGCAGGAGACCCGCCGCGGCGCAACGCTTCCACCAGGCTCAGGAGTGTCGGTCGTCGTCGCCGTTCCCTACCCCCGAGTCCCGGCGGTCGTGGGGGCGAGGGAGTCCTCCGCCGCCCGCATCCTGCGCCGAGCCGGCTTCGACGTGCGCATGACGACGAAGACCGTCACAACAGGCAAGGACGGCGCGATCCTCAGCCAGACGCCCGCAGCGTCTACGAGGATCAAGCCCGGCTCCGTCGTCACCCTGTCGATCGCAAAGGTCGTGCGCCCCGTCGCGCCTCCCCCGCCTCCCCCACCTGTGCAGAGCTGCACCGCCGGCTACAGCCCGTGCCTGGCGCCGGCCTCCGACTACGACTGCGCCGGAGGGTCGGGCGACGGCCCGCAGTACGCCTACGGCCCCATCCGCGTCACGGGCTCCGACCCCTACGACCTCGACCGGGACGGCGACGGCATCGCCTGCGAGAGCTGACCCACCAGACACCGGATGCGCGCCAGGTGGCGGCTTCGTGTTCGGGACCACCGCGAGCGACGTAGGGGCCGGCGACATCCCGAACCAACCCCTACGCCGGCTCAGGCCGCGACGCGACGAGGTCGCAGGCGATCGGAGGACACGACGGCGAGGCTGTCGCTGCCGCGGGGCTCGACCAGGTGCACGATCGTCATCGGGTGGTCCGGAGTGCCTGCCTGCATGCGGACGTGCGCACAGACCCACTCCCCTTCGACGAGTACTTCAACGGTGCTGAGTTCTGCGGAGGTCATCATGTGGTGCTCCCGAGGTCGAGCCAGGCAACGGCCCGAGCGCCGTGCTGACTGCTCCTCATCATGGCACCGGCGAGAGTGCACCGACAACGCACGCAGAGTTTCGGGAAAGTAAAGAAAATCTCGCATACCGGCCGTTCGGCTGACGCGAGGACCCGTGACCCGCTAGCGTCCTTCTTGCTAGGCCGTTGGAGACCCGAGACTCCAACGGCCTGGCTCTTTTTTCGGGCCACGTCGTCACATCGGCGTGAGCAGGGCGGCAGGCAACCACTCCTCCACCAGCAACCACGACGACTGCCGCACGCGGGCGGCGTAGACGACCCGTCCCTCCCAACCCTCGGGCACCTGGCGCCACTCGACCAGCAGTCCGGGGCGCTTGACCCCGTGGCCGTCGACGGCGTCGGCAACCCAGCAGTGTCGCGCCGGACAGCTCTCCGGCGCACCGCTCGGCCCCGCGGTCGGCGAAGACGACGGCGCGGCGCCGGCGCGGACGCGCTCGGACAACGGGATCCCGCTGCCCTGCTTGCCCCAACCGCCGCCCATGGAAGCATCGTCTCACACGGTTCGAACAGGTGTTCGAGAGGTGGCAGGGATCGCGCAGACGTGTCGTCCCTCGTCGTCAGTCGTCGTCAGTCATCGTCGGAGGCGAAGTCCTCGTTGTGCGTGCCGGGGCGTGGCGCCCAGGGGAGCTCGCGTGCCGAGCGGACGACGATCAACCGGTCGCCGCGGGCCAGGCGGGTGACGACGGGGTCGAAGTAGTTGTAGACCTTCTCGTCGCGCACCACGGAGATCACCTGGTCGGGCAGCGACTGGGGCTGCATCCCCACCTCGCTGACGAGCAGGTCTCGCTCGGCGACCTCGAGGCCCTTGCCGTAGCTGAGCAGGTCCTCCATCACCGAGCCGAGGGTCGGTGAGAGCGACGACAGGCCGAGCAGCCGCCCCACGGCGTCGGAGGAGGTGATCACCGAGTCGGCCCCGGACTGCTTCATCAGCGGCGCGTTCTGCTGCTCACGAGCGGCGGCGATGATCCAGGCGTCCGGGTTCATCGCACGGGCGGTGAGCGTGGTCAGCACGTTCGAGTCGTCCCGGTTGGTCGTGATGATCACCTGGTCGGCCTGCGCGACGCCGGCCCGCTGCAGCACCTCCTTGCGGGTCGCGTCGCCCGTGACGACGGCCAGCTCGTCGGCGTGCGCCTCGGCCAGGGCCGTGGAGCTGGTGTCGACGATCACCACGCTCCCCTTGTCGAGCCCGTTGCTGAGCAGGGTCTTGACCGCCGAGCGGCCCTTGGTGCCGTATCCG
>NZZG01000105.1 GCA_002698575.1 Pimelobacter sp. | reverse complement strand
TGACGGCGGGAGCAGGTCGGCTACGCGCGCGGCCCCACCACCGCAACCACCGGGGCCAACCACGCGGACCAACCCCCAGGAGCAGGTCGGCTACGCGCGCGGCCCCACCACCGGTAACCACCCGGACCAGCCCCGAATGCGCCTGAGGGTGCGTGGAGCCCCAAGCCCCCCAGCCCACAGGAAACCGACAGGTAGGACAGAACCCCGCCCCAGCCTGACCGACCATCGTCTCCCCCATGACGATGACCGACACGCGACCCGCAGCCTCCCGTGACCCCCGAGAATCCGACGGCCAGCTCGTCGAGACCGACCTCCGGCCCGGGTTCCGCCGCCAGCTGGCGAGCCTCGACAAGGAGCGGGCGGCGTACGTCGTGCTGCTGGGCGCGACGGCGCTGCTCTACCTGTGGGGCCTGGGCGCCTCCGGCTATGCCAACTCGTTCTACTCGGCGGCGGCCCAGGCCGGGTCGGAGTCGTGGAGGGCGTTCTTCTTCGGCGCCTCGGACGCCGCGGGGTCGATCACCGTCGACAAGCCGCCGCTGTCGATCTGGCCGATGGCGTTGTCGGTACGGCTCTTCGGGCTCTCCTCGTGGAGCATCCTGGTGCCGCAGGCGCTGATGGGCATCGGCACCGTGGCGCTCCTGCACGCCACCGTGCGCCGGGCCACCGGGTCGGGGTGGGCCGGGATCGTGGCCGGGGCGACGCTGGCGACCAGCCCCGTGGCCGTGCTGATGTTCCGGTTCAACAACCCCGACGCGCTGCTCGTGCTGCTGATGGCTGCCGCGGCGTACGCCGTGGTCCGCGCCCTGGAGTCCCCACGCGCCCTGCGGTGGATGCTGCTCGGTGGAGCGTTCATCGGGCTGGCCTTCCTGACCAAGACCCTGCAGGCCTTCCTGGTCCTGCCCGCGCTGGCGGCGACGTACGCGATCTTCGCGACGGTGCCGTGGCGCACCCGCGTCCTGCACCTGCTGGCGGCCTTCGGGGCCATGGTCGTGGCCGGCGGCTGGTGGGTCGCGATCGTGCAGCTCTGGCCGGCGTCCTCGCGGCCCTACATCGGCGGCTCGCAGACCAACGACTTCCTGGAGCTCACCTTCGGCTACAACGGGTTCGGGCGCCTCACCGGCGAGGAGGCCGGGTCGGTCGGTGGCGGCAACGGGTGGGGCGAGACCGGTCTCCTGCGCCTCTTCGGCACCGACAACGGCGGTCAGGTCGCGTGGCTGGTCCCGGCGGCCCTGATCCTCGGCGTCGGCGCCCTGTGGTGCGGCTCGCGGATGGTGCGCGCGCTCGCCACCCTGCTCCTCGGCTGGCTCGTCGTCACCGCGCTGACCTTCAGCCTGATGGCCGGCATCTACCACGCCTACTACACCGTCGCCCTCGCCCCCGCGATCGCCGGGCTGGTGGGGCTCGGCGGTCGGGCCCTGTGGCAGCGCCGGGACTCCCTCGTCGCCGCGGGCCTGCTCGGCCTCGCCACGGCGACGACCACGGCGTTCGGCTTCGCACTGCTGGAGCGCACGCCCGACTTCGCTCCGTGGCTGCGCTACGTCGTCGCCACGGTCGGGTTCGCGGCCGCCCTGATGGTCGTGGGCGCCCGGCACCTGCCTCGGCGCATGGCCATGACCGTCGCCGGGACCGCCCTGCTCGCCGGGCTGGCCGGCCCGACGGCGTACGCGCTGGAGACGGCCTCGACCCCGCACACCGGCTCGATCCCGACCGCCGGTCCGGGCTCGAGCGGTCTCGGGGCCGGCCTCGGTCGTCCCGGCGGGGGCGGGGCGGCGGCGGGCGGCGTCGGAGGCCTGCTGGACGGCAGCACCTCGACCGATGCCGTGACGTCGCTCCTGCTCTCCGACGCCGAGTCCTACACCTGGGTCGCCGCGACCGTCGGCGCCAACTCCGCAGCCGGCTACCAGCTGGCGACCGAGGAGTCGGTCATGCCGATCGGTGGCTTCAACGGCAGCGACCCGAGCCCCACCCTGGCGCAGTTCCAGGAGCTGGTGGCGGACGGCCAGGTCCACTACTTCATCAGCGGCGGAGGCGGCCTCGGCGGTGGTGGCCGAGGCGGCCCCGGGGGCAGCGCGAGCACCTCGGAGATCGAGACCTGGGTCGCGGCGACCTACCCGGCCCGGAGCGTGGACGGGGTCACCCTGTACGACCTCTCCGGCGGCTGAGCGACCGGCGGCAGGCGACGAGGCCGGGCACCGACGAAACCACGTCGGCGCCCGGCCCGTCGTCGTAGGCTGTCGTCACCGCGTCCCACCCCCGGGGTGCGCTCCCCCCCGGACTCCCGACCGTCACAGGACCGCCCGTGCCGTCTCGCTCCCCTGGGTCGTCCCGTCGACGACGCCGCCTGCTGGTCTCGCTGACCGCGCTCCCCCTCGTCCTGAGCGTGGCAGCCGTCGTGCCGTACGCCGGTGCGAGTCCCGGCACCGCCGACGACGCGGCGATCCCCCTGGTGCCGGCGCGGGCCGCGGAGGAGGTCGTCGACGCCTACGGCATCGGCATCCACAGCTCCTACTGGGACACGCCGTACGGCGACACCGCACGCGTGGTCGCCGCCCTGACCGACCTGGGCGTCGAGCACGTGCGCGACGACCTGTGGAACAACACCCCGGAGTCCTACGTGGCGATCAACCAGATCGCCGCGGCCGGGATCGGCTTCGACCTGATCATGGGCAACCCCTCGCGCGGCCAGGCGCCGGCCGAGTACGTCGCCACCGTCGAGCAGCACCTGCTCGGCGCCGTCGAGTCGATCGAGGGCCCCAACGAGTGGGACAACTTCGGTCCCGGCGGCTGGGCCGACGAGCTGCGCAGCTTTCAGGCAGGGCTGTACGCCGCCGCCAAGGCCCGGCCCGCCACGGCGGGCCTCCCCGTGCTGGCGCCCGCGTTGGCGTTCCGCAGCAACTACTCCCGGCTCGGCACCCAGACGGGCGTGGCCGACGTCGCCAACAGCCACCTCTACTCCGGCGGCCGCGAGCCCAGCGTCGACATCGCCGCGGCGTTGGCCGAGACCCAAGCCCGCAGCGGCACGACCTCCACGATCGTGACCGAGGCCGGCTACCACAACGCGCTGGCCACGACGGGGGGCCACCACCCGGTGCCCGAGGACCTCGCGGCTGCCTACCTCCCCCGGCTCCTGGCCGAGCACGCCCTGGCCGGGACCGAACGGGTCTACAGCTACGAGCTGATCGACGAGGTCGCCGATCCCGACCGCACCGACCCGGAGGCCAACTTCGGGCTGCTGCGCCACGACTGGTCCCCCAAGCCGGCCTACACCGCCATGAAGCGCCTGCTCGCGCTCCTGGACGACACCGAGGAGGCCTTCACCCCCGGGGAGCTGGGCTACACGACCTCCGGCGGTGGCTCCGACCTGCGCCAGCTGTTGACCCAGCGCAGCGACGGCACGTTCGTGCTGCTGCTGTGGCGCGACGTGTCGCTGTGGTCGACCGGTCAGCGGACCCGGATCCCCGTCGCGCCCACGTCGGTCACGATCTCCCTGGCCGACTCCCTGACCTACGCCGTGCACCAGCCCCGCTCCGTGCTCCCCCTGCCGACGCAGGTCGGGGTCGGACGCTCGATCACGCTGCCGCTCGCCGGGGACCTCGTGGCGGTGACGCTCTCGGCGCCGGACCCGTCCCTGCCCGACCTGCCGCTGCCCGACCTGCCCCTGCCCGACCTGCCCGAGGTGCCGGTGGTGACCGACGTCGTCGACCTGCTGACCCGCGGGATCGGCGTGGTCACGGCCGCGCCCCGGGTGCGCGGCGCGAAGGTCTCGTGGACCGCCGAGGGCGCAACCGCGCCGGGCGCCGGCGTCGTCGCGGAGCCGACCGAGTGGCGGATCAAGGTCTTCCGCGGCCGGACCAAGGTCCGGTCGGTGACCCGGGTCGGCCCTCGGAGCAGCGTCAGCATCCGGCGACTCTCGCCCCGGCACCGCTACCGGATCGCGGTCGTGGCGCGCGCCCAGGACGCGAGGCCCGCGGCGCCCGCGCGCAGTGGCTGGGTCAGGCCAGCGCCTCGACGAGAGCAGGCAGCGACGCGATCATGATCGCGAGCAGCTCGTCGCGGCTGACACCGGCCGGGTCGGCCACCCAGCTCAGCACCAGGTCCTCCACCATCGCCGACCAGCCACGCACCACCAGTCGCGTGGCCGGGGTGTCGGGGATGATCTCGGCCTGCGCGTCCTCGCGGAAGATCCGGTCGGTCAGCGCCGCCCGCGCCTCGTCGTAGATCGCCCGCATCGTCTCGTTGCCGCCGGCGGCACCCTTGACCAGCGAGAGGTAGCCCTCGTGGTTGCTCTCGACGTAGTCGAGGTAGGCCGTCATCGAGACCGTGAGCCGATGCAGCGGATCGCCGTCGACCGGCGGCGCCGTCTGGGCGATGAGGTCGTCGGCCGCCCGTCGCACGACCGCCTCGTGGAAGGCGTGCTTGTTGCCGAAGTAGTGGTAGAGCAGGCCACGCGAGATCCCCGCCTCCTCGGCGAAGAGGTCGATCGACAGCTCGTCGAGCGAGCGGGTCGCCAGCAGCCGCACCCCCAGGTCCAGCAGCTGGGCGCGGCGCTGGTCGGGGCTGAGGCGGCTCCGCGAGGCGGACTTGGCTGTGCTGATGGTCACGACTCCCATTCTATTGACATCTATTCAATAAGGGCAATACCGTCCCCCCATGAACGTGATCAGTGTCGACCACCTCGTCATCGGAGCCGGCTTCGCCGGCCTGTGCGCTGCGATCAAGCTGGACCAGGCCGGTGAGCGCGACTTCGTGGTGATCGAGAAGGGCAGCGACGTCGGCGGGACCTGGCGCGACAACACCTACCCGGGTGCGGCCTGCGACGTGCCCAGCCAGCTGTACTCCTACTCCTTCGCCCCCAACCCCGACTGGTCGATGTCCTTCTCCCCCCAGCCGGAGATCCTCGCCTACATCAAGCGCGTGGCCGACGAGTCCGGCACCCTCGACCGCTTCGTGTTCGACACGCTCGTCGAGGACGCCACCTGGGACGACGCGGCACAGCGCTGGACCGTCCGGACGGCCGGCAACGGCGGCGGCGAAGGCACGACGTACTCCGCGCGCACCGTGATCAGTGGCGCCGGTGGCCTCTCGGCGCCCAAGCTGCCCGAGATCAGCGGCATCGACTCCTTCGCCGGCGAGCTCTTCCACTCCGCCGAGTGGGACCACGACGTCGACCTGAGCGGCAAGCGGGTCGCGGTCATCGGCACCGGCGCCTCGTCGATCCAGATCGTCCCGGCCATCCAGGAGAAGGTCGCCCACCTCGACGTCTACCAGCGGACCGCGCCGTACGTCATCCCGCGCAACGACCGCCGCTACAGCAGGCTCGAGAAGCTGGCCCTCCAGAAGGTCCCCGGACTGCAGAGCCTGTACCGCACCGGCATCTACTGGGCGCGCGAGGGCTACGTGCCGGCGTTCACGATGGCTCCCCGACTGGCCCTGCCCGCGCAGAAGATGGCCCTGGCCAACATCCGCAAGGGCATCAAGGACCCCGCGCTGCGCGCCGCGGTCACCCCGGACTACCAGATCGGCTGCAAGCGGATCCTGATCTCCAACACCTACTACCCGGCCCTGGCGGCCGACAACTGCGACGTGGTGACCGACCCGATCGCCGAGATCACCCCGACCGGCATCGTCACCGCCGACGGCACCGCGCGCGACGTCGACGTGCTGATCATCGCCACCGGGTTCCACACCACCGAGCTCCCGATCGCCGAGAAGGTCACCGGACGCTCGGGCCGGCCGCTCGCGGAGAAGTGGAACGAGAGCGGCATGTCGGCCTACAAGGGCACCGCGGTGGCCGACTTCCCCAACCTCTTCTTCATCGTCGGTCCCAACACGGGGCTGGGCCACTCGAGCATGGTCTTCATGATCGAGTCGCAGGTCAGCTACATCGTCGACGCCCTGCGCACGATGCGCGCCGAGGGACACGGCTCCGTCGAGGTCACCGTGGCAGCCGAGCAGGCCTGGTCGGCCGACCTGCAGCACCGGATGAAGCGCACCGTGTGGAGCTCCGGCGGCTGCGCGAGCTGGTACCTCGACAAGCACGGCAACAACACCACACTCTGGCCGCGCTCGACCTTCGCCTTCCGGGGCGAGACGGCCTCGTTCGACCCCGAGGTCTACACGGTCTCGGCCGTGAGCACCACCCAGAATCCGCACGCAGGACCCACCCAGCGAGAGGCAGTCTCCTCATGAAGTCCCTGAAGGACAAGGTCGTCGTCATCACCGGTGCCGGCTCCGGCATCGGTCGCGCCCTGGCGCTCAACTGCGCCGAGCGCGGCTCCCTGCTCGCTCTCTCCGACGTCGACGAGGCGGGTCTCGCCGAGACCGTCGCCCTGGTCACCGACGCCGGGGTGAGCAAGGTCCGCAGCGACCGGCTCGACGTCTCGGACCGCGACGCCTTCGCGCGCTACGCGCTCAACGTGGTGCAGGACTTCGGCCGGGTCAACGTCGTGGTCAACAACGCGGGTGTCGCGCTGGCCGGCGACCTCGCCGACCTCGAGTACACCGACATGGACTGGATCATCGGGATCAACTTCTGGGGCGTGGTGCACGGCACCAAGGAGTTCCTGCCCCACCTGATCGCCAGCGGGGACGGCCACGTGGTCAACCTGTCCTCGCTCTTCGGCCTCATCTCGATGCCCGGCCAGTCGATGTACAACGCCTCCAAGTACGCCGTGCGCGGGATGACCGAGGCGCTGCGCGAGGAGATGCTCATCGCCCGCCACCCGGTCGGCGTCACCTCGGTGCACCCCGGGGGCATCAAGACCGCGATCGCCCGCAACGCGCGTGTCTCGGCCAAGGAGGACCAGGCCGCCACGGCCAACCTCTTCGACAAGAAGCTGGCCCGGATGACGCCCGAGAAGGCCGCCGAGATCATCGTCAAGGGGATCCTCAAGAACCAGGCCCGCGTGCTCGTCGGCATCGACGCCCACGCGCTGCACACCCTCGGCAAGCTCGCCGGCTCCCGCTACCAGGACATCATCGCCCACTCGGCCAAGCGGGTTCTGCCCGCGAAGGCCAAGGTGGTCTGACCCGACCGGACACGCCGTTTGCTTGGATGGGGCCCATGGACCTGGGTGACCCGCTCCGCGTGGCGATGACCAAGTGGGGCGGACACCGGCACTGGGAGTTCGACGCGCTCTACCTCGGACGAGACCGGTACGGCGACTGGCTGGGCATCCCGGCCGGGACGCCGATGGCGCGCCCAGGCGCCTCGTTCGTCACCGAGACCGACCAGGTCGGCCTGGTCCCGACCGCGCGGTCCGGGGGCGGTGGCGCCTGGCTGGCGACCTTCCACGCCCCCGGCTACCACGTGGCTACCTACGTCGACATGACGACCGTGCCGACGTGGGACGGTGCGCGCGTGGACGCCGTCGACCTCGACCTGGACGTGATCCGCGGCGACGCGGGTGACGTGGTGGTCGACGACGAGGACGAGTTCGCCGAGCACCAGGTCAGCCTCGGCTACCCGCCGGAGGTCGTCTCGCTGGCCGAGGCCTCCTGCGCCTGGGTGCTGGAAACGGTGCTCGAGGAGCGTGCACCCTTCGACGGTGACACCTCGGACGGATGGTTCTCGGTCCTGTCCGGGCTGGCAGCGCCGGCCGGTCCCACCCCGCGCGAGTGACGCGTGCGACGCGAGCGACGCGAGCGACGCCGCGGGAGGTGGACCGGGCCGACGAGCCGCGGGCCGGCGAGGCGCTGCTCGAGGCGTCGTGACTGCCGGGTGACGGGCTGGGCGAGGTACTCCCCCAGGATCACGCCGGCGGCGAGAGCCAGGGCGACCGAGGCCGCGGTGATCAGCGCGACCAGACCCTCGGAGGTGTCGCGGCGGCTGCCCTCGCCCAGCAGCGCCAGCCCACGGTAGATCGAGACACCGGGCAGCATCGGGACCACCGCGGAGACCACCACGATCAGGGGCGGGACCCGCATCCGGCCGGCGACGGCGTACCCGACGATGCCGACGAACAGCGCCGCGAACGCCACCGACCAGGTCCGCGCGATCCCCGGCGCCTGGATGGAGCTGGAAATGGAGATCGCGATCGCGGCCATCAGCGCCACCGGCACCAGGATCCGCTTCGGCGAGTACGACGCGAACGCGAACGCCGAGGCCGCGACCGCGGCACCGATGGCGGTGAGCCACAGCCCCTGCACGTCGGTCTGGCCCGGGTCGACCTCGGGAAGGTCGACCCCGACCGCGTAGGCCAGGCTCAGACCTCCGCTGACCCCGGCGATGATGCCGGCCGTCGACAGCAGCGCCTCGGTCAGGCGAGCCCCGGCGGTGATGTAGAAGCCGGTCAGGGCATCCTGCAGGGCGCCCATGAAGCCGATCCCGGCCAGCAGCATCACGATGTTGGCGGTCACGACGAGCGAGACGTCGATGTCGATCGACAGGGCCGCGGCTCCGACCGCCACCAGCGTGGCCACGCCGCCGCCGGCGACCTGCTCGTAGAACCCGGGCAGCCGGCGTCGGGCGATCCGCAGCTTGAGGCGGTCGATCAGGACCGCGGAGAGGAAGGCGAGCAGCCCCACCATCCAGTCGCCGCCCAGCTGCACGCCGATCCCGGCCGACATCAGGCCCCACCCGATGGTCACGGCCCAGCGGGGACGGTCGTGGCCGGTGGAGACGATCCGGCGCAGCTCGGCGCGACCCGAGGTCAGGTCCAGCTCGCCCCGCAGGACGTCGCGCACCAGGTGGTCGACGCGCGTCAGGTCCTGGTAGTCGATGACGCGCCGCGTCACCTGCCGGGTGGCGATGATCGGGATCTCGTCGGGGCTGCTCTGATAGCTCATCGTCAGCGACGTGAAGGTGATGTCGACGTCCGCGGCGCGCGCGTCGAGACCGCGCGCCAGGGAGAGCATCGTGGAGGTGACGTCCGCGGCCCCCGCGCCCGAGGAGAGCAGCAGCTCCCCGACCCGCAGACAGAAGTCCAGGATCAGGTTGAGCTCGCTGGTCGGCGGGTGGCGGGAGGTCATCACGCGATGGTGGCGCACTCGCGGTGCCGCACCCAACCTGCGACGACGCGATGCTCGTCACCCCCCGCCGGGACGGGACCTCACACGTCGACGCGTGACCCGTTGCGCCGCCACCAGTCCAGCGCCCCTGCTGTCTCCGACGAGATGCGCGGGTCCGCCAGGAGCCGGTCGATCACCGGGTGGGCCGTCATCCCGGCCGCGTAGAGCGCCCGGTTGGCCACCCGGCCCCCTCCGCACACGGCGCGGCCGAGGATCTCGGCCGGCACCCACGTGTGGGAGGCCCCGGCGAGGAACAGCGCCGCCTCGAGCTCGTCGTCGTCCCCGTTGACCAGCCACGAGCTCGCCAGGCCGGGGAAGGAGCCCTGGGCCATCCCGGGAAGACGTCGCAGCATCCGCTCCCGCAGGGCGGGGTCGGCCTGGGTCTCGATCAGCTGCCCCAGCGAGGAGGTGACCCGGGCCGCGATCTCGGGGATCGAGCCCAGCAGCATGTAGGAGGTGACCGCGCGGGACTCGTAGGGGCTGATCGCCAGGTCGAACATCAGCCTGGCCAGCATCGGCTGGCTGCCTAGCTCGAGCTCGCCCGCGATGGCCGCAGCTGCTCGGCTCACCTCGGTCCAGTGCGCGTTGGTCTCCTCACGCTCCCAGCGGGTGATGGCCGGCGCGGGGGCCAGTGCCTTGCTCACGCGATGTCGGCGGCCGCCCATGACGCTCGCCGGCACCAGCCGCAGCAGGTGGCTGTGCCACTCCCAGCCGGGGGAGCCCTCCGCCGTGCCGTTGTGCACGGCGATGATCCGGTCGACGACCGACTCCCAGAAGTCCTCCGAGGACGCGGCCACCTGGCCCATGTTCTCCAGGGCCAGCGCGGCCCCGTGGACCACCCGCTCGCGCGGATCCGTGAGCAGCCCGAGGCACCACGCGACGGCGTCCTCGCTGACGCGCTCCCCCACCGCACTCATCATGTCGTTGAGGACCCGGATGTGCGGGTCGGCGACCTGCTCGCGCGCGACCTCCAGCACGAGGTGCCCGTAGGGGCTGCACCGCAGCAGGGCCAGCGCCTCGTAGCGGATCGGGTAGGCGTGCGAGGTGGAGCGCCCGAGCTCGCCGACCAGCCGGGTGACGAGGTCGTGGGCGATGCGCTCGGGCATCCCGATGCCGCCGGCCACCGAGATCGCGCGGGCCCAGGCGAACCAGCGGTGCGCGGGCTGTGTCTCCACCGACGACAGCTGCTCGGTGAGCTGGGAGAGCTCGCGGACCGTGCCCACCACCGGCGCCGGGTGCCGGTCGGTCGGTGCCTCCTGCGGGAAGGTCCGGCAGACGACGTCGATCGGCGCCTGCAGGGAGGCAGGAGCCAGGCCCAGGACCTCCTCGTACCTCGCGACCAGCCGTCCCTCCCGGGTGCCCCCGGTCTCGACCCGATGGAGTCGGGTCGCGTTCGACCCCACCTTCGCGGCCATGACCTGGAGACCGACGCCGGCGGACTCCCGATGGAGCAGCCGCGAGACGCGAAGGACCCAGCCGATGCGCGGACCGATCTCGATCCGAGCACCGTTGAGGGGCGTGCCGTCGTCGATGCTGCGGGAGGACCCGCGGGGCCGTGCCGTCATGACACCACCCAACCGCGCAGCAGGGCGCCATCGGCGGCGTCTCGGAAAATTGCGGCACACACGTCCCGCCTCCTGCCACGGTTCACCGCTCGCTCCCACCGGAAGCGAGAATCAGACCACCTGCTGATGGGTCTGGCGCGCAGGAACCTGCACGAAACATTCCCGTGCGAGTATCTCCTGCATGTCATCAGCCATGACGACGCGGCTGCTCGTCGCCAGCCCCCTGGCCACGGTCGTCAGTGGCCATCTCGAGCAGCTCCTGGCGCCGGCGGTCGTCGTCACGGCCTCGACCCCCGTCGAGATCCGCGCCGCCCTGCACACCCGGCTCCGCTTCGACGCGATCCTCACCGACCTCGTCTCCCACGACAGGAGCTGGGCTCCCCTCTTCGACGGGCTCGACGTGCTCTCGGCGGTCCGCGAGCGGGACCGGGGCACTCCCCTGGTCTACGCGTTGCACGACACCCGCGGCGAGGACGAGTACGTCGCCGAGCTGGCGGCCCGCGACGAGGTGGCGGCCCTGGTGCTGAAGTCGCAGCCGCTCGCCGACATCGCCCGGGTGCTGGGCGAGGCGGCAGCGGGACGGACGACCGCCCTGCCGCGCCGCAGCGGCGAGTCGCTCTACGAGTACTTCTCGTCCGGTCAGCGCGGAGCCACGGCCGGCCGGCTGGCCGGGGCGATCGCCGCGGGTCGGGCCAGCGACACCGCGAGCCTGGCCGCGGCCGCCAGCGTGTCGCTCTCGACCGCCGAGAAGGTCGTCGGCTACCTGCGTCCGCTCATCGTCTCGCGCGGCGAGCACGACGACGACCTCCGACTGACCTCCGCCTCGGTCCACCGCTGGTGCGGCGTGCACGCCGGCTACCTCACCTCCTGGTGCCGGCGGCACGGCCACACCGACGTACTCGCACGCCGGTAGTGGCACGATTCGACCGTGCGAATCGACTTCCATGCCTCGTCCGAGCCCACGCTCGGGGTCGAGTGGGAGCTGGCGCTGGTGGATCGACGCACCCGGGACCTGCGCAACGAGGCGAGCCACCTCTTCGCCCGGGCTCGGCCACGGCTCCCGCACCCGGAACGCCTGCACCAGGAGCTGCTGCGCAACACCGTGGAGATCGTCACCGGGATCTGCCGCGACGTGCCGGAGGCGATGGGCGACCTGCGCGCCACCCTCGAGGGCGTCGTACGCGGGGGTGACGAGCTGGACCTGGACCTCTTCGGCGCCGGGACCCACCCCTTCGCGGCCTGGAGCGCCCAGCAGCTCAGCGAGGGCGCGCTACGAGGAGCTGATCAACCGCACGCAGTGGTGGGGTCGGCAGATGCTGATCTGGGGCGTCCACGTGCACGTGGGGCTCGCCGACCGGGCGCGCGTCCTGCCCGTCCTGGCCGGGCTGCTGACCTACTACCCCCACCTCCAGGCACTCTCCGCCTCCTCCCCGATCTGGTCCGGGCTCGACACCGGCTACGCCTCCAACCGGGCCTTGATGTTCCAGCAGCTGCCGACCGCGGGGCTGCCCTTCGCGTTCGAGACCTGGGCGGAGTTCGAGCGCTTCGCCTCGGACCAGCTCACGACCGGCGTGATCGACGACCTGTCCGAGATCCGCTGGGACGTGCGCCCGGTCCCCGGGCTGGGGACGCTGGAGAACCGCGTCTGCGACGGTGTGTCCACGATGGCCGACCTCGCCGCGCTCGTCGCCCTGACGCACTGCCTCGTGGTCGACCTGGACACGCGTGTGGCCGCCGGCGAGTCGCCCGTCGTCCTGCCGCCGTGGCACGTGCAGGAGAACAAGTGGCGCTCGGCCCGCTACGGGCTGGACGCGATCGTGATCGTCGACGCCGACTCCGCCGAGCGACTGGTGACCGACGACCTCGCCGACCTGCTGGTCCGTCTCGAGCCCACCGCCGCGCGCCTGGGCTGCCTGAGCGAGCTCGCCTCGGTCGCCGACCTGGTGGCGCGGGGCGCGTCGTACCAGCGCCAACGCGCGGTGGCGGCGGCCACGGGCGGCGATCTCGTGGCCGTGGTCGACTCGGTGGTGCAGGAGCTGCGGAGCTCGCTGTGACCTGCGGGACCCGGGCCGGGGCTCAGTAGCCGCCCTCCGGCGCCGCCATCTCCAGGCGCACCCCCAGCAGTCGGACCGGTCGGTCCCGCTCGACGCGGGCCAGCAGCCCGACGGCGACCTCGGCCAGGACCTCGGGCTCGCCCGAGGGCGCGGGGAGCGTGCGGCTGCGGGTGATGGTGGCGAACGACCGGTTGCGGACCTTGATGACCACGCGTGTGGCCGGTCGGCCGTCCGCGGCGATGTCGGCCGCAGCGCGGCGGGCGAGGCGGCGTACGGCCTCGGCGATCTCGGCGTCGTCGTCCAGGTCCTCCTGGAAGGTCTCCTCCCGACCGTGTGCTCGAGCCACCCACGGCGTGGGGTCGACACGGGTCGCTCCCCGACCCCGGCCCAGGCTGCGCAGCCACGGCCCGGTCGACGGACCGAAGACCGCATCGAGGACCTCCGGGTCGGCACCGGCGAGACCGCTCACGGTCGTGACGCCCACCTCGGCGAGCCGCCGCTCGGTCTTGGCCCCGATCCCCCACAGCGCGCGGGGCGAGCGGTGTCCCATCTGCGCGACCCACGAGTCGTCGCCGATCCGATGGGTGCCCCGGGGCTTGCCGAAGTCGGTGGCGATCTTGGCCTGCAGCGTGTTGTCGCCGATGCCGACCGAGCAGTGCAACCCGGTGGCGGCGAGTACCTCGGCGCGGATCCGGTCGGCGAAGACCTGCGGATCGCGGCCGTCGGCGTGGGCCCCGGTGTCGGCGTCGGTGTCGGCGCCGGGTGCGAGGCCGACGAAGGCCTCGTCCCAGCCGAGCACCTGCACGTCGACCGGGTCGCCGTCCCAGCGCAGTGCCCGCAGCACCGCCATCACCTCGGCGGACGCCTCGTCGTAGGCGGGCTTGTCGACCGGCAGGAAGACCGCTCCGGGGCACTTGCGCACGGCCACCCGCAACGGCATCCCCGAGCCGACCCCGAAGTCCCGCGCCGCGTAGGAGGCGGTCGCGACGACGCCCCGCTCGGTCGGGTCCCCTCGCCCGCCGACCACGACGGGGCGTCCTGCGAGGTCGGGACGACGTCGCACCTCCACCGCGGCGAGGAACTCGTCGAGGTCGACGTGGAAGACCCATCCGCTCACCGCACCAGGATCGCACTCGGAGGCCTCGACCTGTCGAGCCTTCGGCTCGGGAAGGGCCGGGGACCATGCTCAGCACCACCAGTGTCCAGACGCTCACCGCGAGCGTGACCGACGAGATCTCCGACTCGGCCGGTGACATGCTCGACGCCCTGCTGCGCGCTGCCACGCGTGGGGGTCGCGATCGTCCTCGTCGCGGTCGGCTGGGCGGCGGCGAAGGCGGTCAGTCGGCGCTGGCTACACCGGCACCGTGCAGGCGATCACCATCCGCGAGGCCCGCCTCCGGACCTTCGACCGCGGCCGGCCGGATCGCTCGCGTCCCCATCACCGACCGTGCTCGGCGGCGTACGCCAACGAGCGTTGCAGGTCTCCGAGGTCGCGGTACCAGGTGCGCCCCCCGACGCGACAGCGCACCCGGGCGAGCCTAGCGTCGTACTCCGAGCACTCCGCCCTCGCCTCGGAGTCCGTCGGCGGGAAGAGGGCGTCGCCGTCGGCGTAGGTGATGCCGAAGCCGTTGGCGGCGTCGCCGGTGACCTCCACGATCACGGCGCGCTCGCGGGCCGTCGCGGGTAGGTCCTCGGCGGCGCCGGCGAGGGCCGACACCCCCGGACCGAGCCCGAGGGCGGTGAGGGTGCAGGCGGCGACGAGGGCGATGGGGTGCTTCATGAGGGTCTCCCGAGCAGTCCTGCGCCGGCGGGTCCGGCGCACGACGGAGGCTAGGGAGCGCCGATCCGGGCCACCACCACGAGCGCCGCGGCCTGGGGACAGGGGTCGCCTCGACGCCGCCTGTGGACGACCCGCGGGCCGATCACCCACCGATCAGCGGGCCACCGTGACCGAGATCGTGGCGTTGGTGCACCCCGACCGCCGCTGAGCGAGCAGCCCGGGCCGACGCTCACCGGGTCGTGACGCAAGGGAGAACCCTGGGCGACGCGACGACCCCGTCTCACCCGCGGACGGCTTGTGGTCGTCCTCACAGCACGCGAGGATCACCGGAACGAAAGGTGACTCCCTTGCCGACTCCGCTCGACCCGACCTCCGCCGCCTTCCTGCTCGCCGAGAACCGCAACATGCCGATGCACGTCGGCGGACTGCAGCTGTTCAAGAAGCCGGAAGGCGCCGGCCGCAGCTACACCCGTGACATGTTCGAGTCGATGCGCGACGAGCCTGAGATCGCGCCCCTCTTCCTCAAGCACCCGCACCGGTCGGTGCGCACCGGCGCCCAGCTGGTGTGGCGACCCGACGAGCAGTTCGACATCGAGCACCACCTGCGGCACAGCGCCCTGCCCAAGCCGGGTCGCGTCCGCGAGCTGCTCGAGCTCTGCTCGCGGCTGCACAGCACGCGCCTGGCCTGGGAGCGCCCCCTGTGGGAGTCCCACGTCATCGAGGGACTGCGCGACGGCCGGGTCGCGATGTACACCAAGGTCCACCACGCCCTGGTCGACGGCGTCTCGGCGATGCGGTTGATGGCGAGCACGCTGAGCACCGACCCCGACCAGCGCGACATGCCGGCGCCGTGGGCTCCCCGCACGCCGACCGCGCGCAAGCCGGCACCTGCGGAGACCAGCCTGGCCGACGTCCCGATGAGCGCCCTGCGCGGCGCGCTCGGCCTGACCGCCGAGGCGGCCGGGATGCCCGGGGCGCTGGTCAAGACGATCTCCAAGGGCCTCAAGAACGAGACGTCGGCGATCTCGCTGCACGCGCCCCAGACGATCTTCAACCAGCCCATCACCGGCTCGCGCCGCTTCGCCGCCCAGGACTGGCCCATCGAGCGGCTGCGCGGCATCGGCAGGGCCACCGGCACCACCATCAACGACGTCGTCCTGGCCATGTGCGCGGGTGCCGTGCGCAGCTACCTGCTGGAGCTGGACGCGCTGCCCGAGGCGCCGCTGATCGCCATGGTCCCGGTCGGCCTGAACGCCAAGCAGTCCCACATCGCCTCCGCCGAGGGCGGCAACGCGGTGGGGGCGGTGATGGTCCAGCTCGCCACCGACCGGCACGACCCGGCGCGCCGGTTGAGCGCGATCCACCGCTCGATGAAGGACGGCAAGGAGGCCTTGTCGTCGATGACCCCGACCCAGATCCTGGCGATGAGCGCGATCGGGCAGGCGCCGGCCATCCTGACGCCCATCTTCAAGATGTCCGGCCTGGTGCGCCCGCCGTACAACCTGATCATCAGCAACGTGCCCGGCCCTCGCTCGACGCAGTACTGGAACGGCGCCGAGCTTGTCGGGCACTACCCGCTGTCGATCCCGATCAACGGGATGGCCCTCAACATCACCTGCATCTCCTACGACGGCAAGATGGGCTTCGGGCTCACCGGCTGTCGGCGCACGGTCCCGCACCTGCAACGACTGCTGACGCATCTCGACGACGAGGTGAAGGCACTGGAGAAGGCCGCGGGGATCTAGCCCGTACGGCGCCCGCCGCGCAGGCGACGACGGCCAGCGCTCCGAGCGCCGTGAGCACCGTGAGGTGCTCACCCAGCAGGAGCGTCGCCCACCCGATGCTCAGCACCGGCTGGACGAGCTGGACCTGGCTCACCGTGGCGATCGGCCCGATCGCCAGCCCGCGGTACCACGCGACGAACCCGAGGAACATGCTGACGGCGGCGAGGTAGGCGAAGGCGACCCACTGCCCCGTGGTCGCGGTCGGCGGCTGCTGGCCGACCGCGACCACGGTCAGGACGGCGGTGACGGGCACAGCCACGACGAGTGCCCAGGACACCGTCTGCCAGGCACCGAGGCTGCGGGCGAGCAGTCCGCCCTCCGCGTACCCGACCGCGGCCGCCACCACCGCACCGAGCAGCAGCAGGTCGGCCCAGCCGACACCGCCGAGACCGCCGCCCTGTGCCGTCACGAAGCCGACGGTGGCCAGCACGCCGAGCCCTGCGAAGCGCCAGAACCGGGCGCTGGGTCGCTCCCCGCCGCGCAGCACCGCCACCACGGCGGTGGCCGCGGGAAGCAGACCGATCACGACCGCGCCGTGGCCGGCGGGCACGCTCTGCAGGGCGTAGGAGGTCAGCAGCGGGAAGCCGAGGACCACGCCTGCGGCCACCACGACCAGTCGTCGCCACTCCGGGCCGCGCGGCAGGCGTTGGCGGGTCAGCGCCAGCACCGTCGCGGCGAGGGCCGCGGCGACCACGGCTCGTCCGACACCGATGAAGAGCGGCGACATCCCGTCCACCGCGATCCGGGTGAGCGGGACGGTCAGCGAGAAGGCGAGGACGCCCAGCAGTCCCCACCCGAGGCCCGGTGAAAGCGCTGGCGAGGCATTGACGATAGCGCTACTGTTCCCTGTCATGAACGACAGTAGCAGTGCCCGGATCGTGGCAGCGCTGCGGGACTGGATCGCGGGCGCCGCCCCCGGTGCTCGGCTGCCCTCGACGCGCTCCCTGGCCGCCGAGCACGGCGCCGGCCCGGTCACCGTGCAGCAGGCACTGCGCACGCTCACGACCCAGGGGCTCGTGGAGACCCGCCCGGGGATCGGCTCCTTCGTGCGGGCCGGACGCACGCCCCACACCAGCGACTACGGCTGGCAGACCGGTGCGCTGGGCCGGCCACCCTCGAGGGTCGCCCCGATCTCCACGGCCCTGCGCACCGTCGACGACGACGTGATCGCCCTGCACAGCGGCTACCCCGACCGCGAGCTCCTCCCCGAGCGTCTGGTCCGGGCGGCACTGGGCCGAGCCGCGCGCAGCGACGCCGCCCTGTCCCGCCCCCCGGTCGCCGGGATGCCCGAGCTGCGGCAGTGGTTCGCCCAGGACCTCGCCGCGACCACGCCGGCCCACGTCAGTGCTCCGGCGTCCGGGGACGTCATCGTGCTGCCGGGCAGCCAGAGCGGGCTCAGCTCGGCCTTCCGGGCGCTGGTTCCCCGGGGCCGCCCCCTGCTGATGGAGTCGCCCACCTACTGGGGCGCCATCCATGCCGCCGCCCAGGCCGGGGTCGAGGTGGTGCCGGTGCCGAGCGGCCCGCAGGGACCCGACCCCGCCCAGCTCGACCGTGCCTTCGAGGAGAGCGGCGCCCGGCTGCTCTACGCCCAACCCACCTACGCCAACCCGACCGGTGCGCAGTGGAGCCGGGAGGTCGCCGAGGCGGTCCTGGGCGTCGTACGGCGGCACGGGGCGTTCCTCCTGGAGGACGACTGGGCCCACGACCTCGGCATCGACACCGAGCCCGCGCCCCTGGCAGCCCAGGACGACGCCGGGCACGTGATCTACCTGCGGTCGCTGACGAAGACGGTCTCGCCGGCGATCCGGATCGCCGCGATCATCGCTCGCGGCCCCGCCCGCGAGCGGATCCTGGCCGACGCCGGGACCGGCTCGATGTACGTCAGCGGAGCTCTCCAGGCCGCCGCGCTCGACGTGGTGACCCAGCCGGGGTGGGAGACCCACCTGCGCCGGGTCGGCACCGCCCTGCGCGAGCGACGCGACCTGCTGCTGAGCAGCCTGCGCACGCACGCCCCGTCCGCCCACGTCGAGCACGTGCCCGCCGGCGGGCTCAACCTGTGGGCCCGACTCCCCGACCGCATCCTGGTCGACGAGCTCACCGAGCGGTGCCGCAGTCGAGGGCTGATGGTCGCCGCGGGCTCGGAGTGGTTCCCGGCCGAGCCCTCGGGACCCTACGTGCGCCTCAACTACTCCGGCCCCAGGCCGTCGGCGTTCGGCGAGGGGGCGCGGATCCTCGGTGCTGCGCTCGCGGAGGGGCTCGCGGAGGGGCTCGCGGAGGGGTCCGAGGCCTGATCGCCCCTCAGCGCTCGAGCAGCCCTCCGCCGTACGTCGCCGCGACGGCGCGCAACCGGGCGCGGGTGACGTCGGCGACGGTGGCGTAGCCGGCGTTGGCGGCGTTCGACCCGGGCCGCGTCGGCTCGGCCGAGTTGACGCTCAGGCAGGTGCGGGTGCCGCCGTCGGCGAGGTTGGCCAGCGCCACGGCGTGACCGGTCGTGCCGGAGCCGGCGAAGAAGTCGAGCACCCGGGCGTCGTCCGGCATCGTGGCCAGGATCCGCCGGACCAGCCCGGTCGGCTTGGGCGACTCGAAGAGGTGCCCGACCAGCGCCTTGAGCTCGGCCACGGCGGTGTCGGTCGAGCCGATCTCCTCGCTGAGCCAGATCGTGCGCAGCTTCTTGCGGCGCCCGGGCTCGAGCCAGTCCTTCTGGAACAGGTCGACGCGCTCCCCGTCGCGGGTCCTGACCCGACGGCACACGAGGTCGTCGGGTCGCTCGTCGACCAGCCGGGCGCTCCAGCGCCACACCGCCGCCGAGCCGTCGCCGAAGACCGGCAGGATCTCCTGGCTCCCCGGGAACGGTGCCGAGCGCACCGCCCCCGCGTCGGGGTCGCCGTACAACGCGTAGTGCATGGTCGGCGCGGTGACCGGGTTGAACTTCTTGTTGGTGTTGCGCAGCGGCAGCCGCCGGTAGCGGCGCGGCTCGCCCGGGTCGGTGAGCGGGAAGTCGCGCGGATCGACCGCGTCGGGGCTCGAGGGGTCGAGCACGCAGGTCGCCGCGTCGCGGGCGTAGGCCAGCAGGTACTCGTGGTTGGTGGCGAACCCCTTGCCGAGCTGGCGTCCCTTGGCGTTGAGGTTGACCACGATCTGCGCCAGCAGGTTGTCCTCGCCGAAGACCTCGTCCATCAGCAGGCGCAGGTGGGCCGCCTCGTGGTCGTCGATGCTCACGAAGATCGCACCGGACTCGGCCAGCACGCGCCGCGCCTCGACGAGGCGTGGGCGCATCATCGCCGTCCAGGCCTCGTGCCTGCCCCGGCGACCGGCCTGCCCGGCACCCGCGGGGACCCGGTCGAGGTACACGAAGTCGTTGCCGGTGTTGTACGGCGGATCGATGTAGACCAGGTCGTACGACGCCTCGTCCAGGTCGGCGAGCACGTCGAGGTTGTCGCCCTCGGCGAAGGCGTTCCAGACGGGGCCCTCGGCACCCGACCCACTTTCGGCTACCGGCACCGCGCCATCATGGACGACATGGCCCTCGCCCGCGAACGCGAACGCACCATCACGGTGCTCTCGATCGTGGTCACCCTGATCGTGGTCGGCGGCTACGTGGCGTTCGGCAACAGCCCGGTGAGTATGCAGCTGCGCTCGCTGTTCGGCGTCGACGACCGGCTCCGACCGGCGGTCGAGGCCGACGCCGACGGCGCCTACGCGTTCCTGGAGACCCGCAGCAACGGCAGCCCGCTCGGCTTCAGCCCGTGTCGGGAGATCGACTACGTGGTCAACCCGGCCGGAGCCCCGGACAACTGGGCCGAGCTCGTCTCGATCGCGATCCGCGAGGTCAGCGACGCCACCGGGCTGCAGTTCGAGGACCAGGGCGTCACCGACGACCGCAACTTCTCCGAGCGCATCGACTCCTCCGGCAACGCCGAGCCGGTGATCATCGCTTGGGCCGACGACAGCGAGGTCGACGCGTTGGCCGACGACGTCGCCGGCGTCGGCGGCCCGACGCTGATCCAGCGCGGCAACCTGCGCTCCTTCGCCAGCGGGTCGGTCATCCTCGACACCGACATCACCGACCGCCTCGACCGGCAGTTCGGCGGCGGCAACGCCCAGCTCGGGCTGCTGCTGCACGAGCTCGGGCACCTCGTCGGACTCGACCACGTCGACGACCCCGACGAGCTGATGTACCCCACCGCCACCTCGATGACCTCCTTCGGGCCGGGTGACCTGCAGGGCCTGTCGCTGCTGGGCGCCATTCCCTGCCGCTGACCTGCCGCCCACCCGCGGCCGATCGATCCGTGGCGTGCGTCGCGGCGCGTGTGACTTCCTGCACAGTCACTCGTTGAAGAGACATGCTTACCCGCACCGCACGCCTGCTCGGCGGCGTCCTCGTCACCTCCGCCCTCGCTGCCGTACCCGGCACCGCCACAGCCGCGCCCGCCAGCGCGGCGGCCGGAGTGGCGGCCGGGAGCGCGGCCGCCAAGCCGGCCGCCGTCACGACCGTCGACGGCTGCCTGAAGAGCAAGCCCGAGCCGGGCGAGAAGGCCAGGATCGACCTCTGCTACACCTACTTCAAGCCTGCCGGCGCCACCCGCAAGCGCCCGGTGCCGATGATCATGCACAGCCACGGCTGGGGCGGATCGCGCACCGAGTCGGCGCGGGCCTTCCAGGACTTCACCGACGCCGGGTACGGCGTGATCTCGTTCGACCAGCGCGGGTGGGGCGACTCCGGAGGTCACGCCCACGTCGAGGACCCCCGGCTCGAGGGCGTCGACGTCCGCAAGCTGGTCCGCCTGGTCAGCCGGCTCCGGTGGGTGCAGCAGGACGGTCGCGGAGACCCGCGCCTCGGGGCGATCGGCGGCTCCTACGGTGGCGGCTATCAGTTCGTGGGCGCCTTCGAGGAGCTGCGGGTGAAGGGCAAGCCTGTCTTCGACGCGCTCGCTCCGCAGATCACCTGGAACGACGTCACCGACAGCCTCGCGCCTCAGGGCGTCGTCCGCACCGAGTGGGCGCTGCTGCTCAGCGCCGCCTCGGTCCCCTCCGACGCGCTCGAGCCCTCGGTCTACAAGGCGCTCGCCGAGGGTGCCGCCACCGGCACCTTCCCGGACGGCTCGCTGCCGGGCACCGAGGACCTCGTGACCTACTTCGAGAAGAACGGGCCGAGGTGGCACGTCGAGCACGGTCGGCGGCTGCCGATCCCGGTCCTCTTCGGGCAGGGCACCACCGACGGGCTCTTCCCCCTGGAGCAGGGCCTGACCAACTGGCGCACGGCGATCACCAAGCGCGCCCGCAAGCAGAGCATCTTCGTCGGCTACAACGGCGGTCACGTGCTGCCGGCCGTGTTGCCGGCCGGTGTCGACGTCACCTCCGACCCGTGCAGCAGGCGCCTGGCCGGTGGTGACTTCGAGAAGCTCTCGATCCGGTTCTTCGACGAGCAGCTCAAGGGGCGCGACCGCGGCCTGCGCGGCTACGGCCGGCTCCACCTGGCGACGGCGGCCGACGACTGCGTGACGGTGAAGAAGGTCAGTGCCACCCGGAGCGTCGACCTCGGCACGGTGGCGAGCACGACGGCCGCCGGAGCACCGATCCCCTACGAGATCGCCGAGGGACCGCTGACCGTCGCCGGCACGCCGTACCTCACCGGCGACGTGACCGCGCTGGGCGTGCAGAACCGTGCCTTCTACGGCCTGGCGATCGGCTCCTCCCCGCTCGACGCCCACCTCGTGCAGAACAACGTCCTCCCGCTGAGTGAGGACCTGCCGGTGACCGGCGTCCAGCGGCGCATCGACCTCCCGTCGGTGTCGGTGAAGGTCCCGAAGGGCCAACACCTCTACCTGCTCGCCTCGCCGATCAGCGACACGTTCGTCGCGATGGGCTCGCGGGTGCCCGGGCTGGTCACGATCGCCGACACGACGGTCCACCTCCCGGTTGTGGGCCGCTGAGGTCCTTACCCTGAGCGGGTGCGACCCTTCCCCTCGCTCGTGCTTGCCTGCCTGCCCGTGATCATCGCGCCGGCGGCCCTGGCCGCGCCCGCCCACCTCGCCCAGCCGGCCCGTCCGAGTGCGGAGCCCGCGCCGTGGTCGGTACGCGCCGACGCCTCCGATCCTCACCGAGGCAAGAAGGTGCCCGGCGCCACCCCCCTGGCCGAGGCGCTGCGGGCCGCCACCACCGAGGGCGACGTCCCGCAGACCAGCGACGGGATCCAGGGTCCGGTGGCCCGACCCCGCAACGTCGCCCCACGGGGACCCGGCGACGAGTCGGTACGACGGCACTGGCGCGTGGCGCCCGGCATCACCGCGACGGTCTGGGACGAACGCGACGAGCGCGGACCGATCCGGGCCAACCTGCTGAGCATCGACTGGGAGCAGCCCGGCGTCGGCATCGACTACGCCAACAACGGGCGGGTCAGCCGCACCGCGACCCTGAGCACGATCTTGGCGCGCGACAAGGCGGTCGCCGGGGTCAACGGCGACTTCTTCGACATCGGCGACACCGGCGCACCCCTCGGTGTCGGGCGCGACCGCCAGCGCGGCCTGTTGCACGGACGGCTGAGTGGGTGGAACTCCGCGTTCACCGTCGCCGAGGACGGTCGCCCGGAGATCGGGCCGCTGCCCGTCACCACGACGATCAAGCAGCGTCCCGGCATCACCATCACCAACGTCAACTCCCCCTCGGTCGCCGTCGCCGGCATCGGGCTCTACACGCCGACGTGGGGGACGACCTCGGGCTACCGGATCACCGACGGCCAGCGGTCCGACGTCCGGATGGTGCGGATCAAGGGCGGCAAGGTCGTCCGCAACACCACCAAGCTCCCCTCGGGCACCACCTTCAAGGGCCGGATGCTGGTAGGGCGGGGCCCGGGCGCGGCCTCGCTCAAGAAGCTGCGCAGGGGCGCACCGGTCACCTTCGTCTCACGCGTCTCCGGCTCCCCGGCGATGGCGATCACCGGCAACCAGTTCCTCATCGACGACGGGGTGATCCGGGTCGTCGACGACCGCGAGCTCCACCCGCGCACGGCGATCGGCATCGATCGCGACACCCACACCATCCTGCTGCTCGTCGTCGACGGTCGACAGAGCTTCAGCCGCGGGTACACGATGGTCGAGATGGCCAACCTGATGCAGGACCTCGGGGCGGACGAGGCCCTCAACCTCGACGGTGGTGGCTCCTCGACGATGGTCGCGAGGCGGCCCGACGGCAACGTCAGGGTGATCAACTCTCCCTCCGACGGCCGGGAGCGGCACGTCGCCAACGCCGTGTCGGTGACCTACACCGCACCCTCGGGCTGAGCCCTGCCGGTCAGCTGATCGCGACCAGGGCCACCGTGGTCACCGGCGCCAGGCACTCCTGGAGCGGCGCGGCGACCTTCTCCGGCGTGACCAGGTAGCCGGCCTCGCCCTCCTCCACGATGACCCCCGGCGGGACGTCGCAGCCGATGGACACGACCGCAGCCCACAGGTCTCCCTCGTCGGTGGCGGAGGTGGCGTCGTCGCGGACCTCGTCGGCGAAGGAGTCCAGACGGAACTGGGACACGAACGTGTCGAGCTCGTCGGGGGTCCGGACCGGGGTGAGCATCGGCGAGACCGACCCACCGGCGGCGGTCTCGCTGGGCAGCCCCACGACGACGTAGTCGACCGGCTCCTCGGCATCACCATCGGTCTGGGTGGAGGTCGGGGTCTCGGTGGGAGCCGGGTCGCTGGCAGCGCCGTCGGAGAGCACGTCGGCGTCGCCGCCACAGCCGGCGAGCACGGAGCAGAGCAGGACGGGGGCGAGGATGGTTCCGAGAGTTCGTCGCATGGTGATGGGACGGTACTGCGTGCTGCCCGGTTCCCGCGACGGTCGTGGTCGTGCGGTGGTCGCGGTCGTGCGGTGGGCGCGGCGGGCGATGGGCGCGGCGGGCGATGGGCGGTCGGCGATGATGCTCCGATGACCCGCTTCACCCGAGCCGAGCTCGAGTCGTTCCGCGACGCCGAGGTGCCCGACCTGTTGCCCGGCCAGGACGACCCACCGCTGCGCCTGCTCTTCGTCGGCATCAATCCCGGGCTGTGGACCGCTGCCACGTCCACCCACTTCGCGCACCCCGGCAACCGCTTCTACCCGGCGCTGCTGCGCGCCGGGATCCTCACCGAGCCCGTCGACCCGGCTGCCGGCATGAGCGAGGTTGATCGTGACCGGTTGCGATCCGCAGGGATCGGGATCACCAACGTCGTGCGGCGCGCGACGGCCAAGGCCTCGGAGCTGGACCCGGAGGAGCTGCGGGCCGGAGGGGCCGAGCTGGCGGCGCTGGTACGCCGTACGCGCCCGACCGTGGTCGCCATCGCCGGCATCACGGCGTACCGCACGGCCTTCGGGCACCCCCAGGCCGTGATGGGCCGGCAGCCGGAGGTCGGGGGTGGCCCGTTCGAGGGCACCGACCTGTGGGTGGTGCCCAACCCGAGCGGCCTCAACGCGCACGAGACGGTGGAGACCCTGGCGGCGGCGTACGCCGAGCCGGCACGGGCGGCGGGCGTGCTGTAGACCGGCGCGCCGAGGTCAGGTCACACCACGATCAGCCCGGGAACACCTGGTCCTTGCCGAGCACCGTCAACCCGTCCTCGACCAGGAAACCGCGAGCCCGATCCGCCTCCGCGTCCACCCCGATCTCGGCGCCGGGCGGGACCACGACGTTCTTGTCCAGGATCGCGTTGCGGACCACCGCTCCGGCACCTACGGTGACGCCGTTCATCAGCACCGAGCCGTCGACCGAGGCACCCTGGCCGACGTGCACGGCCGGGGAGAGCACCGAGCGGTTGACGTGGCCGCCGCTGACCACGACGCCGGGTGAGAGCACGGCCTCGTCGACGTGGGACTCCCGACCGCCGGAGGCGACGACCTTGGCCGGCGGCTGCGGTCCGTAGGAGGTGTAGATAGGCCAGTCGAAGTTGTAGAGGTTGAAGATCGGCAGCGGCGAGACGACGTCCATGTGGGCGGCGTAGTAGGAACCGAGCGTCCCGACGTCGCGCCAGTAGCCCTTGTCGCGCTCCGTGGCCCCGGGCACCACGTTGTCCTGGTAGTCGTAGACGGCCGCCTGGTCGCGACGGACGAAGGCCGGCACGATGTCGCCGCCCATGTCGTGCTTGGACCCGTCGGTGGTGGAGTCGCGGGTGACCGCCTCGACCAGTGCCTCGGCGTCGAAGACGTAGTTGCCCATCGAGGCGAGCACCTCGTGCGGGCTGTCGGGCAGTCCGGTGGGATCGGTGGGCTTCTCCAGGAACTCGCGGATGCGTCGCGGGTCGTCGGGCACCACGTCGATCACGCCGAACTGGTCGGCCAGCCCGATCGGCTGCCGGATCGCCGCCACCGTGCACCCGGCCCCGCTGGCCACGTGCTGGTCCACCATCTGGGAGAAGTCCATCCGGTAGACGTGGTCGGCACCGACGACCACCACGATGTCGGGCTTCTCGTCCTTGATCAGGTTGAGCGACTGGTAGATCGCGTCGCCCGAGCCGAGGTACCAGTGCTTGCCGACGCGCTGCTGCGCCGGAACCGGGGCGACGTAGTTGCCCAGCATCGTCGACATCCGCCAGGTCTGGGTCACGTGCCGGTCGAGGCTGTGCGACTTGTACTGCGTCAGCACGACGACCTGCAGGTAGCCGGAGTTGACGACGTTGGAGAGCGCGAAGTCGATCAGCCGGTAGATGCCGGCGAACGGCACCGCCGGCTTGGCACGGTCGGCGGTCAGCGGCATCAGCCGCTTGCCCTCCCCACCGGCGAGGACGATGGCCAGGACCTTCGGACGGGCGCTCACGTGCCCAACGTACGCCGTCCACCTCACGGGTGTGCTTGGGTTGCGCCATGTCCGTGAGGTCGCTGGGATCCCTGCCGTCGCCGCGGCGTGCACTGGTGCTCGCCGCCCTGCTCGCCCCCGGCCTGCTCGTCGTGCCGGGCTCGCTCGCCGAGCCGGGGGAGCCGGACGAGCCCCGCACCCCGACCGACGCCGCGGCAGTCTTCAAGTGGGGCCGGGCCGAGTGGCGCGACGAGTTCGAGGTCAAGGGCCCTCCCCGCGACACGTGGCAGGTCAACAAGCCCGAGCGCGTCGAGAACACCAAGGGGATGCTCTCGCTGGAGTCGGCCCACCGCGGCAGTGTCAAGGCGCTCGCCACCGACCAGGCCGCCCGCTACGGACGGTGGGAGGCCCGGGTCCGCGCACGGCGCTTCAGCACCCACCGGACGCCGTACCAGGTGATCTGGGAGCTGGTGCCGAAGCGCCGCTACAAGTGCGGGTCCAAGTCCATCGTGCTGGCCCAGTACGTCCCGGGCCACGGGTCGGCGACGGGGGTCGTGCGCAGCCGGCCCGGCAACGAGCTCGACTTCGGCATCGACCTCGACCTGGCCGATGACACCTTCCACACCTATGCCGTCGAGGTGACCCCGGACCACGTGTCCTGGTTCGTCGACACCGTGGTGCTGCACACCGAGCGCCGCCCCGAGGCGCTGTCGGGCACCAGGCTGCAGCCGCGCTTCCGGCTGCAGGCGGCGAAGGGTGAGCGGATGGACCACGGCCGCCTGCAGGTCGACTGGGTGCGCTACCACGACCTCGACCGGCCCAACCAGCAGTCGATCGAGGCACCGGAGATGACGCTGTCCACCTACGACGGCGCGTGCCCGCCCGCCGGGTGAGGAGTCCCGGTAGGTTCGCAGCGTGCGCGTCGACGTCCTCACCAAGGAGTACCCGCCCGCGGTCTACGGCGGAGCCGGCGTCCACGTGGCCGAGCTCGTCCGAGCCCTGCGTGGCCTCGACGGTCTCGACGCGCGGGTACGCGCCTTCGGCGGGGCTCGCGACGAGCCCGGCACCACGGCGTACGACGCCCTGACCGAGCTCTCCGGGTCCAACCCGGCGCTCGCCACCCTCGGGGTGGACCTGGCGATCGCCGACGCCTGCGGCGGCGCCGACCTGGTGCACTCCCACACCTGGTACGCCAATCTCGCCGGTCACCTCGCGAGCCTGCTGCACGGCGTGCCCCACGTCGTCACCGCGCACTCCCTGGAGCCGTTGCGGCCGTGGAAGGCCGAGCAGCTCGGCGGTGGGTACGCCGTGTCGTCGTGGGCCGAGCGGACGTCGTACGAGGCGGCGTCCGCGGTGATCGCGGTCTCGGCGGCCATGCGCGACGACGTGCTGGCGTCGTACCCGGCGATCGACCCGGACCGGGTGCACGTCGTGCACAACGGCATCGACACCGCCGACTGGGCCCCGATCCACGCCCCCGCGCGGGTACGTGAGCTCGGGGTGGACCCGGACCGCCCCTCGGTCGTCTTCGTCGGGCGGATCACCCGGCAGAAGGGTCTGCCGCACTTCCTGCGCTCGGTGGCGCAGCTGCCGCCGGAGGTCCAGATCGTGCTGTGCGCGGGGGCACCGGACACTCCCGAGATCGAGGCCGAGGTCGTCGCCCTGGTCGACGCCCTGGCCACCACGCGCACCGGCGTCGTCTGGATCCGCGACATGCTGCCGCGCCCCGACGTGATCGCGCTGCTGAGCGCGGCCACGGTCTTCGCGTGCCCGTCGATCTACGAACCGCTCGGCATCGTCAACCTCGAGGCGATGGCCTGCGAGACCGCGGTCGTCGCGACCGCGACCGGGGGCATCCCCGAGGTGGTGGTGCCCGGGGAGACCGGGCTCCTCGTGCCGATCGAGCAGGCCGACGACGGGACCGGCACGCCGCTGGACCCCGACCGGTACGTCGCGGACTTCGCCGAGGCGCTCAACGACCTGGTCGCGGACCCGGCGCGCGCGGCGTCGTACGGACGGGCCGGACGCGAGCGGGCGATCGAGTCGTTCGGGTGGACGGCGATCGCCGAGCGCACCCGCGAGGTCTACCGCTCGACGCAGCGCGACTGACGGCCGACCCCGGGGCCGGTCCCGGCCCTGCGGAGGGCGTCGAAGGGCAGGACGACCGCGTCCTGCTCGAGGGCCAGGACCCGCTCGGTGATCCGGTTGTTGTCGGCCCGGATCTCGCGCAGACCGTCGATCACCACGATGCCGCTCATCCGGTGACCTCCCCGCAGCCGGTTGGCCAGGGCGGCGTGCATGGCCTCGATGGTGCTCGGCGCCAGGAACTCGTGGCACAGGAAGCGCAGCCACGGGGCGACCTCGGAGGCGTCCTCGCCCACGACCTCGAGGTCCAGGTCGAGACTGCGACCGTCGGGGCTCACCCGCCAGGGGCAGTGCGCGTTGGGCTGGCCGGGCCAGACACGACGGATGTCACCACGGGAGGAGAAGCCGGAGAGGAACTCGATCTCGCTGGGCGCGAGCGGAGGATCGAGATACATCGACGCCGGCTGGGGGGGAGGCTGCGTCACGAGACACCCGTACCCGCATCCCCCGGGTGTATACCCGTGCGGGTCTGCCAGGGACTAGCGTGACAGCTGTGACAAAACGGATGTTCGCGCTGCACGGAGACGATCTCGCCCCGACCGTTCTCGCCCCGGCGCTGCGCCGGGCACTGGCGGGGCTGGGGGTGGAGCGCCTCCAGGTGAACGTCGACGACGCGCCGGTCGCCGCCGCGATGCGCATCCCCGCAGGTCAGGAGGCGATCTCCGCGGTGGTGAGCACCTGGGGCGGGGGTGCCGCGGACGCCGTCGCGGCCGTGCTGTCGGGGCTGCCCGGGGTGGCGCGCGTCGCGGGGTGGGAGGTCGAGGAGCGACGCCCCATCGCCCCCGCCGAGGCGTGGGACGGATCACGTCTCGACGCCTTGGCCAACATCGCCCTCCTGCGTCGCCCGGCCGAGCTGACGCACGACGAGTGGCGGCACCGCTGGCTGGTCGACCACACCCCGGTCGCGATCGCGACACAGGGCACGTTCGGCTACGTGCAGAACATCGTCGTGGGGCCGATCACGCCGGCGACGGTCGAGGCCGCGCAGTCCGGCGACGAGCCGGTCGCCGCCCTGGTCGAGGAGCTCTTCCCGACCGCCGCGATCACCGACATCCACGCCTTCTACGGCAGCGACGGGACCGACGCGGACCTGTCGGACCGGATGGAGCGGATGATGACGAGCGTCGCTCGCTTCGGCGCGGACCGCGGGCTCGACCTGGTCCCGACCAGCAGGTACCTGTTCGACCTGAGCTGATCTCACGGCCACCGCACGCACCACCCTTTCGAGGGCTCACGGGTCCGCCAGGATGACTCGATGCCCGAAGGTCACTCGATCCACCGCCTCGCCCGGCGCCACCAGCGCGACCTGGCCGGCGAGCGGGTGACGGCGTCGAGTCCGCAGGGGCGGTTCGCCGACGGAGCCGCGCTGCTCAGTGGGCGCACGCTGGACGGCACCGACGCCTGGGGCAAGCACCTCTTCCACCGCTACGACGACCTGTGGTTGCACGTCCACCTCGGCCTCTACGGGAAGTTCCGCGACGGCGCCGGTCCCCCGCCGGACCCGGTGGGGGCGCTGCGGCTGCGGCTGGTCACCGATGAGCGGTGGCTGGACCTGCGCGGCCCGATCGCGTGCGAGGTGCTCTCCCCCGACCAGCGCGACTCGCTGCTCTCGCGGCTGGGTCCCGATCCGCTGCGCCGCGGGGCCGACCCGGCGGCGGCGATCGCGCGCATCGGCCGGAGCAGGCGGCCGGTCGGCGCCCTCCTCATGGACCAGCAGGTGCTCGCGGGCGTCGGCAACGTCTACCGCGCCGAGCTCCTCTTCCGACACCGGGTGAGTCCCTTCCTGGCCGGCCGCGACCTGGACTCGGCCACGTGGGAGGCGATGTGGGAGGACCTGGTCGTGCTGATGCGCGCCGGCGCACGGTCGGGGCGGATCATCACCACCGAGCCGGACGACCGCGAGCGTCCCGCCGGGAGACCACGCCGCAGCGACGCGCACTACGTCTACCGCCGAGCCGGGCTGGCCTGCCGACGCTGTGGCACGCCGGTGGAGATCGCTGCCATGGAGGCCCGCAACCTCTTCTGGTGTCCGGTCTGCCAGGCCTGATCGCTCAGGCGACGTCCCGACGCATCCTCGTCACCGCGACCGCGCCGCCTCGAAGGCCTCGACGACCTCGCGCCGTACGCGGCCTCGGTCGGAGACCTGGTAGCCGTTGACCGCTGCCCATGCCCGGACCTCGGCGGGCGTGGCCGGCGCCGCGGCCAACGGGGGTGGACTGGCCAGGTCGGAGACCACCGCCTCGCCCAGCTCGTCCTCCTCGGCAGCCACCGTGGCCGCCGCCAGGAACCGGTAGGTCCACTCGGCGGCGAGCTTGCGCGTCTCGCAGAAGTGGATCGGCACCTGGGGCCAGCGCACCTGGCACTCGGCGAGCCCGTCCAGCACGACCGCCGGGCGGACCCGGTCGAGCTTGAAGACCTCCGAGTAGCGGTCCTCGACGACGACGGCCGCCCGCGGGACGGCCGCGAGGTCGGCGAGCTGGTACTTGAGCTTGCCGGTCGTCAGGGACGAGACCAGGTCGACCAGGCTCTTGCGCTCGACCGAGGCGATCAGGGAGCCGTCGCGCACGACCCCGTAGTCACCGGCCGCAAGCCCCGCCTTGCGGGTCACGACCTGCTGGTCGGCGAAGCCGTAGGCGTAACGCTCGTGGGAGTCCACGACGATCACGAGGCCGACGACCCCCGAGGCGCGGGCCTTCGGCACGGCGACCGCGGGACGCGCCTGCTTCGCCGTACGCGCCGTCTGCCAGAAGATCGCCTGCCGCCCTCCACGCACGCGGGTCATCACGAGCTGGGAGCGGTTCTCCCGACCCCGGTCCAGCACGAGGTCGATCGCTGCGCCGCGCCGGATGCAGCTGCGGACCGGTACCCGTTCGAGGACCTCGGCGTCCTCCGGCCACTCCTCGACCCGGTGGCAGTAGACCTTCGAGGTCCGCGGCCAGGTCTCGCGCGACTTCAGCACGATCCCGTGCTCGCCGAGCGGGATCCGCAGCACGTAGGGCAGCGTGGAGTCGCCGTCGGGGTTGCGGGCGATGACGAAGTCGTCCGGCATGGCGCCAGTGTGGCAGGGAGTTATCCACAGATCGCGTTCGAGCGCCCCAGGCGCGCCGCGACCGGGGCAGGCTGAGGTGCGTCGTACCGGACTCATCTCGGGAGCCCCCATGACCATCAACCTGATCCACGCCGACCTCGCCGAGGCGGTCGCGGCGCTGAGCCAGGTCGCCGACCGGCTCGAGCACCGCCGGGCCACGACCGAGCAGCAGGTCGACACTCTCGTCGAGGGCTGGACCGGGGCTGCCGCGGCGACCTACGTCGAAGGCTGGGAGGAGTGGCGCAGCGGCAGCAGTGAGGTCACCTCTGCCCTGCGCACGATGGCGGACCTGATCTGGGCTGCCGGCCGGGACCAGACCGAGGCCGACGAGGCCTCGCGCACGGCGTCGGCTGCGCTCACCGGCCGCGTGGCGGACCGGCTCGTGGAGCGGCTCGGATGAGCGCGCCGTACGCGATCGACCTCGAGGTCCTCGAGGACACCATCGCCGCCCTCGCCCACTGCGAGACCGACTGCGACGAGGCGCTGGACGACGTCGTACGCCGCGTCGCCCGGCTGCACCTCACCTGGTCCGGCCAGTCGGCCGGCGCCCAGGCGGAGGCGCAGGGCCGGTGGGAGGCGGGCTTCGCGACGATGCGCGACGGCCTGGCCGTGATGCGCGGGGCGGCCGCGACGTCGCGTGACAACTACCGGGCGGCGGTCGAGGCCAACGTCTCGATGTGGGAGGCCCTGTGACCACGATCGACGTCACGGGCGCCGGCTACACCGAGGC
Organism: Pimelobacter sp.; assembly: GCA_002698575.1. Taxonomy (GTDB): domain Bacteria; phylum Actinomycetota; class Actinomycetes; order Propionibacteriales; family Nocardioidaceae; genus Nocardioides. Next base: position 27,865 of record NZZG01000105.1, on the reverse strand, counting down.
CTCGGCGCTGCTCCACGACGGCAACGTGTGGGCCGCGAGGCACTTCGGGCACCTCGTGGACGGCCTCGCCGGCAGCGGCGGGATGGCGGGCGACTCGGCCTTCGCCGATGCCTGGTCGGTCGCCTACGACGAGGCGGCGGGCGAGGTCTTCGCCGCCGCGGCCGAGGCGGTCGAGGCCCTGGGCAACCTCGGGCGCCTCGCCTTCGCGTCCCTGGAGAACCACACCCGGGCCGAGCGGGCCTCGACCTTCGGCGACGTCCGGATCGCCCATGACCCCGCGCTGTCCACCGACGACTGGATCCACGTCCTGCCGCTGCGCCCACCCGCCTCGCTGGGCGGAGATCCCTCGTCGCTGCCGGGGTGGGCCAACGTCATCCTCGACCACGTCGAGGGGTTCGTGTGGCCGGACGCCGACCTGGACCGGCTGCGTGCCGCCGCAGCCACGTGGCGCATGACCGCTGACGGGCTCGACGACGTGGCGACCTTCCCGCAACGCGCCGTCACCGCGCTGTGGTCCGAGCGCTCGCCCGAGATCCCGGCCGCCGCGGCCGCGATCGGTCGGCTCGGTGACGGCGTGGTCGAGCTCGCCGGCGGCTGTCGCGAGATCGCCACTGTGTGCGATGAGTACGCCGAGCAGGTCGCCGCGCAGCGCGAGGCCATCCTGGACCTGGTCAGCGACCTCATCCGGGACGCGGTCCTGATCCAGGTCGGCGGCTTCGTGCTCGGCCTCGTGAGCCTCGGCGCCGCCAACGGCGGAGCGGTCGCCATCAACGTCGCCAAGATCGCCGCAGCCGCACCGCGCTTCACCCGGATCCTCATCGACCTGCGCCGCTACCTCGCCGAGGCCGCCCAGGCACTGCAGGGCACCCGGCTCGCCGTGGCCGGCGTCGGCACCCGGCTGCGGCCGATGGGTGACGTCCGCCTGCTGATGACCGCCGAGGTGGGCCAGGTCGGCGCCACGGGAAGACGGGCGACGTCGTTCCTGCGGGCGCACGAGGGCGGGCCGATGAGGGCGCACACGATCCAGCGACACGTGGGGAAGTCGGACGACTACCTGCGGGCGAGGCTTGCGAGCGGCAAGAAGGAGGCTTCAACTTTCACCGACGAGACCATTGCCGAACGCACGGCGAAGCGACTGCTGTCCGACAATGCATCGAGGATCCAAGACTGGCTGTCCGGCACCAGCAAGCATGGCCTCGCGCTCCGCGGCAACATGCCGATGGAGGTGGGCCGCGTGATGAATGGGACCGGTGTGGTGACCACCACCACTCGCGCAAAAATGGTCCTGGTCCACGACATTACGATGCCGGATGGCTTCCGCATCCTGACCTCGTACCCCGTCCTCTAAGGAACTCCCATGAAGACCCCTCAGTTGGAAACGCTCATTGGCGTCTACTACCACCAGGACTTCGAGACCGTGTGGGGCACTCTGGACGACTACCTCGCCCACAGTGCGGCGACGGAGCGGGCCGAGCTTGTGGATGAGATCGGAGGCATCCTGGTGACGCTGTCGAACGATGCGGAGATCGACCGCTACCTGGACTCTCTTGGCAACTGTGTCGACTGCTCGAAAGAGCCGGGTGGCTACCGCGGCTGGCTCGAGGAGATCGCCCGGCGCGTGCGCGCCCACCTGGCGGACGCCTGACCCGGGGTCACGGCGTACCGCGCTGTTCGCCCGCTTCCTTCCCGGCCTCGGCCCCGGCCTCGGCAAGGCGCTCGTGCAGCCGCGAGCGCACCTCGTCAGGGGTGAGGTTCGCGCGTTGGCGTTGGTCTCGCGCGATGATGACTCCCGTGGCGGTCACTCCGGCCACGCCGGCGACCCCCAACAGCTTCCACACGCTCAGCTTCATCCGACTCTCCCGCTCGACGCACTCTCAACGACTCGTCCGGAGGACGCACCCCGATGGCTCCGATCAGCCGTGACCGACTGCCGCTCGACGCCGCGGTCGAGCTGACCCGCACCGGCGACCTCTGGCTCTTCCGGGGCGCCTCCGCCGCCGACCAGGCTATCCGGGTACTGACCAACGCCCCGGTCAACCACGTCGGGATGGCGATCGTCGTCGACGACCTGCCGCCCTTGATGTGGCACGCCGAGCTCGGCAAGGGGCTGCTCGACGTCTGGTCGGGCAACCACCACCGGGGCGTGCAGCTCCACGACCTGCGCGAGGCGGTCGTGCAGTGGTGCGGCCGCTACGAGCAGCACGCCTGGCTGCGCCAGCTCTCCCCCGCCGTCACCCGCGACATGGAGAGCGCCGCGCTCAAGACCGTCGCCCGCCTGGACGGGACGCCGTTCCCCGCGACCGCAGCCCTGGCCGGGCGCTGGCTGCGAGGCCGCGCCCGGCGCCAGGCCGGTGTCGAGATGACCTACTGCGCCGAGGTGGTCGCAGCGACCTACCAGGAGATGGGGCTGCTCGACGCCAAGCGGCCGACCAACTACTACGACCCGGGCAAGTTCTGGTCGGGCGACGACCTCGAGCTCGAGCTGGGCGCGACCCTCGGCGACGAGATCGAGGTCCGCGTCTGATGAGCACCCGCCGCCAGGAGGTTGCGGGCCACGCCTACAGCTCCTTGGCGGTGACGACCAGGTTGTCGACGTAGTGGAAGCCGGTGCTGGTCCGCTGACGGTTGGTGCAGGTGACCAGGTGCAGCAGGTGCGGTCCCGTGGTCTTGAGCAGCCGAGCCGGGACTCCCTGCGTGCGCGGGAACCGCTGGACCCGCCGTACGGCGAACCGGTGGGTCTTGCCGCCCGAGTCGGTCCACCTCACGACGTCTCCCCGTCGTACGTCGCGCAGTCGCCACAGCGCGCCGGGCCGGTCGCTCCGGTCGGAGACGTGACCCGAGATCACGCTCGAGCCCATCACGTCGCCGGCTCCTGCCGTGGTCGAGAGCCAACCGAGCCGGCCGGTGTCGTTGGGGATCGCCATCGTGCCCCCATCGAGACCGACCCTGCTGACACCGGCGCGGATGCCGACGCGCGCGATCCGCAGCTCACCACCACCTGCCGCTCGGCCGAGCACGTCGCCTGAGTCCGGGGCCACGTAGCGCTCCTCGAGGTAGCGCGGCTCCACACGCTCGGTCGGCCGGTCGGGCACGTCGTCGCGGGCCTCGAGGTCCTCGGCCCGGATGTCGAACCCGGACGGGATCTCCGGCACGTACGGCGTCGCCGGTCGGGTGACCAGGGAGGTCTCGCTGGGGATGCCGGGGCGGGTCTCGGTCGACTCCGTCGCGGGAGTCGCCGGCACCCGCTCGGAGTAGGTGTAGCAACCACTCGCCGGCACCCGGGTCCACCGGGTGCGGTAGCGGCCGTTGCCCTGTGCCCCGAACTCGCCGCGGTCGACCACCGGGGCGCCCGACCAGTCGAGGCCGCGGCACGACGACCCGCGCTTGGGCGCGATCGGCCCGTGCAGCCACCACTTCACGCGCACCCGGTCGTCGGCGCGCAGACCCTGCAGCCGGACGGTGTCGCGGATCTTGTCCCCGACCAGGGCGCGCTGGTCGGAGACCACCGTCGTGACCTCGGGGGTACGACGGCGCACCAGCGTCGTCTCCCGCGCGAGGCCCGGCGGGCTGAGCGCCTCGGTGCTGATCGCGGTGGCCTGGACGGACTGCGAGTAGGTGTAGCAGCCGGCGCGCTCCAGCAGGGTGGCCGGCGTGCGGTAGGTGCCGTCGCCCTCCACGACCTGGCTGCCCCGGTCGGCGACCGGTGCGCCACCCCACCGGACCTCGCCGCAGGACCCGTCGACGGGGCGACGCGGGCCGTGCAGGATCCACCGCAGCCTGGCCCGGGTGTCGCGCATCCCGTCGATCGTCACGAGGTCGTGGATCCGGTCCCCCACCTCGGCGCGCTGGCGCGACGCGATCGTCCGGATGCGCGGCGTGAACGGCTCGACCAGCGTCGTCTCGTCGACGAGCCCGCACCGCGTCGTGAGCGGACGCGTGAAGCGGTCACCCCGGAAGGCCTCCACCCAGGTGAAGAAGCCGACCTCACGTACCGTGACCGTCGGTGTCGTGTAGGTGCCGTTGCCGTCCACCTCGAAGCGCACGCGCCCGGCGCGCGTGGCGTCGGTGCAGTCGTGCGGACCAGGTCGTTCGGCGAAGGGTCCGTGCAGCGTGGCCACCACCTGCCGGGAGTAGCCCTCCGGGAGTCCCCCGACGTGCACGACGTCGTGGATCCGCGCGCCGGGAAGCGCCTCGGGCTGCGACGTCCTCGTGCGCACCTGCGGCCGCGCCTTCTTGATGGTGGTGCGGGCGCTCGCCCCGGCTCGGGCTCGGTTGTCCTGCGCGATCCAGCCACGCTGCACCCCGACCCCACGGGCCGTCGGTCCGGCGTGCGTGCGCCAGCCCCGCTGGCGGTAGAGCAGACCGTCGGCGCTCGGGCCGGACACGCGCGCACGGATCCGGAACCTGCCCGTGTCCCGGGGCCGCACCGTGAGCCGAGCGCCCTTGCGGCGCGTCGTGATCGTCTGAGGACAGGCGATCGGACCACGGCACCGCAGGGCGACGCGCACCCCCGTCAGCCGACGACCTGCCGCCGACGTCACGACCGCCCGGTAGGTGCGGGTGCGGCCCAGGCGCATCGGACCGCCGGCGGTCTTGCGGAGGCTCAGCGTCCACGGACCGTAGGAGCGCGACGCCTCGCGCCACATCTGCCGGGCCAGCCCCAGGACGCGGCCGCCGAGCCCACCGACCGGCGGTCGGACCTGCTCACCGACGTCCAGCCCACCCGGGTAGACGACCAGGCCTCCCGGCCGGGTGCCGTCGCTCATCACCTCGCGCACGATGAGCGCGACAGCGGCGTCCCGGTCGTCGCTGCCCGTCGAGCCGTGTCCGGCCCAGGTGGAGATCACGTGGTTGAGGGCGGCCACCTCGGCGTCACCGACGCGGCGGCCCAGCTGGTTGACGAGCCGCTCGGTCGAGACCGTCTCGGCCCGCTCGGGCAGCCGGGAGTCGTAGAGGTAGTCGATGCAGAAGAAGATCCGGCCGTTGGGAGCGCGGTAGGTCCCGATCCAGGTCAGACCGCTCCCCTGCTCGGTCCGGAAGCGCAGGCAGACCCCGTTGACCAGGTTGGGGTCGATGCGTCGGCACGAGTCCTTGTCCACGCGGGTCGCGGCCTGCGCCGGGGGCGGCCCCCCGGGTGGTGCGACGACGAGGGTGAGGGCTCCGAGCACCAGGGCGAGGACGGTGAGGGGAGCGAGGACGGGGCGCAGGAGGATCCGAGAGAGCGACATGCCCACCACCGTCGCCACGGCGGGCCCGCGCCGAAACCAACGATCTGCAGCCTGTGGACGGGAGCGTGAATCGACTGCATCCAGTGGGTCAGACGGCCCGCCGTCCGCGGAGGCGCCGACGCCTACCGGCCACCGCGACCTGCGGCGGGACCGCGATCACCTCGACGGTCGCGGCCGTACGGCGTGCTCGCTCGGCTCGCTCGAGGCCGACGTGGACGACACCGACCACGCCGGCGACCTCCTCGCTGGTGAGCACGCGCGGGCAGGAGCGCAGGAGCCGGGCGAGGTCGACCGGCTCGCAGTGAATGACCCCGTCGACCTCGATCCATGGGGCCGGATGGTCGGGCCCGACCAGCACGGCCCGGAAGCCCTCGCGGCGCAGCCCGGGCACCAGCGCGGAGACGGCGTCGGTGGCCGCGACGGCCTCGGCCACGCAGGAGCCGGCCGTCATCACGAAGACGCCGGTGGGTCCGATCGCCACGTGGTCGATCGTCCCGGCGGGCCGGCCGGGCCAGGCCACGTCGTGCAGCAGGGTCCACTCGCGTGGCACCCGGGCGAGCACCGCCCGACGGTCGCCGTACTGCTCGACGATCTCGCTCGTCGACTCTCCTGCCACCTGCACCCCCAGCCCCGATCCACCCAGCCGAGACGTACCCGAATCATAGGGGTTGCCTGCGCGGGGGTGACCCAAGTCACTAGATTCGCCCCCGTGACCAAGTCTGCCTCCCTCCTGCGCGTCTGCGTCGCCTACGCCGCGGCCCTCCTCGTGGCGGTCGTGTGGCTGGCCCTGGGGCCTTCGACCGACACCCTGTGGCTCGACACTCTGATCGCCGACCTGTTGGCGACGCTGGTGATCTTCGGCTTCAGCCGCGTGCACCACAACTCCAGCTTCTACGATGCCTACTGGAGCGTGGTGCCACCGCTGCTGCTCTTCTACTGGTGGGCCCAGAGCGACGGCGTCGACACGCTGCGCTGCTGGCTGGTCGCCGTGGTGGTGCTGCTGTGGGCGGTGCGCCTGACCGCCAACTGGGCCTACTCGTTCCCAGGACTGCACCACGAGGACTGGCGCTACCCGTTGCTGCGTGAGCGCGCGGGACGTTTCGAGGCGCTTGCCGACCTGGGCGGCATCCACGTGATCCCCACGATCCAGGTCTTCCTCGGCTGCCTGCCGATGTACGTCGCGGTCACCCGAGGCGGTCGTGAGGTCGGAGTGATCGACGTCGTGGCGTTCGTGGTCGGCGTCGCCGCGGTCGGGCTGGAGCTGGCCGCGGACACCCAGATGCACCGGTTCGTGCGCGAGCGGCAGCCGGGCCAGGTGATGGACCGCGGGCTCTGGTCGTGGTCGCGGCACCCCAACTACTTCGGTGAGCTCGCCTTCTGGGTGTCCCTCGCGCTCTTCGGCGTGGCCGCGGCCCCGGGTGAGTCGTGGTGGCTGTTCGTCGGGGCGCTGGCGATGCTGGCGATGTTCCTCGGAGCGAGCATCCCGATGATGGAGGAACGCAGCCTGGAGCGGCGGCCGCAGTACCAGGACGTGGTCGACCGGGTCCCGATGCTCGTGCCGCGGCCACCTCGACGTCCTCGTACGCCCGACCCGGCCGACCGGGCCGAGGCGTGAGCAAGCCCCGGGTCGTCGTCGCCGGCCTCGGGGACAGCGGCCTGCTGAGCGCCGTGCACCTCGCCCGGGCCCGACAGGTCGGCGAGGTCGTGGGGATCTCCGCCAAGACGGCGCTGGTCAGTGGCCAGGAGCTGGGGGTGCGGCTGGCTCGGCCCGACGACTGGGCGCGCGACTACTTCATCGGCTTCGACCGCTTCCGCGGGCTCGACGGGGTCCGGACCGTGCACGGCAACCTGCTCGGGCTGGATCCCGCCGCCCGGTCGGTCACCGTCGAGGACGCCGACGGAGCCACCCACGCCGAGCCGTACGACGTGCTGGTCATCGCCACGGGGGTGACCAACGGGTTCTGGCGACGACCCGACGTGCAGTCGCCGGCGGAGGTCGAGGCCGAGCTGCGCTCGGCCCACGAGCGCCTGGGGTCTGCCGGCACCATAGCCGTGGTGGGCGGCGGTGCGGCCGCGGTCAGCAGCGCGCTCAACGTCGCCCTGGCCTGGCCGAGCGCCTCGGTGCACCTGTACTTCCCCGGTGAACGAGCCCTCCCCCACCACCACGGCCGGGTCTGGCGTCGGGTGCAGCACCGACTCGCCGAGGCCGGGGTGGCGCTGCACGCAGGGCATCGGGCCGTGGTGCCGGAGGGCTTCGCGTGCGACGAGATCACCGAGGGACCCCTCCGGTGGAGCACGGGGCAGCCTCCGGCCGAGGCCGACGCGGTGCTGTGGGCCATCGGACGGGTCAGCCCCAACTCGTCCTGGTTGCCGACCGGGCTGCTGGATGCCGACGGGTTCGTGCGCGTCGACCCCCAGCTGCGGGTCCCCGAGGTCCAGGGCGTGTGGGCGGTGGGCGACATCGCCGCCACCGACCCGTTGCGGACCTCCGCGCGCAACCGAGCCGACAAGCTGCTGGCCCACAACATCCGCGCCACCATCTCCGACCGGGAGCTGAAGGACTACGAGCCGCCACGGCGCCGGTGGGGGTCGGTGCTCGGTGTGCAGCCCGACGGCCTGGAGGTCTTCGCCGCCAATGGTCGCGCGTTCCGCTTCCCGGCCTGGACCATCGACTCGGTCCTGCAGCCGTGGATCGTGCGACGCGGGATCTACGGCGGTGTGCGCCGGTCCTGATCGGGCCAGACCTTAGGCCGACCACCCGAGGTCGAGCGGGTCGTCGGCGCCGGGGTCGTCGAGCAACGCGCCCTGGACCGTGGGCGGAGCAGGCTCGGACGCGACGACGTGGGCCGGCGCCTCGCCGTCGGCGACGTAGCGCAACGCCTTGCGCAGGGCCTCCAGCACGATCTCCTCGTCGTGGTCGCCGCACGACTGCTCGCCGCGGCGGATCCGGACCAGCTGGCGGATGATCTCGACCCGGTCGTGGTCGAACAGCCCGGCCACCGTCGCCGCGCGGACCCGGTCGAGGTGGAGGAGCTCGAGGAGGCCGGACATCAGCACGTCGCGCTCGTCCTCCACGAGCTCGGGCTCGCGGAAGAGGGTGCCCCCGACTCGGACCGCGAGACCGCGTGCGATGTCGTCGACCTCGGCCGTGAAGCGCCTGACCATCACCCGCAGGCCGTAGGCGGAGAACGGCAGGGCGACGAGCTGGTGGCGCATCTCGATCCGGTCGCCGCGCTGGCTGAACTTCCACAGGGGGTGGGCGTCGTTGAGCAGGACGAGCTCACCCGGGACGCGGTCGGGGTCGTCGGGGCGGATCACGATCACCGCGAAGAGCTCGATGCAGGGACGGTCGGGCAGCACCCGGACGTAGGCGACGCTCGAGCCGGCGACGATCGGGATGTCGCCGTCCTCGTCGTGGCGCAGGTCCGGGAACACCTCGCTCAGCGCGGCGTCGACCATCAGCTGGAGGTGCTCACCGTCGGTCGGGACCCCCTCGAGCTCGACGTGCTCGCCGGGCCCCTCCGGCTCCTCGCCCTCTTCCACCCGCGCCGGCGCGGCGTCGGGGTCGACCTCCAGGCCACCGGCGGCCAGGAAGGACGGGTGCGGTACGTCGTACACCTCGCGCAGGGTGCGTACCAGCAGGACTGCGAGCTCGTCGGCACGGCGCGGCTCGACCGCGGCGCACCGGTGGTCGACACCGTCGTGCGTCACGGTGTCGTCCCAGCCGAGCCCGGCCATCGCGGCGACGTCTGCCTGGGTGTGCACCCACACCGCACCGGCACCGTCGCTCGCCCACTCGACCGCGACCAGCTCGGCGTCCAGCGCGCACACGACCAGGCACGGGCGGACCCGTGCCGAGGAGTCGTCGACCCCGGCGCTGACCTCGAGCCTGAGCTCGGCACCCTGCGCCATCACGGCCAGGTGATCGGCCAGTCGCCGGCGGAACCCCACCCACGCAGCGTCGGTGGCCTCGTCCAGATCGAGCTCGTCCCTCATGTGCACCCCTGCCTCTCGTCCCCGGTGGATCGACCCTAGGGTCGGGCACCGACAGTGCCCGGTCGACCTCAGGAAGCGATCGTGTCCCTCGCCGGCGCGCCGCGCCGTCCGCGCGTGAGGAGGAAGCCGAACGCGGTCGCGAGGACGTACATGAGCACCGAGTAGACCGCAGCCGGGATGGCGACCTCGGTGTTGTCGAGGACGCTGAGCGCGATGGTCAGCGCGATCGTGGTGTTGTGGATGCCGACCTCCATCGAGCTGGCGATGGCCTGGGGCTCGTCGAGACGCATCAGTCGCGCGCCGGCGTAGCCGAGCGTGAGGCTGGCCAAGCAGAAGATGCCCGTCACCAGACCGACCTGCTCGATGTAGCCGCCGATCTCGTCGCGCTCCCCCAGCAGGGCGCCGACCGCGACGACGACCAGCACGACGATCGAGAAGATCCGCACCGGGCGGTCCGCTCGTGCCGCGAAGCGCTCGGAGCGGTGCCGGACCGTCATCCCGATGGCGACCGGGACGATCACGATCGCCATCACCTGCACGACCTTGCCCACCTGGAGGCCGAGCTCGCCCTCGACGTCGAAGTAGCCGATCGCGCCGTTCGTGATCAGCGGGATCGTGAACGCCGCCAGCACCGAGTTGATCGCGGTGAGACTCACGTTGAGCGCGACGTCGCCGCGAAAGAGGTGGCTGAACAGGTTGGCGGTCGTCCCGCCGGGCGAGGCCGCGAGCAGCATGACACCCACCGCGAGGAGCGGGTCGAGGTCGAAGGCGAGCACGAGCCCGAACGCGATGACCGGCAGCACCAGCACCTGCAGCACGAGGGCGACCGCGACCGCCTTCGGTGTCCGAGCGACGCGACGGAAGTCCGCCGGGGTCAACGAGAGCCCGAGCCCGAACATGATGATCGCGAGCGCGATCGGCAGGCCGACCGAGATCAAGGCTGAGTCGTCCATGCTCGTCCCTCCCAGGGTGTGGAGTGCAGTCAACCAGAGAGTGACGGTCGTCACGGGCACTCTCGTCCGGCTCCGCGTCGTCGGCCTGGGCCCCGGTCGTCGGCGGCCGCTACTAGGGTCGCCCCGTGCACCTCGACGAGATCCGGCTGCTCGCGGAGCGCAGCCCTGCGTGGAAGCTGCTGCGAGCGCGCAACGCCCCCCTGGTGTTGGGCTTCCTGGGTGAGACCTTCGTCGAGACCAACGGCGGCGCCCAAGCACAGAGCGAGCTCGCCGGGCGCCTCGACGACTTCCTGTACGTCGCCAACGCCGGCCGCGCACAGGCCGAGCAGTGGGTCGGCGACCCGATCGGCTACCTCGACGACTGGTCGGCGCCCGAGTCCGGCTGGTTGCGACGCTTCTATCCCCCGGGGCTCGACGACGTCCACTACGACGCCACGCCCGCCTTCGAGAAGGCCTATGCCTGGGTCACGAGCCTGAAGACTCGACCCAGCGTCGGCACCGAGTCACGACTGCACACGCTGGTGGAGCTGCTGCGCCAGATGGTGCACGGCGCCGACGACGACCAGGAGGCGCGCCTGGCGCTGCTGCATCAGCGTCGCGCCGAGGTGGAGGCCGAGATCGCCGCAGTGACGGCCGGCGAGTTCGAGGTGATGGGTGGCGCCGCGTTGCGTGAGCGCTACCAGTTCTTCAGCAGCACGGCTCGCGAGCTGTTGGCCGACTTCCGCGAGGTCGAGGAGAACTTCCGCGCGCTGGATCGCGGCGCCCGCGAGCGGATCGCCACCTGGGAGGGAGCCAAGGGCGAGCTGCTCGAGACGCTGGTGACCGATCGCGCCGACATCGCCTCCTCCGACCAGGGCGCGAGCTTCCGAGCCTTCTACGACTTCCTGCTCTCCCACGACCGGCAGGACGAGCTGACCGATCTGCTCGCGCGCGTCCAGGAGCTCGACGAGCTCGACGCCGACCCGCGGATGCGTCGCGTCCACCACGACTGGTCCGATGCCGCCGAACGCACGCAGACCACCGTGCGGCGCCTTTCGGAGCAGTTCCGCCGTTTCCTCGACGACCAGGTCTGGGTGGAGAACCGCCGCGTCCTCGACCTGGTCCGCGAGATCGAGGGCGCGGCCATCGAGCTGCGACTCGCGCCCCCGAGCCTCGGGCTGGAGGTCGACGAGGCCCAGCTGGCCATCAGCCTGCCGTTCGAGCGTCCGCTGTACGACGTCAAGCCCGTCAGCGAGGTCGACTCCAGCGTCTCGGCGGGCATCGAGGAGCTGGACACGACGGCACTGTTCGACCAGACGGTCGTCGACCACGTGCGACTCGCCACCCAGCTGCGCACCGTCGTGCCCCCACGCAGCTCCGCGTTGCTCGCCGACGTCCTCGAGCTCTACCCGCTCCGTGACGGGGTGGCCGAGCTGGTGGGCTACCTGGCGCTCACCGACGACGACTTGAGCGTCGAGCTCGACGAGACCCTGCGGGTCGAGGTGAGCATCGACGACGAGCGCGGGCGGCGTACGGTCTCGATGCCGCAGGCGACGGTGAGCAGGTCATGAGGGAGGTGCGTCGATGAGGAGCGAGACCGAGGTAGCCGTCTCGACCGCGGCGATCACGCTGATGCGCGGGGTCGTCTACCGCGAGACGCACGAGGTCGTCTGGGCCACCCTCCAGCGCCACGGAGCCCCGGTGCGCGACCACTTCGCGACGATCGGCGTGGACGTCGTGGTCGACGACAACGAGGGCTACGCCTACCTGCGAGCCCAGGTCGACGACGCCGACGAGCTGCCCCGCCTGGTCAACCGACGCAGCCTGTCCTACCCCGTGAGCCTGCTGCTGGTGCTGCTGCGCAAACGGATGGTCGAGTGGGAGTCCACGAGCAACGAGCCGCGCCTGATCCTCACCCGCGAGCAGATCGGCGAGATGCTCGCCCTCTTCCTCGCCGACACCTCCAACGAGGCCCGCCAGCTGGACCAGGTCGACGCCACCATCAAGAAGGTCGTCGACCTCGGCTTCCTGCGTGCGCTGCGCGGACAGCGGGACACCTTCGAGGTACGTCGGATCCTCAAGGCCTACGTCGACGCGCAGACGTTGGCCGATTTCGCCGCCAAACTCGATGACTACCGCCTGGACGGGTCCTCGGGAGGACAGCCATGAGTGACGGGCTCTTCTCCACGGTCGAGCTCGACTCCGGATCGGCTCGCCCCGGGTGGCGGCTGCACCGCCTCGAGGTGCTCAACTGGGGCACCTTCGACAAGCGCGTCTGGTCGCTGCGTCTGGACGGCACCAACACCCTGCTCACCGGTGACATCGGCAGCGGCAAGTCGACCCTCGTCGACGCGGTCACGACGCTGCTCCTGCCTCACCAGAAGATCTCCTACAACAAGGCGGCCGGCTCCGAGGGCAAGGAGCGCACGCTGCGCAGCTACGTGCTCGGTCACCACAAGTCCGAGCGGATCGAGGAGTCCGGGACCTCGCGCCCGATCGGCCTGCGTGACCACACGTCGTACTCCGTCGTGCTGGGGGTCTTCACCAATGCCGGCCCCCACGGCGCTGACGGTTCCGTCGAGTCGATCACGCTCGCCCAGGTCTTCACCCAGCGCGACCGCACCGGGCAGCCGGACCGGTTCTACGTCACGGCCGAGCGCGAGCTCAGCATCGAGGGCGACTTCGCCGGGTTCGGCACCAACCTCAACGATCTGCGCCGTCGGTTGCGCGACGGCGGCGCCGTGCTGGAGAAGGACTTCCCTGCCTACGGTCGCCACGTACGACGCCTCCTCGGCATCCGTTCGGACCAGGCAATGGAGCTGTTCCACCAGACGGTGTCGATGAAGTCGGTGGGCAACCTCAACGACTTCGTCCGCACCCACATGCTCGAACCGGCCGACGCCACTGCGCAGGTCGCCACCATCGTCACCCACTTCGACGACCTCACCCGCGCCCACGAGGCGGTACGACGTGCGCGCGACCAGCTCGCCGCCCTGGACCCGTTGCTGGTCAACTGCGACAAGCACGCCGCCCTGGCGGCCGAGCGGGCGACGACCCAGCGACAGCGCGACGGCGTCGGCCTCTACTTCACCGAGCTGCGGATCTCCCTGCTCACCACGCAGCTCGACCAGCTCGAGACCGAGCTGCAGGCGCGCCGCACCGACCTCGACGCGATCGTGGCCGACCTGTCCTCCGCCCGCGGCGAGCAGAGCCGACTCATCGGCGAGCGCGCGGCGGCCGGCGGCGACCGCGTGGCCCAGCTGGAGCGGGAGATCAAGGAACTCGAGGCCGTCGTGGCCGAGCGCACCACACGCTACCGGCGACACGCGGAGCTGCTCGCGCAGGCGGGCCTGGAGCCGGTCGTCGACGCTTCGTCGTTCGCTCGCCGCCGCGAGGAGGCGATCGCGGCCTACGCGGAGGCCGAACCGCGTCGGCGCGACCTCGACCACGAGTTCGCCACCGCGATGACGACCCGCGCCAAGCTGAACGAGTCGATCGGCGAGATCGACGTCGAGCTCACCAGCCTCTCCCAGCGGCCGAGTAACCTGCCCAGCACAGCGGTGGCGCTGCGCGACAGGCTCGCGACCGACCTCCAGGTCGCGGCCGACGAGCTCCCCTTCGCCGGCGAGCTGATCGAGGTCGCCGCGACGCACGGGGCCTGGCGTGGTGCCGCCGAGCGCGTGCTGCGCGGGTTGGGGCTCTCCTTGCTCGTGCCGCAACGGCACTATGCGGCGGCCGCGCGCTGGGTCAACGACCAGCACCTCGGCGCCAAGCTGGTCTACCTCCGGGTGCCGGAGCGCAGCTTGCGACTACAGCCCGAGCCGGCCGCTGACGGCCGCCTGCGCCTGCTCGACACCCTCGAGGTCGCCGAGGGCGACTTCGCCTCGTTCCTCACCGCCGAGCTCAACCGTCGGGCCGACCACACGTGCGTCGCCACGGTCGCCGAGCTCCAGACCGAGCACCGGGCGGTGACCGTCGAGGGTCAGATCCGCTCGGGCGACCGGCACGAGAAGGACGACCGCTCGCGCGTCGACGACCCCCGCCAGTGGATCCTGGGACGCTCCAACCAGCGCAAGCTCGAGGCACTCACCTCGGCTCGAGCCGAGCTCCACCACGAGCTGTCCCGCGTCGAGGAGGACGTGGCCACGATCACCGAGCGCCGCGAGGCCGCCCTCGCGGTGACCCAGTCGCTCGGCCGGCTCCTGGACGTCGCCTCCTGGGCAGAGCTCGACACGGCCACGCCCACCGAGCAGGCGCGCGAGGCAGCCGAGGAGCGCGCCCGGTTGCTCGCGGGCTCCTCGCGGCTCGCCGAGCTCGACCGTGCGCTGGATCGCGTCGAGACCCGCATCGCCGAGCTCGAATCCCGCCGCTCGTCCGTGGACGAGGCCGTCGGCGGCCTGACCAACGATCTCCAGCGCTGCACGCGCAGCCGCTCCACCGCGACCGAGCAGCTGGCCGCCACCCCTGAGGACCTGCTGGAGCTGGCTCGCGAACAGTACGCCGACATCGAGCTGCGCCTGCCCGAGCCGGTCACCGACGCCGAGGCCTGCGACAGCGCCGCCGGCAGCCTCGCCGACACCCTGCACCGCGCCATGGAGCGGCTGCAGCAGCAGATGAACGCCCTGGCAACCACCGCCACCGCCCAGATGACAGCGATCAAGGCACAGTGGCCGGCGGTCACCACCGAGATGGACGCCTCGATCCAGGCTGCCGGGGAGTACTACACCTTTCGCGATCGCCTGCGTCGCGACGACCTTCCGCGCTTCGAGAAGGAGTTCAAGGAGCAGCTCAACACCAACGCGATCCGCGAGCTGGCCCGCTTCGACCACTGGCTGCGTCGACAGTCCGACGACATCCGCGAGCGCGTCGCCCGGATCAACGAGTCGCTGGGTGCGATCGACTACTCCCCCGGTCGCTACATCAAGCTGCTCATCGAGCCGACGATCAACGCCGACGTGCGCGACTTCCGAGCCGACCTGTCGGCGGTCACGAGCGGCACCATCGGCGGGGACGACCGCTACTCCGAGGAGCGCTTCCTCGAGGTCAAGCGGATCATCGAGCGCTTGCGCGGACGCGACGGGCACGCCGAGGCCGACAAGACGTGGACCCGACGGGTGACCGACGTACGCAACTGGCACACGTTCTCGGCCGCCGAGATCGACAAGGCCACCGAGACCGAGTGGGAGCACTACCGCGACTCCGACGGCAAGTCCGGCGGACAGAAGGAGAAGCTCGCCTACACGATCCTCGCGGCCTCGCTGGCCTACCAGTTCGGTCTGGAGTGGGGGACGACGAGCTCGCGTGACTTCCGGTTCGCGGTGATCGACGAGGCCTTCGGACGCGGCTCCGACGTCTCGACGCGCTACGCGCTCTCCCTCTTCGAGCGCCTCGGCCTGCAGCTGCTCATCGTGACGCCGCTGCAGAAGGTGCACGTCATCGAGCCCTACGTCCGCGCGATCGGCTTCGTCGACAACCGCGACGGCGTCGACTCGCGGGTCCAGACACTGACCATCGAGGAGTATCGCGAGCGACGCGGTCATGGCTGAGTGGTCGGAGCCGACCGACGTCGCCGCGAAGGTGCGCCGTCGTTGGACGTCGGGCGAGCTGCTCGGGTCTTACGGGCGCGGTGCGGACTTCGAGCCGATCGAGGTGCCGCTGCGGGGCCCGAAGGCTGGTGAGATCGGTGCCGACCTGGGCCGGGTCCAGGCGTGGGCGACGCGACTGGAGCGTGGTGCGTCCGGCGGCTACGACGTGATCCACAAGGCGATCGGAGGTCGAGCCGGTGGTCGCAACGAGATCCCCGCGCGGGCAGTGGTCACGTCCTACGCCCAGGCCTGGCGACTGCTCGGCGTCGAGGCCGAGGTGGCGTCGTACGACCAGATCCTCGGGCTCACCGCCGATACCGTGACCGCGCGTGCCTGGGTGCTGGCCCGGCCCCACGCCGCACTCGGCGTCGGGGAGGACTGGCCGAGGGTGCTGGCGGCCCGCGAGTGGCTGGAGGAGCACCGCGGCCGGGGACGTTCGATGCGGGAGATCACGGCACCGGGCGTCGACACGAAGTTCGTCGAGAGGCACCGCGCCGTGCTCGCTGCCCTCCTCGACGTCCCGGTCGCAGCCAGCGGCTTCGTCGCGGCCCTCGGGCTGCGGGAGCGGCCGGCCCGGGTGCGCCTCCGATTCGACGAGGAGTTCGCCGGGCTGCCCGCCTCGCTCAGCGAGGCCACCCTCCGGGTCGACCAGCTGTCCGCGATGCCCATCTCGGTACAGCGCGCGGTCATCGTGGAGAACGAGATCACCTTCCTCACCGTGCCGGTCCCGCGCGAGGGTGTGGTCATCTGGGGCGAGGGATTCCGGGTCAACCACGCTGGTTCGCTGCCCTGGCTGCGCGACGCCCCGGTCCACTACTGGGGCGATCTCGACACGCACGGCTTCGCGATCCTCGACCAGCTGCGCGCCTGGCTGCCACAGACCGAGTCGTTCCTGATGGACGCCGAGACCCTGCACGAGCACCGGGGACGGTGGGGGCAGGAGCCGACACCGACCACCGCCGCGCTGAGCCGCCTCACCAGGGCGGAGCAGGCGTTGTACGGCGAGCTGGTCACCGACCGTCACGGCGAACGGCTGCGGCTCGAGCAGGAGCGGATCGACTGGGAGTGGGCGATGCGACGCTGGCCGGGCGGCGTCCCACCGATCACCCCCTGATGACCTCCAGCAGGCCGAGCTCGGCGAGCACGTCGAAGTCGCTGTCCTGAGTCACGACCGGTAGGTCGTGTGCCACGGCGGTGGCGGCGATCCACAGGTCGTTGGCGGGTACCGCGCGGCCCGCGTGGATGAGATGGGCACGCAGACCGGCTCAGCATGACGCCACCTCAGCGGTCACAGCGAGCGGCGCCAGGGTCATAGCCGTGTGGAGGGTGGTCAGGCGACGCTGCCGAGTCGAGGTGTCACCCACTGAGAGCACCCCCGCCTCGAGCTCAGCCCAGAATGATGACGCAGATCCGTGACTCCGCGGGCATCTGGCCCAGCCCGAGAGCGCGACCGGATTCGGCGGCGATCAAGACGCTGGTGTCGAGCAGACCCCGCGTCACGCCCACGGATCGCCCAGGTCATCGGGCTGGCCCAGGCGATGCGGGCAGTCGAACGGGTCCCGGAGCGACTGGTGAAGCCGAGGTCGAGCAGCTCGTCGAAGCCTCCGAGGTCGTAGACGTCGGTCTGACGCACCACCCAGTCGCAGGCGTAGATCATCGCGCCGACCTGCTCCGGTTGATCACAGTCCATGGCATCGAAGGGGATGCCGTGCGGGTAGAGCAGGGGCACGACGTGCTGCAGCACCCGCCCCGGTCGCAGCGGCTGCCCGTAGAGCTCCAACCGGTGGGCCAGCACGGTGAGGAAGCGCGTCACCATCCAGGGGGGCATCCTCGCCGAGATCGGCGAGGACCCGCAGCATCGCCCCATGGTGGGACTGGGGGAACATCGGCACCGAGCGGTGGTGGTCGAAGGCCACTCGCCAGTCGCCGCGCAGCTCAGCGGCGCATGCTTGTTCCACCGCAACCTCGTGGTCGAAGGTCATCTGGCTGGCGACGGAACGGAAGGGATGGGATGGGTTCGAATGAGGTGACCGAGACATGACTCGAGCCTGCGCCGAGCTGACGGTCGTCGCCAGGGGGTCTTGGCAATCTGTGGACAACCACGCTCAGATCACGTCGGCGACCAGGCGACCAGGGCGCTACGCCCCCGGCTCCTCGATCGCCTGTGAGCCGAAGCGCGCGGCATCGGCCGCCTGTCGTCCGTGAGCGTGGCCGCGGGAGTCGTAGCCGCCGCGCACCGCGCTGCTGGTGACCGACTCGCCGTACCACTGCTCGAAGGCCTCCTGGACCGCGTCCTCGCGCGCCCTCAGGACGGGCAGGTGCGCACCATCACCGGCCTCGGCGAGCACCTCGTCGGTGACGCTGCGCAGTCGTTCGCCGATGCGGTGGGCGTAAGCGAGGTAGAACGCCGAGCGGTACGACGCCCGCCGGGTGCGTGCGTGGGCCCCACCCCCTGCCGCGGCGAGGGCGTGCTGAGCCTGGACGAGGAGCGAGGTGAAGATCAGCTCGACCGCGCGCAGGTCGCCGGCGTACCCGACCACCGAGCTGAGCCCGAGACCGTCCAGGTAGATGGAGCGGCAGCGGTGTCCGGAGGCCACCAGCTGCAGCAGGAGCGACTTGGCGTCGGCGTACGGCGCGTCGATGGGCACCCGGATCGTGCCCGGCACGTCGTCGCGTCGCCGGTCCTGGTCGAGCAGGGCCTGGTCGATGGCGTGCTTGGTCATCAGCTCCTGCGCCTTGGCGGTCAGGCTGTCGGCCTCGTCGTCGTACGACGTCGACTCGGCCTTGGCGAGCAGCTTGCGCACCCGACGCAGGATCGGGTCCTCGGCGCCGGTGTCGCTCGGCAGGCCACGCACCGAGCGGCCCTGCCGACCCGGCGGCGGGATGAGGGTGTCGACGACCGGCAGGTAGCCGATGGCCGCGAGCGCCTTGGCCACCTGGATGGCCGCCCATGCCTCGTCATGGCCCTGCTGGGTGATCCACAGCATCAGCCAGCCGTCGCGGGTGGGGATCCGGCGGCCTCCGAGCTCGGCGAGCTGGTCGGACCACCGGGAGTCGATCGCCTGGCCGCTGCGCCGCGCGTGGTCGGCGTGGATCGCCAGCTCCACGACCTGTGCGGCTGCCTTCGTGGCCTTGCGTCGCACCTGGCGGACGACCTCGGCGGGCTGCCACCCGTGGCGCCAGAGCTGGTCGACGTACGACATCAGCAGCTGCTCGGCGAACCGCGGCCCGGCGACCGGGTCATCGCGCATCATCCGCTCCGCGAGCTTCTCCAGCTCGAAGTCGTCCTTGCGTCGGGCGGCCGCCTCCATCGCCTCCCACCGCATCTCGGGCACGGAGCGACGCGGCGGCTCGAACGGCCGATCCCTGCCGCCCGTGGGATCCCCGAAGGGATTGGCGGACGGATCACCGAAGGGGTTACGGAAGGGGGTACCGAACGAGTCGTCGTAGCCGCCTGACGACTCACCCGCACGCCCACCACGCTGACCTGCCTTGCGTGCCTTGGCCTTCGCGGCCCTGCGGGCCTTGTTGTTCTTCCCCATCTCACGCCCGATCGGTCGAGGTTGCTGGCGATTCGGACGCTACTAGCGAACCCGCGCGGGCACGGAGGCTCTCCACAGCCAGTCCGGCCAGGTCGTTGCCGGCGACCGTATCGACCATCCTGAGCGCTGTGTCGCACCGCCAGCACCGCGCAGCGTTCATGCGCGGTGGCAGGTGCGCACGGCATCGCTGGGCCCTGCCTCGATCGAGAGGGCAGGACGCAGCATCGTCGCCCACGTACGTGCGGGCAGCTAAGGCTGCGCGGAGCGAGACCGCTTCCGCTCTCGCGCTTGCTTCGTCTTCTCCGTTCCACCGCTCGGGGCATCGGTAGAGCCGCTCACCGGATCCGTGGACGCGTCGGGTTGCAGGCTGGAGGTAAAGAGTTCGGCCATGCCCGTCGCGGCCTTTGCGAAGATCTGCGGCTGCGTCGCCAGAGCGACCAGAAGCGCAACCACACACAGGAGCTTGAGCAGGTCAGCGGAGATCCCGGGCCGAGTGGCTCTCTCAGCACTCCGAGCAGGACGAGCAGCCGCTTGTGGTCGTGGGAGCTTCGCACTCTCGCGCTGGCCCGCCTCTCCAGCCGTTTCGCGCCAGCAGCCGCGGGAACCAGCTCAAGCTGCGAAGCTGTACGAGTGAGTGACACAGGGCTTCCAGCAGGCCTCCATGAGTCACTCCTGACGCATGGGCTCCGGGACACGCTTGATGCAGGGCTCGACATCGAGTCCGTCCTGCGCGTCGTCGACCCGGCTGACGCGCCCCACGTCCTGAGCCGCCACATCGGCGAGCTCACCCGGCGCGCTCTCGAACGCACCACCGATCCGGCCGCGCGGCTGGGCCTGGTCAACGGCCTCGTCGACTGCCTCGACGACGAGAGCGACCCGGTGGTCAGCCCGGCCAGTCAGTTGCTCCGCCTCGCTCCTCCACCAGGTCCCGGCGTCACGACGTAAGCCGACGCCCGGCCGACCACGCCGCTGTCCGACGCCGCACTGATGACGAATGCCAAGGGCGACCCCAGCCTCGGCGCGGAGCTCAAGGCGGAGATCGAGACGGCAGACGAGGTGGATCTGCTGTGCGCCTTCGTGAAGTGGCACGGACTCCGACTGCTCGAGCCGGAGTTGCGCCGCCTGCGCGAGCGAGGCTCTCCCCTGCGAGTCATCACCACGACGTACATGGGGGCGACCGAGCGGCTGGCGCTCGACCGACTGGTGCGCGAGCTCGGAGCCGAGGTGCGCATCCAGTACGACGCCGCCCGCACGCGCCTGCACGCCAAGGCATGGATGTTTCGCCGTGACACCCGCTTCGACACCGCCTACGTCGGGTCCTCGAACCTGTCGCGCGCGGCCCTGTTGGACGGCGTCGAGTGGAACGTCCGGCTCTCGCACATCGCCACGCCCGCCTTGCTCGTGAAGTTCCGCGGGACCTTCGACACCTACTGGAACGACGACTCCTACGAGCTCTACGACCCGGACGTCGATGCGGACCGTCTCGACGACGCTCTCGCCGAAGCATCGGGTCGCACCAGTCACAGCCGCGTCACGATCTCGCTGTCCGGTCTCGACGTGACGCCGTTCGCCTACCAGCAGAAGATGCTCGACGACCTCGCCGCCGAGCGCTCCGTCCACGGTCGCCACCGCAACCTTGTCGTCGCTGCAACGGGCACCGGCAAGACCGTGGTCGCCGCCCTCGACTATCGACGCCGGTGTGGGACCGCCGCGGCGGCGGACCGGCCGTCGCTGCTGTTCGTCGCGCATCGCTCGGAGATCCTCGAGCAGTCGCTGCGCACCTACCGCGAGGTCCTCGGCGAGGAGGACTTCGGCGAGCTGTACGTCGGCGGCACCCGCCCCGAGCGCTGGCAGCACGTCTTCGCCAGCGTCCAGTCGCTGACGGCGTACGGCGTCGACAAGCTGCCCCCCGGACACTTCGAGATCGTGGTGGTCGACGAGTTCCATCACGCCCAAGCGTCGACCTACCGGCGGATCCTGGAGCATCTCGCACCACGCGAGCTGCTGGGCCTCACCGCGACTCCGGAGCGCGGCGACGGCATCGACGTCCGCACCTTCTTCGACGGCCGGACCGCGACCGAGCTCCGACTCTGGGATGCCCTCGGGGCCGACCTGCTGTGCCCCTTCCACTACTTCGCGGTCGCGGACGGCACCGATCTGCGCACCATCAGCTGGAGTCGCGGCCGCTACGACGAGCACGAGCTGTCGGCGGTCTACACGGGCAACAACGCGCGCGCCACTGCCGTACTCAAGCAACTGCGCGACAAGGTGCTCGACCTCGGGCAGATGCGAGCGCTGGGATTCTGCGTGAGCGTGGCCCATGCGCGGTTCATGGCGGAGACGTTCGTGAAGGCCGGGATCCCCGCGCTGGCGGTGAGCGCCGAGACGTCGCGGCCGGATCGTGAGCGTGCGCTGAAGGACCTCAAGGATCGTCGCGTCAACGTGCTCTTCGCCGCCGACCTCTTCAACGAGGGCCTCGATCTCCCCGACGTCGACACGGTGCTCTTCCTGCGACCCACCGAGAGCGCCACGATCTTCCTGCAGCAGCTGGGCCGCGGGCTTCGTCGCACCCGCCACAAGGCCGTCCTGACCGTGCTCGACTTCGTGGGACACCATCGCCAGGAGTTCCGCTTCGACATGAAGCTGCGGGCGCTGACCGGCCAGACGCGGCGTGGCTTGGAGCGCGACGTCGAACGGGGCTTTCCGTTCCTGCCTGCAGGCTGCCAGATCGTGATGGACAAGCAGTCGCAGGCGATCGTCCTGGAGAACATCCGCGGGCAGATCGCCAACCGCTGGCCGCAGCTGGTCGCCGAGCTGCGGTCGTACGGCGAGCACGACCTGCGCTCCTTCCTGCACGAGTCCGGCATCGAGTTGGCCGACATCCTGCGCGGCGATCGCTCGTGGACGCGCTTGCGCCGCGAGGCCGGCCTTCCTACCGCTCAAGGCTCGTCCGAGGAGGCCCGCCTGCTCAAGCGCGTCCGAGCCTTCGCGCACGTCGACGACGCTGTCCGCGCCGAGGGGTACACCCGTCTCCTGGACAACTCGACGGCGTACGCCGAACTGAGCGCGACCGAGCAGCGTGTCGCCCGGATGCTCTTCTTCTCGCTCTGGCCGGACGCCGGCGACCATGCGTCGTACGAGTCCGGCTTGGAGTCGTTGCGGCACGAACCCGCCTCCACCGCTGAGCTCGCGGCGGTCGTCGACATCGCCTTCGAGGAGAGCCGGCACGAGGTCGCGCCCGTTGCCGGTGGCCTCGAGGGCGTTCCGCTGCGGGTGCATGCGCGCTATCAGCGTGAGGAGATCCTCGCCGCGCTCGACTACGCGAGTCTCGAACGGCGACCGACCAGCATGATGCAGGGCGTCGCGTACGTCGAGACTCTCAACGTCGACATCCTCTTCGTGACCCTGACGAAGTCCGAGGCGGACTACTCCCCCACCACCATGTATCGCGACTACCCGATCTCACCGACGCTGTTCCACTGGGAGTCGCAGTCGACGACGTCGCAGGCCTCACCGACGGGGCAGCGCTACGTCAGCGGCACCAGCACGGTGCTGCTGTTCGTGAGGCACGAGCAGAAGGACGAGTACGGCACGTCGTCCTACCTCTTCCTCGGTCGGGCGCACTACCAGTCGCATGTCGGCGAGCGGCCGCTGGCGATCACCTGGCGACTCGAGCGCGCGATGCCGAGCGAGTTCTTCGCGTCGGCCACCATTGCTGCTGGATAGCCACCGACTACCCACAAGGCTTGCCTGTCGAACATATGTTCGATACACTGGTGCTCATGACGGCCGCCTCCGCTTCGGACACTCGGGACCCTGCGCCCGGGGTGGAGGATGTGCGAGCGTGGATCAACGGGCTGCCCACGTGTGAGGCATCCGAGCTCGAGCTCGTCGAGAGGATCCGGGTCCTGGAGGAACTCAAGGCTCAGGCTGCCGCTGCCCAGGCCCGACTGGCTGTCGACCTCGACAGCGCCGTACGCCAGCGCCACGATGAGTTGAAGGTGCCCGCGGCCCAGGTCGGGCGCGGGGTCCCCTCGCAGGTTGCTGCCGCACGGCGCGAGTCGCCGTTCCGCGGTGGTCGACACCTGGGCTTCGCGAAGGCTCTGGTCGCCGAGATGCCCCACACGCTGGCAGCGATGGAGGCGGGCCTCCTGTCGGAGTGGCGCGCCACCATCCTGGCCCGCGAGACCGCCTGCCTGTCCGGCGAGGACCGCCGCAGCATCGATGACACCCTGCTGGCGGACCCCGCCACGGTCGAGGGCTGGGGCGATCGTCGCCTCGCCGCGGAGGCGAAGAAGCTCGCCGACCAGCTCGACCCCGAGGCTCAGGTGAAGCGCAATGCGAGGGCCAGGGCCGACCGACGCGTGAGCATCCGGCCATCCCCCGACACGATGGCGATCATCTCGGCGCTGCTGCCCGTCGCGCAGGGAGTCGCCGTGTGGGCGGCTCTCAAGACGGTGGCGGACGCTCTGCTGGGCGAGGGCGATGAGCGCACTCGCGGCCAGATCATGGCCGACACCCTCGTCGAGCGCGTCACCGGCCAGGAGGTCGCCGACGACGTGCCGGTGCAGGTCACCGTGACGATCTCCGATGAGGCACTGCTCGCCGGCGGCTCCGAGCCGGCCTGGCTCGCGGACTACGGTCCGATCCCTGCCAGCCTCGCTCGACGCGTCGTCGACACCGCCACCAAGAACGCGATCGCCACGCTGCGACGCCTATACGTCGCCTCGACCGGTCAGCTCGCCGCGATGGACTCCACGGCCACCGCCTTCCCGAAGAGCCTGGCCCTCTTCATCGACCTGCGCGACCAGATCTGCCGGACGCCGTGGTGCGACGCCCCGATCCGCCATCACGACCACGTCCGCTCGCTCCTCGCGGGTGGACCGACCACTGCGCAGAACGGCCAAGGCCTCTGCGAGCAGTGCAACTACGCCAAGGAGGCACCCGGGTGGTCGGCTCGACCGACTGGCCCACCAGACGGGCCTCATGAGGTGGAGACCACTCTCCCGACCGGGCACACCCTCAGATCCCGAGCGCCGGATCCCCCGCAACCATCTGAGCTGAGACCCAGGGTGGCCGAGGCGGAGATCTTCAAGCCTGACGTCGTCATCGCCATCGACTACGCAGCCTGAGCGAGAACCGCGCGCGCCGCTGCGTGCAGCCGTGGATAAATGAGCGGCGGGTTCGCCTGCCACAGGGGAATATGGGCCGCGATGCTCACCGCACTGCGCAACTACGCCACCCCGCCGTCCTCACTGGCCGGCCGACTGTCGATGCAGTCGCTCCTCTTCGCCACGGGCGAGGGCGCCTTCCTGGCGGGGTCCGCTGTCTACTTCGGGATCATCTTGGGCCTGTCACTGGGTCAGGTCGGCATCGGACTCACGGTGGGAGCGGCCGCCAGTTTCCTCGTCGCCGTACCGACCGGGAAGTTGGTCGACCACTTCGGCCCCAAGCGCATGTGGTCGTTGAGCGCAGTCCTCCAGGGGGCATTGTTCCTGGCCTGGCCGTTCATCGACAGCTTCCCGCAGTTCATCGTGCTCGCGGTGGTGATGGAGGTGGCTGGGAGTCTCGGGGGTGCGGCTCACGGCGCGTATGTTCTCGACGTACTGCCACCCGGTGAGCGCGTGGAGTCCCGGGCCTACATGTATTCCGCGCTCAACGTGGGCTTCAGTGTCGGGGCGTTCCTGGGAGGCGGGGCCATCGCCTTCGGTCCCGAGGTGCTGCGCTGGGCCCCGGTCCTCACAGCGGCACTGTTCATGGTCAACGCCGTAGCCATCCTTCGGCTTCCCGATGCTTCCCATGACGTTCGTACGGACGAACCTCGCCGTCGGCCAGAAGGGCCGCCGGCCATCCGCAACCTCAGCTGGTTCGGGGTGACCTTCCTGACCGGCGTGCTGTGGTCCAACCAGGTGCTGCTGCACACGGTGATCCCCCTCTGGCTGGTCATCGAGACCGACGCGCCCCACGAACTCGTGGCGGTGCTCTTCGCCACCAACACCCTGATGTGCATCGTGCTGCCTCGCGTCACCTCACGCGGCATTCGCGACATCGACACCGCACTGCGAGCGGTGCGTCTCTCCGCGGCCTTCTTCGCCCTCACCTGCGTGGTCACACTCGCGACCCACGAGACCGTCGGCTGGGTCACCGTGGTGTTGTTCTTCATCGGCCACATCGTCCTGACGTGGGCCGAGCTCTACCTCTCCGCCTCCGGGTGGACCTTCGAGGCCGAGCTGATGGATCCCCGCAGGCGAGGGGACTACCAGGGCGTCTCCGAGCTCGGCAACACCCTCGGCCGATTCTGGGCACCAGCGGTCTACGGCTTCCTCGCGATGGAGTGGGGAGCGTTCGGCTGGCTCACGATCGCCGCCATCGTCGGCGTCGCGGCGGCTGCCATGCACCCGACGACCCGTGCCGGACGACGCTATCTCGAGAAGCACGTGCCGCCCGATGTGCTGGTCGACGCCCGTGCCGGTGCTCGCGAGGAGGAGGCGCCGACTCCGTCGACCACGCTGAGCGAGCCGCTCGACCCCGGCACCACCATCACCGACACTCCGCTCCCGCGCTGATCACGACACGGGGCGCATCAGTGGGGTAAGCCCTTGAAGTGGTGGTAATCGCGGTACCAGCCTGAGTACGGATCAAGCCCCTGTGCGCGGTGTGGCGCCCACAGGGGTGGGTCACTACGTGGGTCTCTGGGAGAAGGCTTCCATCAACTCGTAGAACAGATTTCAGGCGATAACCCTGAACCAGTCCGTCCTGCTCGAGCTCGCTGAGGCACTACGCACCGCTGACGGCATGCGTCAGATGCTCGGCGTCATGCTCTACGCCCTCATCGATGCCGAGGCCACCTCCGTCATCGGCGCAACCCCACACGAGCGCACCACCCACCGCACCGGCCCAAGCCCGTATCAACGACCACCGCAACCTGACGGTCAAGATCCCCGAGTCCGCCGGGGTTCGTTCTGCCTGATCCTGGTCAAGCCAAGCCGCCGCGTCGATTTCGCCCTGCACGAGGTCATGTTCGAGCTCTTCGCCCGGCGTCCCGACACGGAAGGGCGACGACATCGTCGCCGCCCTGGGTGTCGACACCGGGACCAGCAAGTCCGAGGTCTCCAAGATCTGCGCTGACCCCGACACACAGGTCGCGGCCTACGACACCGGTCCCTCGGACCACTGCGCGCTCCCCTGCGTCTTCCTCGATGCGAACAACTGCATGTCGTGCCTCATCGGCCACGTGGTGTCCCAGGCCGTCGTGATCGGCAACAGCGTCTCGGCTGACGAAAGCCGAAAGGTCTTGGCTGCGCCCAGTGACATCAAGAACACGTTTTTTCTGGACCGAGTTCCTGCGCAGCCTGCGCGAACGCGGCCTCGACGGTGTCCAACTCGTGACCAGCGATCAGCACCGGGACCGATGGCTGCGGTCGAGCAGGTCACGGCCGGCTCCACCTGCATCCTGCCGGGTTCACTTCATATGCAACGCACTCACCCGGTACCGAGAGCGTCGTCAGCGATGGTCGCCACCACGTTCGCACGATCTTCGCGCAACCCAGCGGTGATTCGGTGCGTGATCAGGTCGATGACATTGCGCCGGAACTCGGCCGGGTAGCCCCGTCGTCCCACCTGGGCCTCCTCGTCTCAGGCACCAGAATCCGCAAACTATGACTTCCCCGACCCGGAACACGCCAGACCCCCAACAGACCCGGGACGCGACACCACGCGCCTTGCTTGTTCTTGCCCACGTCACGGCCGATCGCTCGGAATGGCCGGGGACGACCATCAGACCGATGACGTCACATCGGCGCGCAAGCGGAGCACGACCGGCGGACCGGCAACGAAATCGTGGGACGACCGAGACCGTGGGTCCGAGTGCCCCGGGCACCACCGAGGTCTCGCTGCGCCTCCGAGATGAGCTGGCGCATCACGGACCCAACTGGTGAGCCCTTCGCCCTGAGCTCTTCAGCGGATCTCCGAGGCGCTCCAACCCGGCTCCAGCGCCAGAGGTTCGTCGGACACATCCAGAAGAAGATCGAAGAAGCCCTCATGGGCGCCGTCCTCTGGGTCCTCGACCGTGTCGGCGCCGTACATGACCACGAAGTTCACGGTCACTCCCGCGGCCTTGCGTCGGATCACCCGACCGAGCCGCTGGATCATCTGACGACGACTCCGGCTGGCGGTCATCACGATACCCAGGTCGGCGTGGGGCACGTCGATACCTTCGTCGAGCATCTTCGGTGCCGAGAGCGCGCGCAGCGTCCCAGCACCGAAAGAGTCGAGATTCTGTCGGCGCTCCCGCTCGTCCATGGACGAGTGCAGGGCAGCAGCCGGGACGTCCCACTCGCGCAGCCGTGCCGCGGCCTCCTCGGCCATCTCCTTCGTCTCGGTGAAGATGAGCGATCCCTCGCTCGCGTCGATCAGCTCGGCCAACTCCTCGATCGCGTCGAGCTTGCCCTCCAATCCGGCCAACAGGCGCCGCCGCACTCGCATCGCGCTCTCGACGGTACGGGCTGCCGACCCGACGTGGCCGGACATGGCCCGGAGCCCCCCGAGCCGATGAACGAAGTTGCCCCCGCCGCCCGATCCGA
>NZZG01000104.1 GCA_002698575.1 Pimelobacter sp. | reverse complement strand
TGTGACGGGTGTGGCGCCCGCGCATGCGGCGGCGCGAGCTTGCTCGTGCCGTCAGCGCGTCGAACAGTCGACCGGGAGAGGCTCGCAGTCAATGGATGCCGCAGGCACCGCGCAGCGGGCGCCGCAGGCGATCCTTGACGGCGAGACCCGGTCGACTACGCGCGCGGGCGCCACGCCAACCCCGAAGCACGACCCACCCACGAGGAGCGCGGGCGCCACACCCACCCCGAAGCACGCCCCACCCACGAGGAGCGGGCGCCCCACCAACCCCCGAAGACCACCCCGAAGACCACCCCGAACGCCGGCATCACGCCAACAGCTCGGCGACCTTCCGGATCTCGTCGGCCCCGTGGAAGCTGAGCATCAGCGTCGTCACGCCGGTCTCCTCCCACGCGGCGACCTTCTCCTTGACCTCGCCTGGCTCACCGATGATGTGCATGTCGTCGACGAGCTCGTCGGGGATCAGGGCGGTGGCCTTGTCCTTCTCCCCGGCCAGGTACAGCTTCTGCACCTCCGCGGCGAGGTCCTCGTAGCCCATCCGGACGAAGACCTGGTTGTGGAAGTTGGCCTCGGCGGCTCCCATGCCGCCCATGTACAGCGAGACGACGCCCTTCATCCCGTCGATCACCGCCTGCTTCTCCGCAGCGCTCGCCACGATCTGGAGGTGGCAGGTCGCGGCGATCTCGAAGTCGGCGCGGGTACGGCGCGCGCCGGGCCGTGCGAAGCCTTCGTCGAGCCAGGGCTGGTACATGCCGGCCGACTTCGGGGTGTAGAAGATCGGGATCCACCCGTCGGCGATCTCGGCGGTCTGCGCGACGTTCTTCGGGCCCTCGGCGCCGAGCCAGATCGGGATGTCGGGGCGCAACGGGTGGACGATCGGCTTGAGCGGCTTGCCGAGCCCGACGGAGCCCTCGCCGGTGAACGGGAGCGGGTAGTGCGGCCCGTCGTTGGTCACCGGCGCCTCGCGCGCCAGCACCTTGCGGATGATGTCGACGACCTCGCGGGTCCTCGCCAGGGGCTTGCTGAAGGGCTGGCCGTACCACCCCTCCACGACCTGCGGGCCGCTCACCCCCATGCCGAGCACGACCCGGCCGCCGCTGAGGTGGTCCAGGGTGAGGGCATGCATCGCGATCGAGGCCGGCGAGCGCCCCGACATCTGGACGATCGAGGTCCCGAGGCGCACCGTCGACGTCTCGCGCCCCCACCACGTCAAGGGCGTGAACGCGTCCGAGCCCCAGGCCTCCGCGGTGAAGATCGCGTCGAAGCCCGCCTCCTCCGCCGCCGCGACGAGTTCTCCGACCCCCTGAGGGGGTCCGGCCTGCCAGTAGCCCAGCTGAAGTCCAAGTTTCATGCTCCGTACCCTGTCAGAAACCTTGCGAGTCAGATAGAACGTGTTCTAGTTTCGTCCCATGGCTCGCACTCTCTCGGCGCCGGTGACCGTCGCCTTCGACTACACCCGCTCCACAGGACCCGTCCTCGGCAGGTTCCTCACCGGACTGCGCGACGGCGTGGTGGTCGGCGCCCGCACCTCGTCGGGCACGGTCGTCGTCCCGCCTCCCGAGTACGACCCCGTGACCCATGAGCAGACGACCGACTTCGTCGAGGTCTCCTCCGTCGGCACGGTGACGTCGTGGTCGTGGGTGCCCGAGCCGGTCAAGGGCCAGCCCCTCGACCGTCCCTTCGCCTTCGCGCTGGTCACTCTCGACGGCGCCGACACCCCGATGCTCCACGCGGTCGACGTCGACTCTGCGACGGACATGTCCACCGGGATGCGGGTCCAGGTGCGCTGGGCCGCCGACCGCGTCGGGGCGATGACCGACATCGAGGCGTTCGTCCCCCTTCGCGAGGACCCGCCGGCTGCGGCGAGCACCGTCGGCACCGAGGAGGCGACCCCGATCACCGGGGTCATCACGCCCGTCTCGCTCGACTACGTCTACGCCGCCTCCCCCGAGGAGTCGGCCTTCTACCGCGGCCTGGCCGAGGGCAGGATCGTCGGGCAGCGCTGCCCGGCGTGCCGCAAGGTCTACGTGCCGCCGCGCAGCGCCTGCCCGTCCGACGGGCAGCCGACCTCCGAGGAGGTGGAGCTCTCGCACGAGGGCACGGTGACGACGTTCTGCGTGGTCAACGTGCCGTTCCTGGGGCAGAAGATCACTCCGCCGTACGTCTCGGCGTACGTCCTGCTCGACGGCGCCGACATCGCCTTCCTCCACCTGATCCTGGACATCCCCGCCGACGAGGTGCGGATGGGGATGCGCGTCAAGGCGGTCTGGAAGCCCGAGGACGAGTGGGGCACCACGATCGAGAACATCAGCCACTTCAGTCCGACCGGGGACCCGGACGCGGACTACGAGACCTACAAGAACCACCTCTGAGGGGCCTGAAGAGATGAGAGACGTCGCCGTCGTGGGGTTCGCCCAGCGACAGATGAAGGAGTTCGACGGGTCGCCGACCTGCGTCGAGCTGCTCGTCCCGTTGTTCGCCGAGTGCTACGAGCAGACCGGCTGGACCCGCAAGGACGTGGGCTTCTGGTGCTCGGGGTCCTCCGACTACCTGGCCGGACGGTCCTTCTCGTTCGTGCAGGCCGTGGACGCGATCGGAGTCACCCCGCCGGTCAACGAGTCCCACGTCGAGATGGACCTGGCCTGGGCGATGTACGAGGCCTGGATCAAGATCCAGACCGGCGAGGTCGACACCGCACTGGTCTACGCCTTCGGCAAGAGCTCCGCGGGCGTGCTGCGCCGCACGCTCGCCCTGCAGCTCGAGCCCTACACGATGACGCCGCTGTGGCCCGACACGGTGTCGCTCGCCGGGCTGCAGGCCCGCGCCGGCATCGATGCCGTCCTGTGGGACGAGACCGCGATGGCCGAGGTGGTCAACCGGTCGCTGGGCGACGCCGAGAAGAACGAGTACGCCGTGCGCAAGGGCGGCTCGTCGGTCGAGGAGCTCCTGGCCCGACCGATGTACGCCGATCCCCTGCGCAAGCACGACTGTGCGCCGGTCACCGACGGCGCCGCTGCCATCGTGCTCGCCGCAGGCGACCGCGCCCGCGACGTCCGCGACAAGCCGGCCTGGATCAGCGGCCTGGCCCACAGTGTCGACCCGATGAGCATGGGCACCCGTGACCTCACCCGCTCCCCCTCGGCAGCGGCCGCAGCCGCCGGAGCCAGCGTCGGTGGGGTCGAGGTCGCCGAGCTGCACGCCCCTTTCAGTCACCAGGAGCTGGTGCTGCGCCGCGAGCTGGGGCTGGCCGACGACGTGGCCATCAACCCCTCCGGAGGTCCGCTGTCGGGGAACCCGATGTTCTCCGCGGGCGGCATCCGGATCGGTGAGGCCGCCAGGAAGATCTGGTCGGGCGAGGCCACCAGGACCCTCGGCCACGCCACCTCGGGACCGGCCCTGCAGCAGAACCTCGTGTGCACCATGGAAGGACGTGCCTGATGGCCAAGCAGCCAGCAGCGGTGATCGGCATCGGCCAGACCCACCACCGTGCCAAGCGGGAGGACGTCTCCATGGCGGGCCTGTGCCGAGAGGCCATGGACCGGGCGCTCGCGGACGCCGGGATGACCCTGGACGAGATCGACGCCATCGTGGTCGGCAAGGCCCCGGACCTCTTCGAAGGCGTGATGATGCCCGAGCTCTTCCTCGCGGAGGCGCTGGGCGCTGCGGGCAAGCCGCTCCTGCGCGTCCACACGGCCGGGTCGGTCGGTGGCTCTACGGCGATCGTGGCCTCCTCCCTCGTGCAGGCCGGAGTGCACAAGAAGGTCCTCACCGTCGCCTACGAGAAACAGTCGGAGTCCAACGCGATGTGGGCACTCTCGGTGCCGATCCCGTTCAACATGCCCGTGCACGCCGGTGCCGGGGGCTACTTCGCGCCGCACGTGCGCTCCTACATCCGCCGCGCCGGTGCGCCGAACCACATCGGTGCCATCGTGGCTGCCAAGGACCGCAACAACGCCCTGAAGAACCCCTACGCCCACCTGCACAACGAGGGCACGACCGTCGAGTCGGTGATGGCCTCGCAGATGCTGTGGGACCCGATCCGCTACGACGAGACCTGCCCGTCCTCGGACGGCGCCTGCGCGCTCGTGATCGCCTCCGAGGACGTCGCCGCCGCCTCGCCCAACCCGGCGTGGATCCACGGGACCGTTATGCGCTCCGAGGCGACCTCGGGTGCCGAGCGCGACCAGGTGAACCCGCAGGCCTCCCGCGACGCGGCCGCGGCGCTGTGGAAGCAGGCCGGGATCACCAACCCGATCGACGAGATCGACATGGCCGAGATCTACGTGCCGTTCTCCTGGTTCGAGCCGATGTGGCTGGAGTCGCTCGGCTTCGCCGAGCCCGGGGACGGGTGGCGGCTCACCGAGTCCGGGGCCACGGCCCTCGACGGTCGGATCCCGGTCAACTGCTCGGGGGGCGTGCTCTCGTCCAACCCGATCGGAGCCTCCGGCATGCTCCGCTTCGGGGAGGCCGCCCTGCAGGTGCGCGGGCTGGCCGGCGAGCACCAGGTCGACGGCGCACGTCGGGCCCTGGGCCACGCCTACGGTGGCGGCTCGCAGTTCTTCGCCATGTGGGTCGTGGGCTCGGAGAAGCCCGGCAGCTGACCCGGATCAGGTGTAGAGGCAGAACGGGTGCCCGGCCGGGTCCAGCAGCACCCGTACGTCGTCCTGCGGCTGGAAGTCCGGCAGGTCCGCGCCGAGCTCGATCGCGTGCGCGACCGCCTCGGACAGGTCGTCGACCTCGAAGTCGAGGTGCATCGACATCCTCGGCCGACCTGGCTCCGGGGGCCAGACGGGGCGCTCGTAGCCGGGATCGCGCTGGAAGCTGATGCCGCCGACGCCCTCCCCCGGGTCGAGCGCAGCTCCCTCGGCATCGGCACTCTCGGGCTTCCATAGCGGCCAGCCCAGCAGCTCGGAGTAGAACGTCGCCAGGGCGAGTGCGTCGGGGCAGTCCAGGACCACGCCCCACCAGTCGCGCCGTGACCAGCGGTCGACCGACGGGTCCGAGACGCTGCGTCCACGCATGACTCGACCGTACCCCGACCCCGCGTCAGGCCACGCAGAGCTCGTTGCCCTCCGGGTCCTGCAGGACCACGTGGTCGAGAAGGGACTCCCACTCGACCTTCTCGAGGACCGTTCCCCCGACCGCGAGCAGCCGGTCGACCATGGCGCGGATGAGACGGTCCCGCTGCCCGGCCTCGACGTGGCGTCCGCCGGAGACCCACAGGTCGAGGTGGAGCCGGTTCTTGGCCACCTTCCCCTCCGGCACCTTCAAGAAGCCCACACGGGGCAGCACTCCGTCCGGGTCCACCAGGGAGGCGCCGTCGCCCCACTCGTCCTCGGGGACGTCGAAGTGGCGCAGCCAGTCCTCCCACGTGTCCCAGCCCTGTGGCGGCGACGCATCGACGTACCCGAGCGCCACTGTCCAGAACGCCGCCATCGCCTGGGCGTCGTGGCAGTCGAAGGTCACACCCCAGGGAGTTGCCATGGCGCCAGGCTAGTGGCGTTCGCCGGTGGCGAACGTGCTCGGCCACCACCCCTGACGGGCGTAGCGTCGGGTCATGGCTCAGGAGAACGTGGTCCCCCTACGACGCCCCACCACGCCCCCGCCCTCGGCGGCCACCCCCGAACCGCTCTGGCGGGAGGCGGTCGGACGCGAGCTGCGTCAGGTCCGGCAGGACCAGGCGCGGACGCTCGCCGACGTGGCGCAGCGGGCCGGAGTCTCGGTCCAGTACCTCTCCGAGGTCGAGCGCGGCCTCAAGGAGCCGAGCTCCGAGATCGTCGGCGCCGTCACCGTTGCGCTCGGGCTGCGCCTGGTCGACCTGACCGCGCGCGTCACGCGGAGTCTTGCCAGCCTCGCCGGCCCCGCCAGGCACGACGGGCCCGTCTGCCTGGCCGCTTGATCCGGGCACGTGGCACGGGCGGCGCTCAGAACCCCGGGAAGACCGCCCGCAGGTCGTCCAGACCGACGTTGCCGGTGACGCTCACCCCGTCCGGGGTGTGAGCCGGGCCCAGACGACCCCCGACGAGTCGCACGAACGCCTCCATGGGTCCGCTCCACGTCGCCGTGACCTCGTCGGCTCCGTCGGCTCCGTCGGCTCCGTCGGCTCCGTCCGTGGCGCCCCGAGCGGTGAGGCTCACGCCCTCAGCGACCTCCAGCACGTGGCCCGCGACCGCGACACGAGCGGGCACGGAGAGCTGGTCGGGCTTGCCGAGGAAGCCCAGCAGAAAGCTCATCGACCCGCCCATCAGCTCCAGGAGCAGCTCGGCCGACTCCCCGTCGACGACAGCGGAGGGGTCGGTCGCGACCTGGACGTCCCAGGCGTGCAGCGCGACTTCGTCGAGCCGCATCCCGAGCGCGACCTCCAGGGGGACCGGCTCGGGGAGGAAGCCCAGGTCGACGAGAAGCTCACCACGCTGGGCGGCGTCGAGCGCCTCGACCGTCTCGACGTAGCGGGCGTCGTGCTCGACGTACTGGGTCGCCTGGTCCCGAGGCGCCAGCGCGTTCCACCGGTCCCAGATGGGCTGCATGCCTCCCTCGGGTGCCGGGGTGCCGTCGATCGCGGCCAGGATCGGCATGCGCATGATCTCGGCGCCGCTTCCCAGGTGCGAGAGCACGTCGGCCACGCTCCACTCCTGGGCTCCGCTGCGTGCGGCGAGGGTCTCCTCGCTGCTGCGGGCCACGAGCTCGGCCAGTCGGTCGTGCTGGGCGCGCAGGGCCGCGATGGTCCGGTCGACGTGAGTGGTCATGTCCTCAGCCTAGATCGCGCGCCCCGAGCCGCTGAGCGACGCGGCCTTGCGGCTGTCGAGGACCGCGTCTGCCACGCCGTACTCCACCGCTTCGGCGGCCGTGAGGACGAGGTCCCGGTCGGTGTCGGCCCGCAGCTGTCGCACGCTGCGTCCCGTGTGCTCGCTGAGCAGCGTCTCCATCGACCCGCGCAGTCGGACGATCTCCTTGGCCTGCACGGCCAGGTCCGGCAGGGTGCCCTGCCCGCCGCCCGACGGCTGGTCGAGCACGACCCGCGCATGGCGCAGCAGGGTGCGGCCTCCGGGGGTCCCG
This sequence comes from Pimelobacter sp., assembly GCA_002698575.1. Lineage (GTDB taxonomy): Bacteria > Actinomycetota > Actinomycetes > Propionibacteriales > Nocardioidaceae > Nocardioides. Next base: position 26,339 of record NZZG01000104.1, on the reverse strand, counting down.
GCCGCCAGGAGCAGGGCCGAGGAGGAGCCCACCTGCCCGACGCACGTGGTCGCGACCGAGGAGCGGATGAACTGCAGGGTGTCGTAGATGGCCAGCACCGCGGTGACCGAGCCGCCGGGAGAGTTGAGGTAGAGGGAGATCGGTGAGTCGGGGTTCTCCGACTCCAGGTGCAGCAGCTGGGCGATGACGACGTTGGCGACCCCGTCGTCGATCTCGGTGCCGATGTAGACGATGCGGTCGCTGAGCAGGCGGCTGTAGATGTCGACCGCGGGCTCACCGCGCACGGTCCGCTCGACGACGCTGGGGATGGCGTAGCTGCTCATCGACGCACGCCCCCGGCCGCCCCGAAGGAGGGTCCGGGGCGCCGGGGCACCACCGCCGCCACCTCGTCCAGCACGGAGTCGACGAAGCCGTAGTCAACGGCCTCCGCGGCGGTGAACCACCGATCTCGCAGCGCGTCGCGCTCCACCCGCTCGACCGGTTGACCCGTGTGCTCGGCCGTGATCCGCATCATCACGTTCTTCATGTGCTCGAGGTTCTCGGCCTGGATCTCGATGTCGACCGCGCTGCCCCCGATGCCCGCGGAGCCCTGGTGCAGCAGGATCCGACTGTTGGGCAGGGCGAAGCGCTTGCCCGCCGTGCCTGCGGTCAGCAGGAACTGCCCCATGCTGGCCGCCAGGCCCATGGCCAGGGTGCTGACGTCGTTGGGGATCAGCCGCATGGTGTCGTAGATCGCCAGTCCGGCCGAGACCGACCCGCCCGGGGAGTTGATGTAGAGGCTGATGTCGCGTCCGGGGTCCTCGGCCGAGAGCAGGAGGAGCTGGGCGCAGATGGTGTTGGCGATGTCGTCGTCGACCTGCTGGCCGAGCACGATGATGCGCTGGTGCAGGAGACGGTCGGACGCGGTGAGGCCGGATGTCGAAGTCATGGCTCCAGGCTCCGTCGTACGGCACCGCTCCCCCAGCGATTCTGCTGGGGGCGGATCTGCTGTGGGCGGTGCCGCACGCCGCCGACACCGTGTGGGGCGCGTCCCGCCGTGACCTAGGCTCGGCTGCGTGATCGAGCTCCGTACCCCTGCCCAGATCGAGGAGATGCGCCCCGCGGGGCGTTTCGTCGCCTCGGTGATCGACGCCCTCGCCGAAAGGGCCGACGTGGGCGTCAACCTCCTCGAGCTCGACGCGCTCGCCGCCGAGATGATCGCCCGGGCCGGCGCCGAGTCCTGCTACGTCGACTACCACCCCTCGTTCGGTGCCTCCCCCTTCGGCAAGGTGCTGTGCACCTCCGTCAACGACGCGGTGCTGCACGGCCTCCCCCACGACTACGCCCTGAAGGACGGGGACCTGCTCTCGGTCGACTTCGCGGTGGCCGTGGACGGCTGGGTGGCCGACTCGGCCTACTCCCTGGTCGTGGGCACGCCCCGCCGCGAGGACCTGGAGCTGATCGAGGTGACCCGCAAGGCCCTCGACGACGCCATCGCGGCCGCTCGGCCCGGAAACCGGATGGGCGACATCTCCGCGGCCATCGGGAAGGTGGCTCGCAGTGCGGGGCTGGGCGTGAACCTGCAGTTCGGCGGGCACGGCGTGGGCCGCACGATGCACGGCGAGCCGCACGTCCCCAACGACGGCCGTCCCGGACGGGGCTTCAAGCTGGAGCCCGGACTGGTCATCGCCATCGAGCCCTGGTTCATGCACACCACCGACCGGATCTACACCGACCCCGACGGGTGGACGCTGCGCAGCGAGGACGGATCGCGCGGGGCGCACATGGAGCACACCATCGCGATCACCGAGGACGGTCCGCTGGTGCTCACCGCACGCGGGTGAGGCCCCGCACTCTCGGATGACGACAGCGGGCCGCGTCGTCTGAGACGGTGTCTGCGTGCACCCGCCCGAGCACCAGGACGGCGCCGAGGCCCGCGGCTTCGGCGACTGGGTCCTGCGCGCGGTCCCCGACGGGTTGTGGATGCTGGACGACGAGGGACGCACTACCTTCGCCAACTCGACGATGGGCGCGTTGCTCGGTCGCGACGACGAGGAGATGTCGACGACCTCGGTCTTCGACGTGCTCGACGAGGACGGCGGTGCCCAGTTTCGCGAGCACCTCGCGCGCCGCGATGCCGAGGCCCCCGGCCACGACCTGGAGTGCCTGGTCCATCGCCGTGACGGGTCGTCGTTCTGGGCACTGGTCAGTCACACCCGGGTGCTCGACGACGACGGCGCCTTCCGGGGCTGGCTGTACCGGATCCGCGACGACACCGAGCACCGGGCGCTCTACGACGAGCTGTCCCACCGTGGTCAGCAGCTCGCCGAGGCACAGTCGATCGCCGGGGTGGGCAGCTGGGAGCGTCTCGCCACCGGACCGGTGTCCTGGTCCGACGAGGCCTACCGGGTCTGCCGGGTCACGCCGGAGAGCTTCGACCCGTCGCTGGACACCTTCTTCGAGCTGCTGCACCCGGAGGATCGCGAGTCGGTCCGCCCGCACTACGTGCGGATGGTCACGCAGGGCGACGCCCTGGACGTGGAGTGCCGGCTGCGCCCCGACGCCGGCGCAGAGACCTGGCTGCGCGTGCGCGGGGTCGCCCAGCTGGACGAGGACGGCGACCTGGTCCGCGTCGGAGGGACGCTGCAGGACATCACGGTCGCGAAGAACTACCAGCGCGGCCTGGAGTTCCTCAGTGCGATGGCGGGCGTCGCCAACGAGTCGCGGACGCTGCAGGAGGTGCTGGTCGCCTCGGACAGGGAGGTCCGCCCCTACGCTCGGTGGCCCGCGGTGCTCGTGGGGGCGCCGGCCTCCGCGGAGCCGGGCGCCCCTCTCGTGCACATCGACCTGGAGTGGTCGGCCGCCTCTCCAGCCACGCGCTCGCTGGCGCGCTCCCTGGCCGACGAGGCCGTGCAGCGCGGCAGGCCGATCCACCGCGCCGTCCCCGGTGGCGACCACCTCGTCGCCGGGCCGGTCCTCGTCGGCGATCGCCTGGCCTGCGTGATCGTCTCGGACACCACCTCGCCCGAGGAGCCGGAACCCACCGACCTGGCCTTCTTCGAGCAGACCCTGACCCTGCTCGCCCAGGTCGCCGAGCGCGAGTGGGCGGCCGAGGACCTGGCCACCGCACGGGATGCGGCCTTGGCGGCGTCGCGGGCGAAGTCGGAGTTCCTCGCCACGATGAGCCACGAGATCCGCACCCCGTTGAACGGCGTGATCGGTCTCAGCGAGCTGCTGCGCCGTACCGACCTGACCGCGCACCAGCAACGGCTCGCCGACGGTGTCGACCAGGCCGGGCGCACCCTGCTGGCCCTGGTCAACGACATCCTCGACCTCTCGAAGATCGAGGCCGGCCGGCTCGACCTGGAGGAGGTCGACTTCGACCCCCGCGCCGTCGTCGAGCAGAGCGCCGCACTGGTCGCCGACCGGGCTCGGGAGAAGGGCCTGGAGCTGGTCGTCTCCAGTGCCGCCGACCTGCCTGCCCTGGTGCGGGGCGATCCCGTGCGGTTCGGCCAGGTGATCACCAACCTGGCGTCCAACGCGGTGAAGTTCACGGCCCAGGGCGAGGTCGTCATCCGCGCCGAGCACGTCGGCCAGCAGGTCCGGGTCGCCGTGCGCGACACCGGCGTCGGCATCGCCCCCGAGGTCCAGGGGCGGCTCTTCGAGTCCTTCACCCAGGCCGACAGCTCCACGACGCGGGAGTACGGCGGCACCGGGCTGGGGCTGGCGATCAGCAAGCGGATCGTGGCGGCCATGGGCGGCGAGATCGGCGTGCAGAGCGCGGTCGAGCTCGGCAGCACCTTCTGGTTCACCGCCACCTTCGCCGCTGCGCTGGGCGAGCACCACTCCCGACGCGACGCCCTGCGGGAGAACGCCGTCGCCGGTCTCCGGGTGCTCGTCGTCGACGACAACGCGACGAACCGCTTCATCCTCACCGAGCAGCTCTCGGGGTGGGCGGTCGAGGTGGCCGCGGTCGCCTCGGCCTACGAGGCCCTCGTCGAGCTGGATGCCGCGGCGCGGATGGGGTCGCCGTACGAGATCGTCCTGCTCGACTACATGATGCCGGGAGCCGACGGCGAACAGCTCGCCCGCATCGTGCGGGCCGAGTCTAGGCACAGCGGCACCCGTCTGGTCCTGCTGTCGTCCTCGACGGAGCCGACGGACTCGTGGCTCGCCGATGCCGGCATCGACGGCTACCTGGCCAAGCCGGTCCTGCCCTCCCGGTTGCTCGACACCCTCGCCAGCCTGGGCGGACACGGGGAGGGGACCAGCGAGGTGCCCGACGGCGCCGCGCACACCCCGTCGCAGCCCGTGGATCGCGGCCTCGTGCTGGTGGTCGAGGACAACGCCATCAACCAGCTCGTCGCCGACGGCGTCCTGAGACGGCTCGGCTTCACCGTCCAGCTGGCCGACAACGGCGCCGCCGGTGTAGCGGCCGTGGCCGACGACCCCGGCGCGTTCGTCATCATCCTGATGGACTGCCAGATGCCGGTGATGGACGGCTTCGACGCCACCCGGGCCGTCCGGGCGATCCAGCGCGGCGACACCCGGACCCCGATCATCGCGATGACCGCGGCCGCCGGCGTGGAGGAGCGGGAGAGGTGCCTGGACGCCGGCATGGACGACTTCATGTCGAAGCCGGTCGACGTCCGCCTGCTCACCGAGATGCTGGACCGGTGGGTGCCCGTGGACGCCTCGGCGGCTCCGTCGGTCGCCCGGCTCTCCTCCGCACCTGCAGGGCACAGCCCAGCGCCCGCCCCCGCGACCACCCGCAGCCGTCTGGCGGAGCTCGTCGACGACGAGGGCATCGACCTGGTGCTCGTGGCTCGCATGGTGGAGAGGTTCGAGGCCTCGGCCACCGACGCCGTCGCCGCCCTGGCCCGCAGCCTCGAGCAGGGGTCCCCTGCCGGTGTCGAGCAGCAGGCCCACGGGCTGCGCGGGAGTGCGGCCAACCTCGGTCTGGTCGAGGTGGCCGCGTGGTGCGGCGAGCTCGAGGAGGAGGCGCGTCGCGGCAGGCTCCCCCAGGCGAGGGCTCTCGACAACTTGCGCGAGGCCCTCGACCAGGGCGTCGAACAGCTGAGGGCCTTCGTGGAGGACCGGACCTCGGCCCCCGGTTGAGACCGCCCGGCTCACCGACCGACGGCGTGGATCGGCGCCCTCGGCGATCGAGCACCGGGGAGGGCGCCCGCGGAGAACCGGTGAAGCAGGCTCGGCTCAGCCGCCGTAGGACACCTGCAGGTCCTTGATGCCGTTGATCCAGCTGTGGCGCAGTCGGCTCGGCTCGGCCAGCTTGGTGATGTCGGGGGCGAGGTCGGCCAGCGCATCGAACATCTGGCGGATCTCCTGGCGAGCCAGGTTGGCACCCAGGCAGTAGTGCGCGCCGTTGCCGCCGAAGCCGACGTGCGGGTTGACCTCGCGGGTGATGTCGAAGGTGAAGGGATCGACGAAGACGTCCTCGTCGAAGTTGGCGCTGGAGTAGAAAAGCCCGACCCGCTGGCCCTTCTTCACGAGCTGCCCCCCGACCTCGACGTCGTGGTGGGCGGTCCGCTGGAAGGAGATCACCGGCGTGGCGTAGCGCACGACCTCGTCGACCATGGTGGCCGGGCGCTCCTTCTTCCACAGCTCCCACTGGTCGGGGTGGTCGAGGAAGGCGTTCATCCCGTGGGTGATCGCGTTGCGGGTGGTCTCGTTGCCCGCGACGGCGAGGATGATCACGAAGAAGCCGAACTCGTCGTCGGTCAGTCCCCGTCCGCTCTCGCCGGCGTTGACGAGCTTGGTCACGATGTCGTCGAGCGGCGTCGCCTTGCGCTCGGCCGCCATCCCCATGGCGTAGCCCAGGATCTCCGCCGAGGCGACCGCGGGGTCGCCACCGACGTCCGGGTCGTCGGAGGCGAGCATCTGGTTGGACCACTCGAAGAGCTTGAAGCGGTCCTCCTGCGGTACGCCGAGCAGCTCGGCAATGGCCTGAAGCGGCAGCTCCGCGGCGACCTGCTCCACGAAGTTGCCGGTGCCCTTCGCCACGGCGTCGCCCACGATCTGACGCGCCCGCTGGGTCATGATCTCGTCGAGGGCGTTGATCGAGCGCGGCGTGAAGCCGCGGCTGACGATCTGACGCATCGCCGTGTGCTCCGGCGGGTCCTGGTTGATGATCATCACGCGCTGCAGCTCGACCTGCTCGCGCTCCATGCCCTCGCCGAAGCGGATGATCGCCCCGTTCTCGTGGGTGCCGAAGTTCTTGGAGTCCTTGGAGACCGCGAGGACGTCGGCATGCTTGGTGATGGCCCAGTAACCGGTGCCGGACTCCTCGGCGAATCCCGCCCGTTCGCCCTCGGCCTGCTCCACCCAGTGCACCGGGGAGTTCTCACGCAGGGTCTTGAACTCCGCGTGCGGGATCCGTGCGTGGTTGACGTCCGGGAGGACGAAGTCGAATCCGGCCGGCAGCAGGTCTGCGGTCACTGGTGATCTCCCTCTGGTGCTTCTCGTACAGGACTGGGACGTGCGTGACTTTCTGCAACACGTTCTAGTGGGAGATTACATACTTTCGGTACGACACGAAAGCCTTTCGTTCAGCTTTCTGAGACCTCGCTCACAGGCCTCCGGACAGGGGCCGCGGGTCTTGTCGAAAACGAGAACACGTTCTACTTTGGCTGCATGGGAACTCCTGTGATCATCGATGCGGTCCGCACTCCCCTCGGCAAGCGCAATGGCTGGCTGGCCGGCCTGCACCCCGCCGTGCTCCTGGGCCTCGCCCAGCGCGAGGTGATCGAGCGTGCCGGGATCGACCCCGAGCTCGTCGAGCAGGTCGTAGGCGGCTGCGTCACCCAGGCCGGCGAGCAGTCCAACGGCATGGTCCGACGCGCCTGGCTGCACGCCGGGCTTCCCCAGCACACCGGCGCCACGGTCGTCGACGCGCAGTGCGGCTCCGGCCAGCAGTCGGCCCACCTGGTCCACGACATGATCGCCGCCGGCACGATCGACGTGGGCATCGCGTGCGGCATCGAGTCGATGTCCCGGATCCCACTGGGCGGCAACGTGCCTGCCGGGCTCGGCGACCCGCGGCCCGACGACTGGACGATCGACATGCCCAACCAGTTCGAGGCAGCCGATCGGATCGCCGCCAACCGCGGCATCACCCGGGCCGACCTCGACGCCTTCGGGCTCGCCTCGCAGCAGAAGGCTCGGGTCGCCGTCGACGAGGGACGCTTCAAGCGCGAGATCGTCGCGGTCGACGCACCCGTGCTGGACACCGAGGGGAAGGCGACCGGCGAGTCCCGGCTCGTCGACACCGACCAGGGTCTGCGCGAGACCACGCTCGAGGGCCTGGCCGGGCTGCGCTCGGTGCTGCCCGACGGGATGCACACCGCAGGCACCTCGTCGCAGATCTCCGACGGAGCGTCCGCGGTCCTGATCATGGACGAGGACAAGGCCCGGGCACTGGGACTGACCCCGCGGGCGCGGATCGTCAACCACTGCCTGGTCGGCTCCGACCCCTACTACCACCTCGACGGACCGATCCAGGCCACGCAGCGGATCCTCGACCGCACCGGACGCTCGATCTCGGACTTCGACCTCTTCGAGGTCAACGAGGCCTTCGCCGCGGTCGTGCTGTCCTGGGCCGGCCAGCACCAGGTCCCGATGGACAAGGTGAACGTCAACGGCGGGGCGATCGCGATCGGCCACCCCGTCGGCTCGACCGGCACCCGCCTGATCACCACCGCCCTGCACGAGCTCGAGCGCCGCGACCAGGCCAGCGCCCTGATCTCCATGTGCGCCGGCGGCGCGATGGCGACCGGAACGGTGCTGGAGCGCATCTGAGGCTCCGCGGAGTGCGCCGTTTGGTCCCCAACGACATGATCCGCACCGGAAAACGTGTCGTGTGGGACCAAACGACGCCGCTGAGGTGCGCCTGCTAGCCGGCTGCGATCCGGCCGAGGAGCCGAGCGGTCTCGAGGGCTGCCGCCGTCGCCTCGTAGCCCTTGTCCTCGCTGGACCCGTCCAGACCCGCGCGATCCAGGGCCTGCTCGTCGGTGTCGCAGGTGAGCACGCCGAAGCCGACGGCCACCCGGTGGTCCAGGGCCACGCGCCCCAGACCGTCGGTCGCGGCGGTGCAGACGTAGTCGAAGTGCGGGGTCCCGCCGCGGATCACGACGCCGAGCGCGACCACGGCGTCGTACCCGGCAGCCGCCAGCGCGTCGCAGACCACGGGCAGCTCGAACGTGCCGGGCACGCGCACGATCTCGGGCGAGGAGACGGAGTACGCCGTCAGCGCACGCTCCGCGCCGGCCAGCAGGCCGTTCATGACGACGGTGTGCCACGAGGCGGCGACGACCGCGACGCGCAGGTCGCTGCAGTCGACCGGTGCACTCGGGGGAGCTCCGTGCCCGCTCATGGCTGGGCTCCCCTCTCGACGGCGTCGTGCTGGTGCGACTGGAGCCCCGGCAGCTGGTGACCCATCCGGTCCCGCTTGGTCAGCAGGTAGGCCAGGTTGTGGTCGTTGGGATGGGGCGTCAGCGGCACCCGCTCGACGACCGGCACGCCGTACTCCTCGAGGTTGGAGACCTTGTCGGGGTTGTTCGTCAGCAGCCGCACGCTCTCCACCTTGAGGTCCTTGAGCACCTGCGTCGCGGTGCCGTAGTGGCGGGCGTCGGCCGGCAGCCCGAGGTCGAGGTTGGCGTCGACGGTGTCGCGGCCACCGTCCTGCAGCTGGTAGGCCTGCAGTTTGGCGACCAGGCCGATCCCCCGGCCCTCGTGGCCGCGCAGGTAGACCACGACACCGCTGCCCTCGGCCACGATCCGCTCCAGGGCCTCGTCCAGCTGCGGCCCGCAGTCGCAACGGCTGCTGCCGAAGACATCGCCCGTCAGGCACTCGGAGTGCACCCGCGTCAGCACCGGGTCGTCGACGCCACGGGAGGAGACGTCGCCGTAGACCAGGGCGATGTGCTCGGACCCATCCGTCGTGATCCGGTACCCGTACGCGGTGAAGTCGCCGTGGCGCGTGGGCAGACGGGTCTCCGCGACGCGCTCGACGAGGTTCTCGTTGCGGCGCCGGTAGCGCACGAGGTCCTCGATCGAGATCATCGCGAGCCCGTGCTCGTCGGCGAAGGCGCGCAGCTCGGGGGCCCGCTTCATGGTGCCGTCGTCGTTGACCACCTCGACCAGCACACCGGCCGGGGTCAGCCCGGCCAGCCGCGCGAGGTCGACGGCGGCCTCGGTGTGCCCGCGCCGCACCAGCACGCCACCCTCGCGGTAGCGCAGCGGGAAGACGTGACCGGGACGCGTCAGCTCCCAGGGCTCGGTGGCGGAGTCCGCCAGGACCCGGGCCGTGTGCGCCCGGTCGGCGGCCGAGATGCCGGTCGAGACCCCGTCACGAGCATCGACCGAGATCGTGTAGGCGGTGCGGAGCTTGTCCTTGTTGTGCGGGGTCATCAGGGGGATCTCGAGCCGGTCCAGCATCCGTGCCGGCATCGGTACGCAGATCACGCCACTGGAGTGCCGGATCGTGAACGCCATCAGCTCCGGCGTCGCCTTGCTCGCCGCGAAGATGATGTCGCCCTCGTTCTCGCGTCCCTCGTCGTCGACGACGACAACGGCCTTGCCGGCCGCGATGTCGGCGATCGCGCGCTCGACGGGATCCAGACGGATCCCGCCGTGCTGAGGCTGTCCGAGGGTCTCGGTCATGATGCTTCTCCTTCGTGGGGTGCTGCTCCTGCAGACGGTGCGTTGTCGACGCGATCACCGAGCGTGCCCAGCCGGGCCGCCAGCAGCTTCTCGACGTGCTTGGCGAGGATGTCGACCTCGAGGTTGACCCGGTCGCCGGGCGCCCGGTGGCCGAGGGTGGTGCGGGCGAGCGTCTCGGGGATCAGGCTGATCGAGAAGCTGCTCTCCCCCACCTCGACGACTGTGAGACTCACGCCGTCGACGGTGATCGACCCCTTGTCGACCAGGTAGCGCCCCAGCCCCGCGGGCAGCGAGATCTCGACGACCTCCCAGTGCTCGCTGGGCTGGCGTCGTACGACGTGCCCGACGCCGTCGACGTGGCCCTGGACGATGTGGCCGCCGAGACGCTTCTCCGCGGTGACGGCGCGCTCGAGGTTGACCCGGTCGCCGGGCTGCACACCGAGCAGGCTCGTCTTGTCGAGCGTCTCCTGCATGACGTCGGCGGTCCAGAGCTCCCCGTCGTGGGAGACCACGGTGAGGCAGCAGCCGTTGACGGCGATCGAGTCGCCCAGCCCGGCGTCGGTCAGGACCAGCCCGGCGCGCACCGTCAGGCGGATCGCATCTCCCTGGTCCTCGATCGACTCGACGGTGCCGAGCTCCTCGACGATTCCGGTGAACATCAGCTCTCCTCGTGAGTGGAAGGTGGGGTCAGGACGAGACGCACGTCGGGCTCCTCGCCGTCGAGCCCGGGCAGGACGGTGACGTCGGTGACCACCGGACGGAACGCGTCCGCGATCGTGGTGATTCCGAGGTCGGCGACCGCGCTGCGTCCGGCACCGAGCAGGAACGGCGCGACGTAGACCACGATCTCGTCGACCAGGCCGGCGGTGAGGAACGCCGCGGCGAGCGTGGGGCCACCCTCGAGGAAGACGTGCTGGCGGTCGAGCGCGAAGAGCTCGGCCAGCGCGGCCGCGGGGTCGCGGGTACGCAGGTGCACGCTCGGCGCGCCACCGGCAAGCGAGGCATCGAAGATCCGCCTGTCGGACGACAGGTCCCGCTCCCCCATCACGGCGCGCAGCGGCTGGGTCGCCAGCGGTCGGTCCTCGGCGTCGCGGACGGTCAGCTGCGGGTCGTCCACGGCAACGGTGTTGGTGCCGACCAGCATCGTGTCGCACCGGGCCCGCAGGCGGTGGGTGTCGAGACGGGCGGCCCGCCCGGACACCCAGCGCGAGGTGCCGTCAGCGGCCGCGCTGCGGCCGTCGAGGGTCGTGGCGAACTTCCAGGTGACGAACGGGCGTTGCTCGCGCGCCGCCAGGCGGTAGACGTCGGCCAGGGCCGCCGCCTCGTCGGCCAGCAGTCCCGCGTCGACGTCGATGCCCGCGGCCTCGAGCCGCGCACGGCCGCCCGCAGCGACGGGGTTGGCATCGGACTCGGCGTACACGACCCGGCTCACGCCGGCGGCGATCAACGCCTCGGTGCACGGCCCGGTGCGGCCGGTGTGGTGGCACGGCTCGAGGGTCACGACGGCGGTGGTGCCACGGGCCCGCTCACCGGCGACGTCGAGCGCAGCGGCCTCGGCGTGCGGGGTGCCGGGCCCCCGGTGGTGGCCCTCGGCGACCACGCCTCCGTCGGGGGCCAGCAGCACGCAGCCGACACGACGCGTGTCGGCCACCATCGGCACGCCCGGCGTCGCAGCGAGCACCAGGGCGCGCCGCATGGCGCTCTCCTCGGCTGCTGCGCGGTCGTGGTGCTGCATCGTCGTACGTCGTCTCCGGTCCGGTGTGCTCACGGACTCCGGGGACGACGGTCATCGACGACCCGTGCTGGCCGGCCAGAGACCTGGCCGAGGTCGGTCGACGATCCACCTGCGTGCGCTTCCCATCCGGACTTTGACCGTCGGTCCAGGAATCCCACCTGGTCAACCGATCGATGGCTTCGATCGGGTCGCGGACTTTCACCGCCGGCTCGGAATTGCACCGACCCCAGAGCACGCGAGCTTGATTGCTCGTCTGGGGACAAGACTGCCACACGTCGCGGGCCGTGCGCGTGTGGTCCGCGTCACGGACACCCCGGGAGGTCCGGCGCGTCCACAGCACGGGGACGTGACCGGGTCGCACGCCGTCCGGCGGCCCAGAGGTTCACCGGTCGCGAGGCCTGGAGCCAGGTCACGGTTTGGTCGCGATGCATCGATCTCCTCCGGTAGGTGTTGGCACTCGAGGACATTGCGCGGCTAGGTTCGACGGATGAGCAGCACTGGACCGCTTCGTGACCGTGCCCCCTCGCGAGCCCTGGTGCGCGCGTCCCGTCCGGTGGTGGGTCCGTGAGCACGGCTCCCCAGGAGGAGATCAGCGCCGGTCGCGGCGAGCCGCTCGTCGTGCTCGACGGCGTCAACAAGTGGTTCGGAGACCTGCACGTCCTGCAGGACATCAACCTCACGGTCAACCGCGGCGAGGTCGTGGTCGTGATCGGACCCTCGGGCTCCGGCAAGTCGACGCTGTGCCGCGCCATCAACCGGCTCGAGACGATCGACCGGGGCACGATCACCCTCGACGGCAAGCCGCTCCCCCAGGAGGGCAAGGAACTGGCCAACCTGCGCGCCGAGGTCGGCATGGTCTTCCAGTCCTTCAACCTCTTCGCCCACAAGACGATCCGCGAGAACGTGACGCTCGGACCGATCAAGGTGCGCAAGGTCGCCAAGGCGACCGCGGAGGCCAAGGCCGCCGAGCTGCTCGACCGGGTCGGCATCGGCCACCAGGCCGATAAGTACCCCGCCCAGCTCTCGGGTGGCCAGCAGCAGCGCGTCGCCATCGCGCGGGCGCTGGCGATGGAGCCCAAGGTGATGCTCTTCGACGAGCCGACCTCGGCCCTGGACCCGGAGATGATCAAGGAGGTCCTCGACGTCATGGTCGACCTCGCCGAGCAGGGCATGACCATGGTCGTGGTGACCCACGAGATGGGCTTCGCCCGTACGGCGGCCGACCGGGTGCTCTTCATGGCCGACGGCGCCGTGGTGGAGGAGAACACCCCCGAGGAGTTCTTCACCAACCCGCAGAGCGAGCGGGCCAAGGACTTCCTCGGCAAGATCCTGAAGCACTGACCGGACGACCACTCGGAGTTCCACCCCCAAGTAAGAGGAGACAGCAATGCGCACGATGAAACTCAGGGCCGCCGCTGCGACCGTCCTGCTGACCGCCCTCTCCGGCACGCTCGCCGCCTGCGGTGACGCCGGCAGCGAGGGCGAGGGCGTCGACGTCCAGGCCGAGGAGGTCGAGGACGGCAAGTTCGAGGAGGGCTCCCGGATGGCCGAGCTGGCCGAGGCCGGATCGATCACCATCGGTGTCAAGTACGACCAGCCCGGGCTCGGCTTCAAGAGCGCCACCGACGACATCCCGACCGGCTTCGACGTGGAGATCGCCAAGCTCCTGGTCGCCGACCTCGGCATCGACCCGTCCGACACGAGCGCGGTCACCTACGAGGAGACGATCTCCGACAACCGCGAGCCCTACCTCGAGGCCGGCCGCGTCGACCTGGTGCTGGCGTCGTACTCGATCACCGAGGACCGCCGCAAGGTGGTCGGCCAGACCGGGCCCTACTTCATCACCGGCCAGCAGATCCTCGTCGCCGCGGACAGCGACGTCGAGTCGATCGACGACCTGGTCGGCGAGACCGTGTGCTCGGTGAGCGGCTCGACGTCGCTGCAGAACGCCGAGGACGCCGGGGCCATCGGCGCTCCTGCCGACACCTACTCGCAGTGCGCCGAGGACGTGCTCAACGGCACCGTCGAGGCGATGACCACCGACGGCTCGATCCTGCTCGGCCTCGCCGCCCAGAACGAGGGCGAGCTCAAGGTCGTGGGTCCGGAGTTCTCCGAGGAGCGCATCGGCGTCGGCTACAGCCAGGACTACCCGGAGATGTGCGAGTGGATCAACGGCGTCCTCACCGAGGCCTACGAGGACGGCTCGTGGGCCGAGGCGTTCGAGGCCACGCTCGGTGGCGACGACGTCGAGACGCCGGAGCCCCCGGCGCTCGACGAGTGCCCGGCTGCCTGACGCACCGATCCGGTCGAGCTGACCGGTTGAACAACGAGGCCGGGGTGACACCTCGTGAGGTGTCACCCCGGCACACAACCTCTGAAGGACCCCTCCATGAACGTCGTGCTCGACAACGCCGGCGACATCGCCCTGGCGTTCATCTACACCCTGAGCCTCTTCGTGGTCGCCGGGGTCCTCTCCCTGATCTTCGGCGCACTCCTGGCAGCGGCCAGGGTCGGCCCGGTGGCGGTGCTGCGCAAGGCAGCGGCCGTCTACGTGACGCTCATCCGCAACACGCCACTGCTCATCGTCATCATCTTCTTCCGCTTCGCCGGTCCGAAGATCGGCCTCACGTTCAGCTTCGTCGACATCCGCGTCGCCGACATCCGACTCAACAACCTCTACGCCGCCTGCGCCGTGGGGCTCGTCGTCTACACCAGCTCTTTCGTCTGCGAGGCGCTGCGCTCGGGCATCAACGCCGTGCCGCTCGGGCAGGCCGAGGCCGCTCGTGCGATCGGACTGCCCTTCGGCGGCGTGATGAGCCAGGTGATCATGCCGCAGGCCATGCGCCACGCCCTGCCCCCGCTGGCCAGCGTGCAGATCGCCCTGTTGAAGAACACCACCGTGTGCGGGGCCCTCGGGGTCTTCGAGGCGTTCGCGCGCATGCGCGGGCTCACCAACGACTTCGCCAGCGCGCGCACCGAGATCTTCCTCGCCTTCGCCCTGATCTTCGTCGTCCTCGTCGAGGTGCTCTCCTTTGTCGCCTACCGGCTCGAACGCCGCTGGAGGATCGTCTGATGGCCACCTCGGTACTCTTCGACGCCCCTGGACCCAAGACGGTCGCCCGGCACCGGGTCTACTCCGTGGTCGCCTACGCCGGCCTGCTGCTCGTCGTGGCGTTCATCGCCTGGCGGCTCCAGGAGACCGGACAGTTCGCCTACGACCTGTGGGAGCCGGTGCTCACGCCCAGCATCATCGAGGTCATCCTCGTCGACGGGTTGCTCAACACCCTCAAGATGGCGTTCAGCGCGATCATCCTGGCCGTCGTGTTCGGCCTCGTGTTCGGGGTGGGCAAGCTGTCCGACCACGCCTGGGTGCGCTGGCCCTGCTGGCTCGTGGTCGAGTTCTTCCGAGCCGTGCCGGTGCTGCTGCTGATGGTCTTCATCTTCTACCAGTTCGGCGGCGTCACCAACGGCGACCGCGGTGCCTACTGGAGCGTGGTGGCCGCCCTGACGCTCTACAACGGGTCGGTGCTCGCCGAGGTGTTCCGCGCCGGCATCAACGCCGTGCCGTCGGGCCAGGCCGAGGCGGCCTACGCGCTGGGCCTGCGCAAGTCGCAGGTCATGACGATCGTCCTGCTGCCCCAGGCGGTGAAGATCATGTTGCCCTCGATCATCAGCCAGTGCGTCGTGGCTCTCAAGGACACCAGCCTCGGCTACGCCATCGCAGCCATCGGCCTGTCCACCGTCTCCCGCCTGGTCTACATCGAGTACGGCAACCAGCTCCAGGTCGTGGCCGTGGTGGCGCTGCTGTACATCATCGTCAACCTCATCCTCACCGGCATCGCGACCTGGGTGCAGAAGAAGTTCGTCGGGGAGAAGAACCCGATCGACCTCACCCGCGCCGGCAACATGGACGGCGGCCAGAACACCGGCGGAGCCGTCTGACCACGGCACCTTCGAGCGGCTACCGCTCTGCCGTGCGGGCGTCCCGCCCGTACAGGGCCAGCACGCTGGCCTCGCGCCCGACGTCGGTGGAGACCAGCATCATCTCGAAGGCGCCGTCGGCGTAGAGCTGCTCACCCGCGTCGACGGCGAAGGCCAGCAGGAAGTCGAGGGTGACGTCGTCGAGCTCGGCCGACATCCCCCGGGCGCGAGCGATGTCCCAGGCGTGCAGGGTCAGCTCGAGCGCCTCCAGGAGCGCGCGGGGTTGCCTGGTCAGGTGCTCCTCGTAGACCGCGAAGAGGTCGGCGTCGTCGGAGACGATGCCGTGCGCGGCCAGCACGGCCTCGTGGTTGTCGGCCACGTGGGTGAGCACGTCCGAGATCGTCCAGCCGGGGCAGGACGGCACGGGCAGCAGCAGCTCGGCTGCGCCCAGTCCGGCCGTGGCTGCGCGGAACAGCGCTGCGCCGCGCGAGTACGCCGTCATGCCCGCTGTTCCCGGACCGCCTCCGCGGCGCCACGCAGGGCGGTGACCATCGTGTCGGGGTCGTCGGCGCTGTAGACCGCACTGCCCGCCACGAAGACGTCGGCGCCGGCCTCGGCGCAGCGCTCGATGGTCTCCAGCGAGATCCCGCCGTCGACCTGCAGCCAGGTCTCGACGCCGTGCTTGTCCATCAGCTCGCGGGCCCGGCGGATCTTGGGCAGGCACAGGTCGAGGAACTTCTGACCGCCGAAGCCGGGCTCGACGGTCATCAGCAGGACCATGTCGAGCTCGGGCAGCAGGGCC
The DNA here is from genome assembly GCA_002698575.1 of Pimelobacter sp. GTDB lineage: Bacteria > Actinomycetota > Actinomycetes > Propionibacteriales > Nocardioidaceae > Nocardioides. The sequence continues at coordinate 10,224 of NZZG01000104.1, read as the reverse complement.
TCGTAGGGCTCGATGGGCGTCGCCGGCCTCAGGGCCATCGACGCGCGTGCCCCGGCCGCCCGGATCTCGCGCGCCAACCGCACCGGCGCCCTGGTCGCCTCGACGTGGAAGGTCACCGACCCGCAGCCCGCCTCGACGTACGCCGGCGCGTGGACGTCGGCGTCCTCGATCATCAGGTGCGCGTCCAACGGGATCGACGTGCTGCGAGCGAGCGCCTCGACCATCGCCGGGCCGAAGGTCAGGTTGGGCACGAAGTGGTTGTCCATCACGTCGACGTGCACCCAGTCGGCGCTCGGAATCCGCGCGACCTCGGCGCCCAGCGAGGCGAAGTCGGCGTTGAGGATGCTGGGCGTGACCTGGATGTGGTGCGACGGCATGCGAGGAGCGTATCGGCGCCGATCCGCAGGCACCGCAGCGGTGAAGGACGCCGGCCGTGCCGAGCCATCCCGGTGGGTGAGGCCGATCACCACGTCGGGGCTGGATGCTCAGGGGATGAAGCTCCTCATCGGCCTGGTCGTCATCGTCGTGCTGGCCTACCTCGGCTACCGCATGTTCTTCGTCAACGCTCGCGGCACCCGGCGGCGCTGACCGGATGTGCCGCGTCCTCGCGTACGTCGGGCCGGAGCTGCCCCTCGAGAGCCTGCTGCTGACCCCGGACAACAGCCTGATCAACCAGACCCTGGATCCCGAGCTGCACCCCCTCCTCCAGCTCGCCGGGTGGGGCTTCGGAGGCTGGAGCGAGCATCTGCTGAAGCCGGAGAAGCCGTTCGTCTACCGCCGTCCGGTCCCGGCCTTCTACGACGACAACGCCGAGGGGATCATCCCCAGCCTGCAGGCGAGCACCCTTCTCGCCCACGTGCGGGCCGCCTCCTACGACGCCGGTGCGGTCCTGGCCGACGAGAACTGCCACCCCTTCTCCTACCGGGGCACGCGCTGGATCTTCGCCCAGAACGGCTCGCTCCCGAGCTGGACCCTCCTGCAGCGCGAGCTGCTGGTGCACTGCAGGGACGAGTACCTGGAGCAGATGCGGGGCACGACCGACACCGAGTTCCTCTACGTCCTGCTGCTGTCCCTGCTGGAGGGCGACAGCAACGAGGACGTCCAGCGCGCCGTCGAGCGCCTGCTGCTGGTCGTCGTCGAGGCCATGCGGGACCTCGACCTGGTGGCCCTGACCAAGCTCAAGATCGCCCTCGTCTCCCAGGACCGCATCATCGGCGTGAACTGGGGCGCCGACCACGACGGCACGATCGACGTGACGGGTGACTGGCGCGAGCTGCGGAAGTCCGGCCCCGGCACCGACGACCACGCCCTGTCCATGCTCCTGGAGCCCATGTACCTCCTGATGGGACAGAACTTCCACCACCACGAGGGTTCCTACGAGGTCGACTCGTGCCCCGAGGACGAAGCCACCTCGGCGATCTTCGCCAGCGAGGCCCTGACCGAGAACGACGAGGACTGGTTGCACCTGGAGTTCGGAGAGATCGTGTTCATCGAGAACGCCGAGGGGCGGGCGACCCGAGAGGTGCGCCGCCTCCAGCCTCGGTGAGCGCCCCCCGCCGACTCACTGCTCCTCGCGGACGAACTCCACGTCGAGGTCGGCGACCTCGCAGCCCAGCAGCTGCAGGGCGCGCACCAGCTGCAGTGCCAACCGGTTGGCGGAGATCAACGGGGTCTGACGGGAGAAGGTCCGGAACTCCTCGGACCACGGCTTCTCCCACCCGCGACCGATGAGGGTCTCGATCGTCTCCGGGGCCATCTCCCAGTCCCCGCCGAAGGCCTTCGCGCCGACGACCTCGCCGATGAGGAAGTCACGCGCCGCCGTCACCTGCACGAAGCGCCGCGGCCCGCGCGCCACTCTCGTGCCACCGAACAGTCCCTTCTTCACGACCTGCTGCTTGTCCCCGACGATCAGCGAGTCGTCGAGGTCCAACGCGATGATCGCCGACGTCAGCCGGCGGTTCACGTCGTCCCAGTCCCCCCTCATGCCTGCGCCCCCTCCTCGTCCTGCGGTACGTCGGGCACGGCCGCGCCGTTGCCCTCGTCGCGCTCGGCCCACTCCAGCAGCGGCGCCAGGTCGAAGACGTGAGCGTCGATCTCCTCGTGCAGGTCGCCTACCTCCGCGAATCGCGCCGGCATCGTGGTGATCGTGAAGTCTCCCGGCTCGGCGTCGTCGATCTCGTCCCAGCGCACCGGGGCCGAGACCCTCGCCTCCGGCACGCCGCGCACGGAGTAGGCGGCCGCGATCGTGTGGTCACGGGCGTTCTGGTTGTAGTCCACGAACAGGTGATGGGGGTCGCGATCCTTGCGCCACCACGTGGTCGTCACGTCGTCGGGTGCGCGCCGCTCGACCTCGCGGGCGAAGGCGAGCGCGGCACGCCGTACGGCCTGGTGACCGTGGTCGGGCCTGATCCGGACGTAGACGTGCAGCCCGGAGCCACCGCTCGTCTTGGGAAAGCCCACCGCGCCGAGCTCGTCGAGGAGCTCGCGGGTGACTGCCGCGACCCGTCGCACCTGGGCGTAGTCGGACATCGGCCCCGGATCGAGGTCGATGCGCCACTCGTCGGGGCTCTCCGGGTCCTCGCGACGGCTGTTCCAGGGGTGGAACTCGACCGTCGACATCTGGACCGCCCAGATGACCGCGCCGAGCTCGGTGACGCAGAGCTCGTCGGCGGTCCGGTTCCAGCGCGGGAAGTGCAGCTGCACGGTCTCGACCCACCCGGGCGCCCCCTGGGGGAGCCGCTTCTGGTGCACCTTCGGACCCTCGAGCCCCTTGGGGAACCGGTGCAGCATGCAGGGTCGCTCGAGCAGGGCGTTGACGATGCCCGGTCCGACCGCCAGGTAGTACTCGACGAGGTCGAGCTTGGTGGCTCCGCCGCCACCGACCGCCGGGAAGTAGACCCGGTCCGGGTTGCTGATGCGCACGACGCGGTCGTCGACCTCGATCTCGACGGACGGGGACTTCGTGGCCACCCGCTCACCGTAGTCGGCGCAGCGACCGGGTCGAGGTCGACCTGCGCTACTGCTTGCGCAGCAGGGCCATGAACATCGCGTCGGTGTGGTGCCGATGAGGCCACAGCTGGAGGGTCCCGGGCAGCCGTCCGGCACAGTCGGGCACGCCGGGCAGCAGGCCGGAGGCGTCCTCGAGGACGACGTCCCTGCGCGCGCCCACCACGGCGCTGACCAGGTCGGTCGTCTCGGACATGACCGGCGAGCAGGTCGCGTAGAGCACCACGCCCCCGGGTCGTACCAGGTCCAAGGCCGCACCCAGCAGCGTCCGTTGCAGCAGCACCAGCGGCACCATGTCGCTGGGCTTGCGCCGCCACCGGGCCTCGGGCCGGCGCCGCAGTGCTCCGAGCCCGGAGCACGGTGCGTCGACCAGCACCCGGTCGACCGAACCTGCGGCCAACGGGGGCGTGCGTCCGTCCGCCGTGACGACGCCGACCGTGCCCGGCGAGTCGCGCAACGCTCTGGCGACCAGTCGGGCGCGATGGGCTTGCGCCTCGATCGCCAGCAGGGAGGCACCGCGCTGCCCAGCAAGGGCCGCGAGGAGTGCCGCCTTGCCGCCGGGCCCGGCGCACAGGTCCACCCAGGTGCGGTCCCGACCCTCCAGCTGCGCCGAGGCCAGGACCTCGGCGACCAGCTGTGATCCCTCGTCCTGGACCCCGGCCCGCCCCTCGGCCACCGCCGGGACCTCACCGGGGGCACCGCCCTCCAGCGTCACGCCGTACGGCGAGTAGGGGGTGGGCGTGCCCGGCAGCTCCTCGCGTGTGGACCGCCCGGGACGGGCGACCAGGGTGACCTTGGGCGGGACGTTGTCGGCCGCGAGCAGAGCCTCCAGCTCGGCGGCACCGACCGTCTTGCGCAGCTCGTCGACGATCCAGGCCGGGTGGCTGAAGGCGACCTCGGCGTGACGCTGCGGGTTGCGCTCGCGCGCGGGGGCGACCTGGGCGATCCAGGCCTCCAGGTCCTGTGCGGCGACCTTGCGCAGCACCGCGTTGGTGAAGCCGGCCGCGCCCTCGCTGACCGTGGAGCGGACCAGGTCGACCGACGTGCTGATCGCGGCATGGTCCGGAACGCGCATCGCGAGCAGCTGGTGCGCCCCCAGCCGCAGCACGTCGAGCACCTTCGCCTCCACCTTGGACAGCGAGCGATCGATGCAGGCCGCGAGGACGGCGTCGTAGGTGCCCCGCCACCGGATGGAGCCCGAGGCGAGCTCGGTGACGAAGGCCGCGTCGCGCGGGCCCAGCGCGAAGTGGCTCACGACCGCGGGCAGGACCAGGTTGGTGTAGGCGTCGTCGACCCGCACCGTCTTGAGGACCTGGAGCGCTGCGAGGCGTGCGACGTCGACGTCGGGCCGCCGCGGGCCGCGACCGACCTGTCCACCCCGCCCGTCGCGGGCACGACGACGCGGCTGGTCAGCCATCGGCGCCCAGGACGAGTCCGGACTCCAACCGAGCTCCGCGCGCCCAGTCGGCCGCGTCCATCTGCTTCTTGCCGAACGGCTTGACCTCGCCGAGGCGCACGGCGTACGAGCCGGTGCCGATCAGCACCTGCTTCTTGCCGACCGCCAGCTCACCGGGCGGAAGTCGCAGCCCGTCGGCGGGGTCGGTCAGCGTGACGGGACCGATCTTGATGCGCTCGCCCTCGTGCGTCGACCAGGCGCCCGGCGCCGGGGTGCAGGCGCGGATCCGCCGGTCCACCGCGGCGGCCGGCTCGGTCCAGTCCACGTGGGCGTCCTCGACGAGGATCTTCGGCGCGAGGCTGACGCCGTCCGTGGGTTGGTCGAGGGCCGCGATCTCACCCTTCTCGAGGCCGTCGAGCGTGGCGACCAGGAGTCCGGCGCCCCCCTCGGCCAGACGCGTGAGCAGGTCACCTGCCGTGTCGGTGGGTCGGATCCGCTCGGTCATCACGCCGAACGTGGGCCCGGCGTCCATCGCCTTCACGATCCGGAAGGTCGTGGCTCCGGTGACCTCGTCACCGGCCCAGATGGCGTGCTGGACCGGCGCGGCGCCTCGCCAGGCCGGCAGGCAGGAGAAGTGCAGGTTCACCCAGCCGAGCGGCACGATGTCGAGTGCCGACTGCGGAAGCAGGGCGCCGTAGGCGACCACGGGACAGCAGTCCGGCTCGAGGGCGCGCAGCGCGGCCTGGAACTCGGGGTCGCGCGGGTGCTCGGGCTTGAGCACCTCGATGCCGAGCTCCTCGGCCCGCTGGGCGACCGGGCTCGCAACGAGCTTGCGGCCACGACCGGACGGGGCGTCGGGACGGGTGACGACGCCGACCAGGTCGTGGTCGGAGGCGTGGATCGCCTCGAGGGCGGGCACGGCCACCTCGGGGGTGCCGGCGAAGACGAGTCTCATCGGTGCGGCTCAGAGCCCCAGACCGCGCGTCGGGTGCGGGCTGACCTTGACGGTGGGCAGCTCCAGCCCGAACCACTCCGACTCACGGATCTCGCGCATGGCCAGCTTGCGCGCGGCGGGGTCGAGGCGGTCGATGAAGAGCACACCGTCCAGGTGGTCGGTCTCGTGCTGGATCGCCCGGGCCAGCAGCTCGCTGCCCTCGATGGTGACCGGTTCGCCGTACATCGACCATCCGCGTGCGACCACCGAGAGCGCACGGGTGCAGTCGAAGGTCAGGTCCGGGAGCGACAGGCACCCCTCCGGGCCGTCCTGGAGCTCGCTGGACAAGGTGAGGTCGGGGTTGACCAGGTGACCGACCTCGCCGTCGACGTTCCAGGTGAACACGCGCAGCCCGACCCCGATCTGGGGCGCCGCGAGTCCCGCGCCCGGGGCCTCGAGCATCGTGTCGGTGAGATCGGCGACGAGGGTGCGCAGCTCCTTGTCGAAGTCCACGACCTCCTGCGCCTTGGAGCGCAGCACCGGGTCCCCGAAGAGGCGGATCGGCTGGATGGCCACGGAGCTCCTTGCAAGATGGGTTCGGGCGCCCTGTCTGCCCGGGAGTGCGCCTGTGCAGAGTTTAGGGGTCGCCTCCGCAGCGGTGCAGCCTGGGCCCGGGAGCCCGAGGCCACGCGGCGCAGTCACCTGCTGTTCATCCGTCCTCCCTAGCGTGCGGTGCGTGCTTGACGACGTACGCCACTACATCGACCGCCTGCAGATCGAGGGCCACCGGATCGGCGAGGACCACGACGACGACCCGGTCCTGATCGACCCGGCCGGCCGCGCCGTCGACACCTGGCGGGAGAACTACCCCTACGAGCAGCGTCTGGACCGCACCGTCTACGACGAGACCAAGTACCTCCTCCAGGTGGAGCTGCTGAAGTTCCAGAGCTGGGCGGCCCGCACCGGCACCAAGCACGTCCTGCTCTTCGAGGGCCGCGACGCGGCCGGGAAGGGAGGCACGATCAAGCGCTTCATGGAGCACCTCAACCCCCGCTACGCCCGGACCGTCGCGCTGACCAAGCCGAGCGACCGCGAGCAGTCGGAGTGGTACTTCCAGCGCTACGTCCAGCATCTCCCGACGGCCGGCGAGATGGTCCTCTTCGACCGCTCCTGGTACAACCGGGCCGGGGTCGAGCGGGTGATGGGCTTCGCCGACCACGAGCAGTACGAGCAGTTCATGGGGCAGGCCCCCCTCTTCGAGCGGATGCTCGTCGACAGTGGGATCTCGGTCACGAAGTTCTGGTTCTCGGTGACGCAGTCCGAGCAGCGCACCCGGTTCATCATCCGGCAGGTCGACCCGGTGCGGCAGTGGAAGCTGTCACCGATGGACCTGCAGTCGCTGGACAAGTGGGACGCCTACACCGCTGCCAAGGAAGCCATGTTCCGCCGGACCGACACCGAGTGGGCACCGTGGACCACCATCAAGTCGAACGACAAGAAGCGCGCCCGGATCAACGCGATGCGGCACTTCCTGTCGGGCTTCGAGTACGACGGCAAGGATCACGAGGTCGTCGGCACCCCCGACCCGCTGATCGTGGTCCGCGGCGTCGAGGCGGTCGGCGACTAAAGGGCTCAGGAGCAGGGCCGGTCGCCGGGGAGGACCGCGGCGGCCGAGACCGAGTAGACAGCGCCGTCTTGGCGGAACATCGTCGTCAGCGAGGCCTCGCCGAGCGGGTCGAGGAGTCCCTGGGCCGGCACCACCTGACAGCCGTCGATGTCGGCCAACGACACCTCGTCCGAGGGCCACGGCTCGACGTCACGGTCCAGGCCGGTCGGCATGACGTACGCCGCGAGCTCGGTCGGTGCGAAGTCCTCGGCCTCGAGACCGTCGGCGAGCGCGGTCACAGCCACGATGAAGTCCCCGAGCGCCGCGCGCGCCGCCTGCTCGTCGTCCTGGCCCAGGTCGTAGGCGTCGTGGCGCCAGGTCTCGCCCCCGGCGCTCAGGACGACCGAGGTGGTCGGCGCATCGGAGATCTGCGGGCCGCTGGTGTCGGTGTAGTCCGGTGGGGTGCCGAGCAGTCCCGCGTCCTCGGCAAGTCGCAGGATCTCCTGCACCTGGGCCTCGTCCAGCGTCGTCACCGTCATCGGGATCAGTCGCGTCTGCTGGCGGCTCTCGCCCTGTCGGAACAGGCGTCCGTCGCCCGACAGCAGCACGGTCGGCTGGTTGGTGAACGCGTACTCCACCGGCACGAACCCGCCACCGGTCTCGATCGAGAGCACGACGTCGTCGGCGCCGGTCGGGTGCGTGAGCATGACGGGGTCCTCGGCCGCCGTGGGACTCGCCGACGGCGCCGCGGACGGAGTGCCGGCGGGGTCACTCGCCACGTCGACGCCGGAGTCACCGCCGCATCCACCCAGCAGCACGAGGGCCAGGGCGGAGAGGGGCAGCGCGAGGTAGTTCTTCATGGTGGTGTGACGATACGGCTGCGACAACGGTTCCGTCTCCGCACTGACCGGCTCGCTCAGAGGCTGACCGGGTCGACCTGCACCCGAACGGCATCCAGCTTGCGGCTCGCCCGCACCCGCTGCAGCTCGCCCAGGGCTCGGGCGAGCCCGGGCCCGTGCGAGCGCGGGGTGCGCAGGACCAGGCGTTCCTCGTCGTCCCCCGCAGGCACCGGACCCAGGACCTCGATGTGGGCCGGTGGGGCCAGCAGGGTCAGGACGTCGTCGAGCGCCCCCGGCTCACCGGTGACCGTGGCGAGCCGCACCGACGGCGGCAGCCGCGCCTCCTGGCGCTCCTCGGAGAGCCGACGCGCGAAGCCGGGCTGGTCCCAGCGCACGAGTGCCTGCAGCGCGGGATGGGCGGGGTCACCGACCGCGAGCGCCTGCCCGCCGGGTCGCAGCAGGCCCACCGCGTTGCTCCAGCGACGCAGCGCCTCCTCGTCGGCCCGGGAGTCGTCGCGGGCCAGGAGCAGCCAGGTGTCGAGCAGGACGACCGCGCAGTAGCCGCCCTCGGCGATCGGCTCGGCGCCCGGCGTCGCGACCACGATCCCGGGCCGGGCATCGACCCGCCGTACGACGTGGTCCCCGGCCGAGGTGATCACCCGGGAGCTCGGGAACGACCTGCCGAGCTCCTCACCGGTGCGGGCCTCCCCCAGCACGGGCGCCCGCAGGCCGGCGGCCCCGCACTCGGGGCACGACCAACCCTGCGCGTCGATCCCGCACCACCGGCAGGCCGGCGGGGTCGCGGCGGACCTCAGCGCCAGGGGGCCCTGGCAGGTGCGGCAGGCGGCAGGCGTGCGGCAGCGCTCGCAGGCCAGGGCCAGTGCGTAGCCCGCCCGCGGCGTCTGCACCAGCACGGGGCCCTGCTCGAGGGCGCCGCGCAGCAACGCGTGCACCTCGGTCGGCACCCGGGCACCCTGACCTCCGGGGTCACGCATGCGGGCGACGTCGCTAGCGCCACTCACCTGCACCGTCGCGCGTCGGCGCACCTCCTCACGAGGAGGAGCCAGGTCCCGCGCCCAGCCCGTACGGACCAGGAAGTCCGCCTCGACACTGCGCGAGAAGCCGCCGACCAGCGCGGCGGCGCGCTCGCGCGTCGCCCGCATCAGCAGCACCTCGCGGGTGTGCGGGTAGGGCGCGCGCGGCTCGGCGTGCAGGTCGTCGCCGTCGTCCCAGATGGCCACGAGGCCGAGGGCGTGCACGGGCGCGAAGGCAGCCGCGCGGCTGCCCACCACGATGCGCCGCGTGCCTCGCGCCACGGCGAGGAAGTCGCGGTAGCGCTGGGCAGGACCCGACTCGGCGGTGAGCACCACGTGGTGGCCCTCGCCGAGGCGTGAGGTCAACGCCTCGCCCACCCGGGCCGCGTCCTTGCCGTCGGGCACGCACAGCACGGAGCCCCGACCGTGGCGCAGTGTGGACGCCGCCGCCTCGGCCAGCATCGCGGCCCAGTCGTCGCCGGGTGCGGCGGCCCAGGCGGCGCGCGGCGCCCCACCCTCCGCGAGGTGACGCAGGAAGGGCGCGGCGTGCGGGTAGCGGCTCCAGGCGTCGGGGCCGTCGGGTGCGCTGTGGGCGGCTGCCAGCGCGGGCTCCGCCGGCGACGTCTCCTTCTCCGTGGTCGCGTGCCGCGGAGGTACGGCGAGCCGCAGCACGTCGGCGCGCACTCCGGCGTACCTCTCGGCGACGTCGCCGGCCAAGGCGGCGATCTCCGGTGTCAGGACGCACTCGGGGCTGACCACGCGCCGCAGCGGCGCCAGTGCACCGTGGTGGTCGCTGGTCGCTACCCGCGCCACGACGTAGCCGTCGACGTCGTGGCCCGCGAAGCGCACCTTGACCCGCGCGCCCGGCCGGGCGGAGGCCGCCATCGTCTCCGGGACCGCGTAGTCGAAGGTGCGGTCCAGGTGCGGCAGCGAGACGTCCACCAGCACCCGCGCGACCGGGTCGGTCTCCGTGATCGCGGCCTCGGCGGCCTTGCGCTCCTTGGTCGCGCGGGCCTTGGCCTGCGACTGCTTGACCGTCGAGCGGACCATCCCGGGCAGCAGCTCGGGCTGGCCCCCCGGGTCCTGGGCGGCGCGAGCAGGTGCGCGCGACTCGGTCATGGCCGTTGTCTACCAGTCGGCACCGACGGCCGCTGAGCTCGTGCAGGGAGTCACGCCTGGTCCCGGGCCCGGTGTCTGTGGTCACCGCGGTGCGGCCGCGCGTGGCCGAGCTGTGCTTCGGGGGTGGTCCTGGTGGTTGCGGGGGGGGTGGGGCCGCACCATGAGCCCGGCTGCTCCTTCGGGTTGGTCCGAGTGGTTGCGGTGGTGGGGCCGCGCGCGTAGCCGACCTGCTCCCGCCGTCAAGGATCGAGCTTCGCTCGCCCGCTTCGCGGCGGCCTGCGGCCGTCCTT
>NZZG01000103.1 GCA_002698575.1 Pimelobacter sp. | reverse complement strand
CTGCTCGCGCGACCCCGCGCCGTCCTCACCGCTCGGCCCGTCGGGGTCGTCGCCGAGCCGGGTGATGACGTACTCCGCCTCCTCGGCGCCGCGAGTGCTGCGAGCGGTGACGGCGAGACGGTGCTCGATCGCCTCGACCTGGGCGCGCAGGCTCTCGGCCTCCGAGCGCGCCGATGCGGCCAGCGCAGCGGCGCGAGCAGCAGAACGGCGTGCCACCAGGGCCAGGGCTGCGGCCACGACGAGCACGACCCCGAGGGTCACGAGCAGCGCCCAGGCGGGCACGCTCCACTGCGTCGTCATGGGGTCAGACCCTACCGTCCCCGGATCAGCCGACGGACCCGCTCCCAGCGCTCCTTGATGCCGCCCTCGGCGCCGATCTCGGTCGGGCGGTAGTACGCCGCGTCCGCCACCACGTCGGGGGCGTACTGCTGCTGGGCGATGCCGTACGGCGCGTCGTGGCTGTAGGTGTACGACGTGCCGTGGCCGAGCTTCTGGGAGCCGGCGTAGTGCGCGTCACGCAGGTGGGCAGGCACCGGTCCGACCTTGCCGGCCCGCACGTCGGCCGTGGCCGCCGCGATCGCCGTCGTGACGGCGTTGGACTTGGGTGCCACGGCGAGCGCGATCACCGCGTGCGCCAGGTTGAGCCCCGCCTCGGGCATCCCGATCAGCTGCACGGCCTGCGCGGCGGCCACCGCGGTCGTCAGGGCGGTCGGGTCCGCCAGGCCGATGTCCTCGCTGGCCAGGATCACCAGTCGTCGCGCGATGAAGCGGGGGTCCTCGCCGGCCTCCACCATCCGCGCCAGGTAGTGCAGGGCGGCGTCGGCGTCCGAGCCACGGATCGATTTGATGAAGGCGGAGGTGACGTCGTAGTGCTGGTCGCCCTGCCGGTCGTAGCGCACCGCGGCGGTGTCGACGGCTGCCTCGGCCGCCTCCACGTCGATCCGATCGACCCCGCGCGTCCGGGCGGCGCCCGCGGCGGCCTCCAGGTAGGTGAGGGACCGCCGCGCGTCTCCCCCGGCCAGGCGCACCAGGTGGTCCAGGGCCTCCTCGTCGATCTGCAGTGATCCGTCGAGACCCCGCTCGTCGGTGAGCGCCGATCGCATCACGCCGCGCACGTCGTCGTCGGTCAGGGACTCCAGGCGCAGCAGCAGGCTGCGCGACAGCAGCGGTGAGATGACGCTGAAGAAGGGGTTCTCCGTCGTGGCCGCGACGAGGGTGACCCACCGGTTCTCCACGCCGGGCAGCAGCGCGTCCTGCTGCGCCTTGCTGAAGCGGTGCACCTCGTCCACGAAGAGCACCGTCTCCGCGCCGGTGCGGACCAGCCGATTGCGCGCGGTCTCGATGGCTGCGCGCACCTCCTTGACCCCGGCCGAGACGGCCGAGACCTCGACGAAGTGCCGACCCGTGTGCCGGCTCAGGATGGAGGCGATCGTCGTCTTGCCGGTGCCGGGTGGGCCCCAGAGCAGCAGGGACAGCGACTGGTCGCCCTCGATCACCTGGCGCAGCGGCGAGCCCGCCGCGCGCAGCTGACCCTGTCCGGCCAGCTCGTCGAGCGTGCGCGGTCGCATCCGGACCGCCAGTGGCGCACTGGCCTCGGGGGTCGAGCCCAGCGACCCGCCGCCGCCCGGGGTGGGGCGAGGCGGCAGGTCGTCGTCGAACAGGGCGTCAGGCTCGTCCAAACGACTTCGAGTCCAGGTCGAACCAGGTGTCGGCGTAGCCGGGCTGGTCGGTCAGGTCGCTGCTCGGGCTGGCTCCGGGGTCCGGGCTCCCCTGGGCGTCGACGCCCAGAAGCCCTGCGGTGATCGGGCTGGACGGCGGCTGGTTGATCCGTCCCGGGAAGTGGCAGGCGACCTTGTGACGCTTGCCGATCTGCAGCAGCGGGGGCTCGTGCTTGGCGCAGATCTCCTGGGCGATCGGGCACCGGGTTCGGAACCGGCACCCCGAGGGCGGGTTGATCGGGCTCGGGACGTCGCCGGTCAGCCGGATCCGCTCGCGCCGCTCACCCGTGGTCGCCTGCTTGATGTCGGGCACGGCCGAGAGCAGGGCCTGGGTGTAGGGGTGGTGGGCTCCGGAGTAGATGCTCTCGCGGTCCCCGATCTCGACGATCTTGCCGAGGTACATGACCGCGACCTCGGGGCAGAAGTGCCGCACGATCGCCAGGTCGTGCGCGATGAACAGGAACGCGATGTCGAACTCGCGCTGCAGGTCCTGCATCAGGTTGATCACCTGGGCCTGGATCGAGACGTCGAGGGCGGAGACCGGCTCGTCGGCGACCATCAGCTTGGGCTGCAGGGCGAGCGCCCGGGCGATGCCGATGCGCTGGCGCTGTCCCCCCGAGAACTCGTTGGGGTACCGGTTGTAGTGCTCGGGGTTGAGGCCGACGACCTCGAGCAGCTCCTGGACGCGGCTGAGCGTCTGCTTCTTCGGTACGACGTCGTGCACCCGCAGGGGCGTGCCGACGATCGTGCCGACGGTGTGACGGGGGTTGAGCGACGAGTAGGGGTCCTGGAAGATCATCTGCACCTCACGGCGCAGCGGCTTCATCTCCTTGTCGGAGATCGTGGCCAGGTCCTGGTCGTGCTCACCGAACTTCATCGACCCGCCGGTCGGCTTGTACAGGCGGGTGATCAGGCGACCGGTCGTCGACTTGCCGCACCCGGACTCGCCCACGAGCCCGACGGAGCCCCCTCGGGGGACCTCGAAGGAGACGCCGTCGACCGCCTGGACGTCCCCGATCCGGCGACGCACCACGCCGCCGGACTTCACCGGGAAGTACATCCGCAGGTTGTCGACCGTCAGCACCGCCGGTGCGTCCGGGTCCAGGACGTTCGCGGCGTGGGTCTGGGCGACCTGCTCCTCGAACGACGTGTGCTCCGACATCAGCTCTCCTCGCTGCTCTGGTTGCTCTCGCTGGCGGCGAGCTCCGGTGCGATCTGGGGCAGGACCTCGGCCGTGAAGATCGCGTCGGGGTCGGGCAGGTGACAGCGCTTGAGGTGCGTCTGGCCGCGACCGCCCGCCCGCATGTCCGGCAGCGTCGTCGCGCAGAGGTCGCCACCCACCTTGTCGCTGTGCGTGCACCGGGCCTCGAAGGCACAGCCCTTCGGTGGGTGCAGCAGGCTCGGCGGGGTCCCGGGGATCGGGATCATCCGGGCGTTCGGGTCGCTGCTGACGTCCGGGACGCTGGAGAGCAGGCCCCAGGTGTAGGGCATCTCGGGGTGCGTGAGGATCTCCTTGCACGGGCCGTACTCCACGGCGCGGCCGGAGTACATGACGAGCACGTCGTCGGCCATCTCCGCGATCACGCCGAGGTCGTGGGTGATCATGATGATCGCGGAGTTGAACTCGCGCTGCAGGTCCTGGAGCAGGTCCAGGATCTGGGCCTGCACCGTGACGTCGAGGGCCGTGGTCGGCTCGTCGGCGATCAGCAGCGACGGGTCGTTGATGAGCCCCATCGCGATCATCACCCGCTGACGCATGCCGCCGGAGAACTGGTGCGGGAAGTCGTCCACGCGGCTCTGCGGCTCGGGGATCCCGACACGGTCGAGCATCTCGACGGCGCGCTTGCGCGCCTCCTTCCTCGAGGCCGAGGGGTGGTGGATCCGGTAGGCCTCGGCGAGCTGGGCGCCGACCCGGTAGAACGGGTGCAGCGCGGCGAGCGCGTCCTGGAAGATCATCGCGACGGTGTTGCCACGCATCCGGCGCATCTGGGCGTCGCTCAGTCCGACGACGTCCTTGCCATCGACGCGGATCGAGCCGCTGATCTGCGCCGAGCGCTCGTCGTGCAGTCCGAGCACCGCCATGCTGGAGACGGACTTGCCCGAGCCGGACTCGCCCACGATGCCGAGCGTCTTGCCGAGCTCGACGCTGTAGCTCAGGTTGGACACGGCGTGGACGAGACCGTCGGCCGTGGGGAACTTCACGGTCAGGTCATCGACCACCAGGTAGGGCTCGCCCGCGCTGGCCGCCGCGGCGACCTGACCGGGCTTGGCCTCGGTGGGGTGCGGGTTGGTCTCGCTCATCCCAGCCTCACTCTCGGGTCGAGCACGCCATAGACGAGGTCGACGATCAGGTTGGACACGACGATGAAGACAGCCCCGATCAGCACGGTCACCGTCAGCACCGGCAGGTCCTGGGGCGGTGAGATCGCGTCGAGGCCCCACACACCGATCCCGTCGACGTCGAAGATCTTCTCGGTGAAGATCGTGCCGGCGAGCAGGGTCCCGAAGTCGAGTCCGAAGATGGTCACGATGGGCACGATCGCGGCACGCAGGCCGTGCTTGAGGAGCACCGTGCGTCCGGCCAGTCCCTTGGCCTTGGCCGTGCGGATGAAGTCGTCGCCCAACGTGTCGACCATCTGGCCACGACTGTAGCGGGCGTAGACCGGCGAGCTCGCGACACCGAGCACCAGGCACGGCAGCAGCAGGCCGGTGAAGGTCTTGAACGGATCGCCGTCGGAGAGCGGGAAGTAGCCGGTGGTCGGGAAGATGTCGGTCTTCAACGTCAGGTAGAGCCAGGCGAGCAGGCACAGCAGGTAGTACGGGACCGAGGAGACGAGCAGGCTTCCGCTGACGAGCGCCCGGTCCCCGATCGTGCCGCGCCTGGCGGCCGCGGCGATGCCGATCCCGACGCCGACGGTCAGGAAGACCAGCGACCCGCCCACCGCGATCAGGATCGTCGGGACGATGCGCTCCTTCAGCTCGTCGGTCACCTCGCCCCGGGTGCCGTAGGAGATACCGAAGCAGGGCGCCCCGCAGTCGTACTCGGCGGCCCCGATCACGACCTCGCGCCCGACGGCCACCCCCTTCATGTAGGTGCCGTAGGCCTCGAGCACGGGCTTGTCGAGACCCATCGACTTCTCGATGTTGGCCAGGCGCTCGGGGGTGCAGGCACGCCCCGATCCCTCACACACGGGCTGCGCAGGGCTGGAAGGGCCGAGGTAGAAGATCGCGAAGACCGCGAACGAGGCGAGCAGGATCACCAGCACCGACGACATCAGTCGGCGTACGACGTACCCGAACAAGGGGTCCTCCTGAAAAGCAGGGCTTCGGCCCCCGACGGGGAAGCCGGCCTGGATCGTGACGAGTCTGTCGTCGCGCACCGAGCGGGCGCAACAAGTCGATCAGGTGTGATCACAGGAGGTGGCGGGACCGGCGATCCGATCCCGCCACCACTGTGTCTCAGCGAGGGCCGATGACCCTCACCGAAGGGTCAGGAGTTGACCCAGATGTTCTTCCACGTCGGCATGCCGATCGTGTTGTCGATGAAGTGACCCTCGATGGCCGACCCGTAGGCCTGCGCGACGCCGCCGTAGCGGGTCACGAAGAGCGGGAAGTAGTCGGTCATGATGGTGTCGTCGAGCTCGCCCCAGGCGTCAGCCTGCTCGTCGACGGGCAGCGTCTGGATGCGCTTCATCTCGGCGTCCATGTCGGGCTCGTTGAACTTCGAGTAGTTCGCGCCCAGGATGCCGGCCTCCACGTCGGTGCTCTTGAGCAGCGGCGGGAACCAGGAGCCACCCGACGGCCAGTCAGCGATCCAGCCACCGCTGCGGACGTTGATGTCCGTGTCGGGGTCGGCGCGCAGCGTGGAGAAGTCGGCGATCGTGGTCGGGACGGGCTTCGGGCTGAAGCCGGCCTTGGTCAGCGAGGCGACGATCGCGTCCTTCACCTTGACGCCGGAGTCGGAGTCCTTGGTGTAGAGGAACTTGACCTCGTAACCGACGGCGTCGGCCTCCTCGAGCAGCGCCATCGCGGCGTCGGTGTCGGTGCTACCGGGCTCGTGGTCGGGCAGCGGGTTGAAGTCCTTGCGACCGGCCGTGCCCGGGGGCAGCAGCTGGGCACCGGGGAGCGACGTGACACCCTCGATGTAGCCACCGGCGAGGTCGGCGTCCTCGTACGGGTAGGCGTACGCAAGAGCCTGACGGATCTTGATGTCGGTGATCTTCGTGTAGTCCGGGGCCCAGAAGGACGTCAGCGGGAAGCTGCCGACCGCGGCGCGGCCGTCGGCCTTGAACTGGTCGAAGTTGACCGCGAGCACGTCGTCGTAGGTCAGCGTGGCCTGGTCCTCAGCCGAGTCCTCGAGAAGGATCTGGTTGAGCTGGGCCTCCTCGACCTGCAGGTCGAACTCGTACTTGTCCGGGTACGCCGTGCGAGCCGGGTCGGTGGCCGGGTCCCACTCGGGGTTGCGGACGAGCTCGAGCGACTTCTCCGGGACGTACTTGCCGAACTTGTACGGGCCGGTGGCCAGGGGCTTGAGGCGGTACTTCTCCGGGTCGGAGGCCGCGCCTTCCTGGATCGGGCCCATCGCGGCGAACGAGGCCCAGTAGAGCATGTCGGGGAACGGCGTGGCCATCTTGTAGGTCACGTCCATGCCGTCGACGGTCACGGCCTCGAAGCCCTTGAGACCGTTGCCGGTGTAGGGGCCCTTGTAGGTGTCGCCACCGAGGAAGTAGTCGTTGGAGAAGGCCGGGCCCTCGGGGAAGGCCTCACGGTCGAACGAGCGCGCGGCCGAGAAGACGAAGTCCTCGGGCTCGACGGGCGTGCCGTCCTCGTAGGTGATGCCGTCACGCAGGGTGAAGGTCCACTCGGTGAAGTCGTCGTTGGGGCGACCCAGGTCCGTGGCGAGGTCGGGGACCAACACCATGGTGTTGTTCTCCTCGTCGTAGGCGTACTGCGTCCACGCCCGCGTCACCAGACCGGTGAGGATCGAGGTCGTGTTCTGGTAGTACGCCTCGGTCGGGTCCATCGTGTTGAGGCCCGAGGTCGAGATCACCGTGACGGTGCCGCCCTCGGTGGCGCCGTCGATGGTGACCGGACCCTCACGGTCGGGGTCCTGCGTCTGGCCGGTGTTGCCGCCCTCCGACGTGTCCGGCTGGTCGTCGTTCCCGGATCCGGTGCCGGATCCAGATTCATCTCCACCGCAAGCAGCCAGCGTGAAGGCGCTGACGGCGGCGATCGCGATGATCGGTTGCTTCAACCGCATCGTGTGCCCACCCTTCTTTCCATCTTGTGTGTCTCCCGATGTCCAGGGTTGGCTCATCGGCGAGTCTTGGGGTCGAAGGCGTCTCGGATCGAGTCGCCCACGAGATTGAGGGCGATCACCATGATCATGATGGTGACCACCGGGGTCCACAGGTAGAGCGGATACCGCTCGAAGTAGTTGACCGCGCTGTTGACGGTCTTGCCCAGCGACGGGCTCTCGGTGAGCCCGATGCCGAGGAACGACAGGCCCGCCTCGGCGGCGACGTAGGCCGGGATCGAGAGCGAGATGGCCACCACGATCGGGGCCACCAGGTTGGGCAGCAGCTCCTTGAACAGGATCTGCCAGGTCGGCACGCCGATGACCTGGGCGGCCTGGACGAACTCGCGCTCGCGCAGCGAGAGCACCTGCCCCCGGATCAGGCGGGCGAGACCCATCCAGCCGAAGAGCACCAGGATGCCGACCAGCGACAGCAGCTCGGCGCGGCGCAGGGTGTCCTGGTCGCCGCCGAACCGGCTCGTGATGATCGGGGCGAGCGCCAGCGCGCCGAGGATGAACGGGAACGACAGGAAGAAGTCGATGACGAAGGACAGCACGGCGTCGACCGCGCCCTTGGCGTAGCCCGCCAGCAGGCCGAGGGTGACCCCCACGACGGTGGAGAATACGGTCGCCAGCAGGGCGACGGTCAGTGACGTGCGCAGCCCGTAGAGCAGCAGGGCCAGGTTGTCGCGGCCGCTCTGCGGCTCGATCCCCAACGGGTGGTCCCAGGTGAACGGGTACTGAGGAGGTCCGAAGGACGGGAGCTGGTTGCCGTCGAGCATCTGGCTCGGGGTCGGGGCGTTCGGGTCCTTCTGGTCGGGGTAGATGTTCCACCAGTCGCAGATGAGCGGAGCCATGATGGCCAGGACCACGAGGATCAGCAGGACGACGGTGCCGACCACCGCGACCTTGTCCCGGGCGAGCCGGCCCAGGGCGATTCGCGTCGGTGACCGACCGGCGAGCTGCTGAGGCGCCTCCGGATCCTCCGGGGGCTTCTCCTCGCCACCGGGGCCGTCCACGGCATCCACGCTCAGTCCGGACGACATGCTCACCTCGTGGGCCCGCTGGGGACGGACCGGTTCAGCTCGGCCAGGGGCATGGCTGCCCCCGACGCACTCTCCCGAGCGCCGTGGGGGACTCTATGTGAACCGGACCCTACGCGCGGGTACGTAACCGTAACGATCTGATTTCGACCGCCCGTGGACCCTCCGCCACATCACGGCGCCGGCGGGAGATCCTTCGCCGCTGGGGCGTCCACGCCCGCCTCCTTGCGCTGCGCGGGCGTGATCGGCGCCGGAGCAGCGGTCAGCGGGTCGTAGCCGCCACCGGACTTGGGGAACGCGATGACGTCGCGGATGGAGTCGGTCCCGGCCAGGAGAGCCACGATCCGGTCCCACCCGAAGGCGATCCCACCGTGCGGCGGGGCGCCGTACGCGAAGGCGTCGAGCAGGAAGCCGAACTTCTCCTGTGCCTCCTCCTCGCCGATCCCCATCACCGAGAAGACGCGCTTCTGGATGTCCTCGCGGTGGATTCGGATGGAGCCGCCGCCGATCTCGTTGCCGTTGCACACGATGTCGTAGGCCCACGCGATGGCGTTGCCGGGGTCGGCGTCGAAGCCGTCCAGGTCCTGCGGGGAGGTGAACGCGTGGTGGACCGCGGTCCAGGCGCCGTCGCCGACGGCGACGTCACCGGCCGCGGTCGCGTCGCCGGCGGGCTCGAACAGCGGGGCGTCGAGCACCCACAGGAAGCTCCAGGCGTCCTCGTCGATGAGGTCGCAGCGCCTGCCGATCTCCAGCCTGGCTGCACCGAGCAGGGCCCGGCTGGGCTTGACCGCACCGGCGGCGAAGAAGATGCAGTCGCCCGGGACCGCGCCTACGTGTGCGGCGAGACCCGCTCGCTCGTCGTCGGTGAGGTTCTTGGCGACCGGGCCGCCGAGCTCGCCGTCCTCCTGCACGAGGACGTACGCCAGGCCCTTGGCACCGCGCTGCTTGGCCCACTCCTGCCAGGCGTCGAGCTTCTTGCGCGGCTGGCCGGCTCCCCCGGGCATCACCACGGCACCCACGTAGTCGGCCTGGAAGACGCGGAACGTGGTGTCCTTGAAGTAGTCGGTGCACTCGACGAGCTCCTGGCCCATCCGCAGGTCGGGCTTGTCGGAGCCGTAGCGGCGCATGGACTCGGCGTAGGTCATCCGCGGCAACGGCACCGGGACCTCGTGACCGACGAGGGCCCACAGGGCGCTGAGGATCTCCTCGGCCAGGGCGATCACGTCGTCCTGCTCGACGAAGCTCATCTCGATGTCGAGCTGGGTGAACTCCGGCTGGCGGTCGGCGCGGAAGTCCTCGTCGCGGTAGCAGCGCGCGATCTGGAAGTAGCGCTCCATGCCCGCGACCATGAGCAGCTGCTTGAACAGCTGCGGGCTCTGCGGCAGGGCGTACCAGCTGCCCGGCTGCAGCCGGGCCGGCACCAGGAAGTCGCGCGCACCCTCGGGGGTCGAGCGGGTCAGCGTGGGGGTCTCGATCTCGACGAAGTCGTGGGCGTCGAGCACGTCGCGCGCGGCCTTGTTGACCTTGCTGCGCAACCGGATCGCACTGTTGGGGGCGCTGCGGCGCAGGTCGAGGTAGCGGTGCTTGAGGCGCGCCTCCTCACCGACCTCCACGTGGTCGCTGATCGGGAACGGCAGCGGTGCGGCGGCACTGAGCACTTCGACGTCGGAGGCCACGACCTCGATCGCTCCCGTGGCCAGCAGCGGGTTCTCGTTGCCCTCCTTGCGGGCGATCACCTCACCGGTGACCTTGAGGCAGTACTCGGCACGCAGCTGGTGGGCCACGTCCTCGTCACGGATGATCACCTGGACGACGCCGCTGGCCTCGCGCAGGTCGATGAACGCCACACCCCCGTGATCACGACGGTTGGCCACCCATCCGGCGAGGGTGACGGTCTGGCCGACGTGCTCGGCGCGCAGGGCGCCGGCGTCGTGGGTGCGGATCACTTCGTTGTCTCCTCGGTGTTGCTGGTGGCGGGGCTGTTGGTGGGGCTGACGACGCGCGGTCGCAGGTCCTCATGGGGCGGGGTCCAGGTCGTCGGATCGGCATCGACCTGCTCCCCCGACCGGATGTCCTTGACCTGGTGGGTGGCATCGGCCGTCGAGCCGGGGCCGAACC
The DNA here is from genome assembly GCA_002698575.1 of Pimelobacter sp. Taxonomy (GTDB): domain Bacteria; phylum Actinomycetota; class Actinomycetes; order Propionibacteriales; family Nocardioidaceae; genus Nocardioides. The sequence goes on along the minus strand of NZZG01000103.1, from coordinate 3,774 downwards.
ACACGAACGGGATGCCCCGACGCTCGGCGGTCTTGATCTGCTTGCCGAACTTGGCAGCGGTCGGAGCGACCTCGCACGGCACGCCGTGGGCGCGCAGGGACGACGCGACCGCCTCGCTGTCGGCGCGAGACCCCTCGTCGCTGACGGCGACCAGCACCGCGCTCGGCACCGGGCGACTGCCGGCCAGGACCCCGTCGGCGAGGAGCGGGATGAGGCTGCGCGAGACGCCGAACGAGACGCCCACGCCGGGGTAGGTCGTGCGGCCGTCGCTGGCGAGAGCGTCGTAGCGCCCTCCTCCACCGACGGACTTGAGCCGCTCGTAGCCGCTCATGAAGATCTCGACCACGGTGCCGGTGTAGTAGTCGAGCCCGCGCGCGATCCGGAGGTTGGCCTCGATGGTGATGTCCGACGGCAGGGCCGCCGAACAGCCCTCGACGACCGCCGCCAGCTCGGCGAGCCCCTCGTCCAGCAGCGCGTCGGTGACGCCCAGGGCACGGACCCGCTCGACGAAGGACGTGTCGGCGACGCGGATCGTGGCCAGGGCCAGGCACTGCTCGGCCTGCTCCGCCGTGGCACCGGCGTCGCTCACGAGGAGCTCGGCGACCTTCTCGGCCGGCAGCTTGTCGAGCTTGTCGATGACCCGGATCGCCGCCTCGATGTCGGGCACGCCGAGGCCGGCGTAGAACCCCTGGATGAGCTTGCGGTTGTTGAACTGGAAGCTCAGCGGCGGCAGCGGCAGGGCGTCGAGCGCCTCGACCATCACGCGCATCACCTCGACGTCGTGGTGGAACGGCAGCGCGTCACGCCCCACGATGTCGACGTCGGCCTGCGTGAACTGGCGGTAGCGCCCCTCCTGCGGGCGCTCGCCGCGCCAGGCGGGCTGGATCTGGAAGCGACGGAACGGGAACTGCAGGTGACCGGCGTGCTCGAGGACGTAGCGAGCGAAGGGGACGGTGAGGTCGAAGTGGAGCCCGAGCCCCCCCGTGGCCGTCCGGTCGCCGTGCTCGGTCTCGCCGACCTCGCGCTGGAGCCGCTCGAGCAGGTAGACCTCCTTCGACGTCTCGCCCTTGCCGAGGAGCACGTCGACGGGCTCCACGGCCCGGGTCTCGATGTTGGTGAAGCCGTGCAGCTCGAAGCTGTGGGCCAGCGAGGCGACAACCTCGCGCTCGACGACGCGTTGCTCGGGCAGCAGCTCGGGAAACCCGCTGAGCGGGCTGATCTTGGTCGCCACCCGCGTCACAGACCCCGGGTGACGGGCGCGGGCGGCGCGTCGAGGTCCTGCAGGAACGGGTTGACCATCCGCTCGCGACCGATGGACGTCTGCTCGCCGTGCCCCGGCAGCACGACGATGTCGTCGGCCAGCGGCAGCACCTTGGTCGCGAGGCTGCGCAGCATCGTGGGGTGGTCTCCCCCGGGCAGGTCGGTGCGGCCGATGGAACCGGAGAACAGCAGGTCGCCGGAGAACATCACCTCGCTGATCCCCTCGGCGGGTCGCGGTGCGCGGAACGTCACCGATCCGGCGGTGTGCCCCGGGGTGTGGTCGACGACGAAGCTGAGGCCCGCCAGCTCCAGGCTCTGGGCGTCGCTCAGCTCGCGGACGTCGTCCGGCTCGGCGAACTCGTACTTCCCGCCCAGGAGCATGGACGTGGTCTCGGGCGACATGCCCTGCATCGGGTCGGCGAGCAGGTGCCGGTCGTCGGGGTGGATCCACGCGGTCGCGTCGTAGGTGCCGGCCACGGGCGCCACGCACCACATGTGGTCGACGTGACCGTGGGTGACGAGCACGGCGACCGGCTTGAGCCGGTGCTCGCGCACGACCTCGGCGACGCCGGGTGCGGCGTCCTTGCCGGGGTCGATGACGACGCACTCGGACCCCGGCGCGGTAGCAGCGACGTAGCAGTTCGTGCCCCACGGTCCTGCGGGGAAGCCAGCGATCAACACTGCGTCAGGGTAGCGAGCAGCACCCACCTGCGTCGCCCCGGTATCGGGCTGTCGCGACCACGCCGGGCGAGGACGTGGCGGGCCGGGACCGCCCTGGCACTAAGGTGGGGCGCGGCGCACGTGGACAACGAAGAGGGATACGCAGTGACGAGCAGCGAATGGGGTCGCGTCGATGACGACGGCACCGTCTATGTCAAGACCGTCGACGGCGAGCGGTCGGTCGGGTCCTACCCCGCCGGGACGCCCGAGGAGGCCCTGCACTTCTTCACCGAGCGCTACGAGGCGCTCTCCTTCGAGGTGCAGCTGCTCGAGCAGCGGGTCAACGGGTCGAAGCTGTCGCCGGAGGAGGCTGCGGAGTCGATCAAGACCGTGCGCGCCCAGGTGAGCGACGCCAACGCCGTGGGCGACCTCGCCGCCCTCAACGCACGGCTCGACGCGCTCGCCCCGGTGCTCGCCGTCCAGCGTGAGGCACGCAAGGCGGAGAAGGCGGAGAAGGCCGCAGCCGCCAAGGCCGACAAGGAGAAGCTGGTCGCCGAGGCGGAGAAGGTCGCGGCGGGCTCCGACTGGCGCAACGGCGCCAACCGGCTGCGCGACCTGCTCGAGGAGTGGAAGGCACTGCCCCGCATCGACCGTGCCTCCGACGACGCCCTGTGGAAGCGCTTCTCGGGCGCCCGCACGTCGTACACCCGGCGTCGCAAGACGCACTTCGCCGAGCAGGACGAGAAGCGCGAGGGCGCCCGTGTGGTCAAGGAGCGCCTCGCCAAGGAGGCCGAGGCCCTCGCCGGCTCGACCGAGTGGGGACCGACCGCCGGCAAGTACCGCGACCTGATGCGCGACTGGAAGGCGGCCGGGCCCGCGCCCAAGGACGTCGACGACCAGCTGTGGAAGCGTTTCCGCGGCGCCCAGGATGCGTTCTTCGGCGCCCGCGACGCCGCCAACGCGGCGATGGACGCCGAGTTCGCGGAGAACGCCGTGGTGAAGGACGCCCTGATCCTCGAGGCCGAGGCACTGGTCCCTATCAAGGACGTCGACGCGGCCAAGAAGGCCTTCCGCGACATCGCCGACCGCTGGGACGCCGCCGGCAAGGTCCCCCGCGACCGGATGAAGGAGCTGGAGGGCCGCATCCGGGCCGTCGAGCAGGCGATCCGCTCCGTCGAGGACGACGCCTGGAAGCGCTCCGACCCGGAGAAGTCCGCCCGCGCCAACGACATGGTCTCCAAGCTCGAGGACGCCATCAGCGAGGTCGAGGCCGACCTGGAGAAGGCGCGGGCCGCCGGCAACGACAGCAAGGTCAGGGACCTCGAGGAGAACCTCGCGTCGCGTCAGTCGTTCCTGGAGATGGCCAGGCGCGCCAGCGCCGACTACTCGGGGTAGTCCGGCCGCGAGCGCGCGGCAGGAGCGGCGCACGCGTCTGCGGCGTGGGCGTCGCTCGGTCCCCGGACCTCAGACCGCGAACGACCCGTCCGCGTTGCGGTACCCACGGCCCTGGATCGTGTAGACGACGGCGGTGCCGCGTTCGACCTGGATGCTCACCGTCTGCCCGACCAGACCCTCGAACTCGGCCCGGTTGGTCTCGGTCACGCCGTCGCCGTCGAAGTCGTCCGCCGCGGGGGCGGTCAGGCGCGAGTCGGGCCCCAGGTCGAGACCGATCCCGGAGAGGCACCAGCCGGCACCACACGCCGACCACGATCCGGAGCCGGACTTCAGCACCACGGGTGCGGGCGTCGGCTGCGGGCTCGGGGTGGGCGTCGGCTCAGGAGACTTGGGCGGCTTGGTGGGCTCGGGCGTGGGCTGCGGGCTCGGCTCGGGTGTCTTCGGTGGCTTGGGAGGCTT
>NZZG01000102.1 GCA_002698575.1 Pimelobacter sp. | reverse complement strand
CCGAAGGTGCCGCGCAGCGGGCGCCGCAGGCGATCCTTGACGGCGGGAGCAGGTCGGCTACGCGCGCGGCCCCACCACGGTGACCACCTGGTCCAACCCCGAAGAACCAGATCGACGACTCGGCCCGGTGGAGCGGCCCCGCGACTCACCCCTGGTGCGGGTGACGGTGCTCCGTCGGAGGCACGAACGTCTCCTTGATCGAGCGGGGAGAGGTCCAGCGCAGCAGGTTGACCGCGGCGCCGGCCTTGTCGTTGGTGCCCGAGGCTCGGCCGCCGCCGAAGGGCTGCTGCCCGACGACCGCACCGGTGGGCTTGTCGTTGACGTAGAAGTTGCCGGCCGCGAAGCGCAGCGTCTCGCTGGCCCACGCGATCGCCGCACGGTCCTGGCTGATCACCGCACCGGTCAGGGCGTACGGCGAGACGCCCTCCAGCTGGCGGGTGACCTTCTCGAAGTCGGCGTCGTCATAGACGTGGACGGCCAGGATCGGACCGAAGTACTCAGTCGTGAACATCGCGTCGCTCGGGTCGGTGGCGGTCACGATCGTGGGACGCACGAACCAGCCGACCGAGTCGTCGACCTGGCCGCCCGCGACGACCTCGAGGCCCTTGGTGCGCTTGGCTCGCAGGATCGCGGCCTTGTGCTTGGCGAACGCCCGCTCGTCGATCACGGCGCCCATGAAGTGCGACAGGTCGGTGACGTCGCCCATGGAGAGGTTCTCGGTGTCGGCGATCAGCTGGTCCTTGATCTTCGCCCACAGCGACGTCGGCACGTAGGCCCGCGAGGCAGCCGAGCACTTCTGTCCCTGGTACTCGAAGGCGCCCCGGATCATGGCGACGCGGAGCACCTCGGGATCGGCCGAGGGGTGGGCGAGGATGAAGTCCTTGCCGCCGGTCTCGCCGACGATGCGGGGGTAGGAGCGGTAGCTGGAGATGTTGGTCCCCACCGTCTGCCACAGGTGCTGGAACGTCGGGGTGGAGCCGGTGAAGTGGATCCCGGCCAGGTCGGGGTGGGTCATCGCCACCTTCGACACGTCGAGCCCGTCGCCGGGCAGCATGTTGATGACACCCGGCGGCATCCCGGCCTCCTCGAGCAGCTCCATGGTCAGCGAGGCGGCCAGCTGCTGGGTCGGCGACGGCTTCCACAGCACCGTGTTGCCCATCAGCGCCGGGGCGGTCGGCAGGTTGCCCGCGATCGCGGTGAAGTTGAACGGCGTGATCGCGTAGACGAAGCCCTCGAGCGGGCGGTGGTCGGTGCGGTTCCAGATGCCCGGCGAGTTGGCGATCGGCTGGTCGGTGAGGATCTGCTTGGCGTAGTGGACGTTGAAGCGCCAGAAGTCGACGAGCTCGCACGCGGCGTCGATCTCGGCCTGGAAGGCCGTCTTCGACTGCCCCAGCATGGTGGCGGCGTTGATCCGCTGGCGCCACGGACCGGCGAGCAGGTCGGCGGCCTTGAGGATGATCGCGCAGCGCTCGTCGAACGGCATCGCGCGCCACTCGGGCGCCGCGCCGGTCGCGGCCTTCACCGCGGCCTCGGCGTCCTTGGTGGTGGAGTTCTTGAAGGTGCCCAGCACGTGCTGGTGGTCGTGGGGCTGGACGACCTTCATCTCGACCCCGCCGCCGTTGCGCTTGCGGCCGTTGATGTGGGCCCGCAGCGTGTGCTGCTTGCGCTCCAGCTGGTCGAGCTCGGCGAGCAGGGCGGCCCGTTCGGGACTGTCCGGCGCGTAGGTCAGGTTGGGCTCGTTGACGGGGACCGGTGGGTGGGTGATCGCGTCCATCCAGCGACTGTAGCGATCCGGCGGGCGCGCGATCAGACGAGGCTGTCGATCTCCTGGACCCCGAACCACGCCAGGTCCTCGTCCGGGTCGGAGCCCTCGGGGCGGTCGGTCACGTCGGCGTGCACGGCCACGAGGTCGCTCAGCGCGATCGGGGCCGATGGGTCGGTCACCTCGGCGACCAGCACGATCCGGCGGCCGGAGCCGTCCAGGAGGGTCGTGGAGATGTCGGCGGCGCTCATCAGCGCGGCGTACTCCGCTCCCTCGTCGTCACCGTCGGCCTCGAACGGCTCCGGGTCGGGCGCGATCGTGCGGGTCTCGAGCAGGCCGCGCACCCGCTCGATCGTCGTGGGGAGGTAGACCCGGGTCACTCGCCGCCGCCCTTGCGACTCGTGGTCCTGGCGGAGGCCCGGCTGCGACCCCGCGGGGCTCGCTTGCTGGTCGAGATGGTGATCAGCTCGTCGAGGGACTCGGCCAGACAGGTCGCGAACACGTCCACGTCGGGCAGCAGGTCCCGGTCGGCGTTGATGCCGTAGAAGACCTTCCCGTCGTACGACGTCACCCCGATCGTCAGCGGGTGGCCCGGCAGGAGCGGCGGGACGGGGTAGGTCGCCACCATCCGGGCGCCCGCGGCGTACAGCGGAGCCTGGGGCCCGGGCACGTTGGTCACGCTGAGCTGGTAGCCACGCCGCAGCTCCTCGGCGGCGACCCGCGAACCGATCGCGTGGAACGTCGTCGGCGCGAACCCCGCGATGCCTGCCAGCCGGTTGGCGGCAACGCTGCGGCCGGTGTCCTTGTGGGCCTGGAAGCTGTAGGAGACCTGGTGCAGGCGCACCACCGCACTGGGCTCGCCGACCGGCAACGTCACGAAGTGGGCCGCGATCTGGCTGCCCAACGACGTCGCCTCGAGCTCCTCGTCGATGACCGAGACCGGCACTACCGCCCGGATCTCACGGATCCCGCCGAGCGACTCGGCCCTGGTCATCAGCCAGGTGCGCAGGCCGCCGGTGACGGTGGCGAGGATGACGTCGTTGATCGTGCCGCCGTGCGTCTGGCGAACCGTGCGGTAGTCGGCCAGCTCGGTGGTCAGCGTGATGACGCGGCGTTGCTGCGACAGCGGCCCGAACACCGCCGTACGCCGTTCGGGTCGGCCGCTCAGGGCGCGGGTCACCCGGCGTGCCCGCCGGCGGGTCTCGTCGGCGCGCTGCAGGACGTTGGTCGCGGCGACACCGACGGTGTCGATGACCGTCGTCGGGGAGCGCACCGTGTCCTTCGCGGCGTCGGAGAGCAGCGACGGGATCGAGGGGGTGCTGCGTGGCGACCAGTCGTCGGGCTCGAGGTCCTTGGCCTGCGGGCTGACGTCGAGCAGGAGCTGTCCCAGGTCGACGGTGTGCACGCCGTCGACCAGGGCCTGGTGGGACTTGGAGAGGATCGCGACCCGGTTGTCGCTGAGGCCCTCGACGAAGTAGACCTCCCACAGCGGACGGCTGCGGTCCAACGGCCGCGAGACGATCCGCGCGACGAGCTCGAACAGCTGCTCGTCGGAGCCAGGACGGGGCAGGGCCGAGCGGCGCACGTGGTAGGCGAGGTCGAAGGCCTGGTCGTCGGTCCACACCGGGCTGGCCAGCCCACCCGGGACCGTCACCACGCGCTGGCGGTAGCGGGGGACGAACGAGATCCGGTCGGAGATCAGCTCGACGAGGCGGTCGTAGTCGAACCCGGAGTCGCCGACGTCGAAGATCTCGACCGTCGCGTTGTGCCGCGGCGCGGTCGGCTCCTCGGCGCGCAGGAATGCCCGGTCACGTGAACGCAGTCGCTCGCTCATCGGGGTCCCCCGTCCCGGGCGGCACACCCGGAGGGGGGTCCGCACACCCGCACTTGTTCGTCGTGCGATTCTGACAGAGGTCTGCTCGTCGCGTGGCGGCCGCCCAGCAATCAGGAGGATCACCATGCTTCGCACCCGTGCCGTGGCCGCGGGCATCCTGCTCACCCTCGCCGTGCTCACCGGAGGCTGTGCCTCGGGCACCGACTCCTCGAGCAGCGAGGGCGTGGTCACCGTCGACATCGCCATCAGCGACGACCAGGTCACGCCCAACGGCGAGGAGCTGTCCGTCGGGGTGGGTCAGGAGGTCGACCTCGTCGTCACCGCCGAGGCGCCCGGTGAGATCCACGTCCACTCCGAGCCCGAGCAGGAGTTCGCCTACGAGGGCACCGGTGAGCCGGAGACCTTCTCCTTGTCGATCGACCGTCCCGGTCAGGTCGAGGTCGAGTCCCACTCGCTGGACAGGTTGATCGTCAAGCTCGTGGTCTCGTGACCCGGGGCGACCTCAGCGCCCACGGGATCGGTGGGCAGTCGGACCTGCCGATCCCCCTCAACCTCGCCATCGCGGGCGGTATCGCGGCACTGGTCATCTCCTTCACCGTGCTCGCTCTCGCCTGGCGCACTCCCCGCTACGACGAGGACGGTGCCGGCCGGCCGGCTCCGCGGCCGCTGCAGACGGTGGTCGACTCCCCAGCATTCGCGATCGTGCTGCGCGCCTTCGGCATGCTCGTCTTCCTCTTCGCCGTCTTCTGCGCCCTCTTCGGGCGGGAGTCCACGATCAACCCGGTCTTCGGGATCTTCTTCATCTGGCTGTGGGTCGGCGTGATCCCGATGTCGGTGCTGTTCGGGCCCTTCTGGAAGGCCATCAGCCCGCTGCGCACGATCAACCTGCTGCTCGCCAGGATCGCGGGCAGCGACCCGGACGAGGGTCTCTACCGCTACCCCGAGAAGCTGGGTGTCCTGCCGGCAGCACTCGGCCTCTACGCCTTCGTGTGGTTCGAGCTGGTCTACCCGTTCACCTCCGAGCTCGGCCCGCTGCGCCTGTGGTGCGCGGTCTACGTGGGAGCGATGCTGATCGGTGGGGCCCTGTTCGGCAACCGCTTCTACGAGCGAGCCGACCCGTTCGAGGTTTACTCCTCCTTGGCGGCCAAGCTCTCGGTCTGGGGCACGAAGGACGGCCGCCTGCAGATGCGCAGCCCCCTGGCCAACCTCGCGACCCTCAAGCCGGTCCCGGGCCTGGTCGTGGTGACCGGCGTGCTCTTCGGCAGCACCGGCTTCGACTCCTTCAGCGAGTCCACGACCTGGGTGACGTTCGTCCAGGGATCCTCGATCAACGGCCAGGTCCTGGCCAACCTCGCGCTCCTGGCCTTCTGCGCCGGCGCCGTCGGGATCTTCTCCCTCGGCTCGATGCTGACCGGGGTCGACCCCCAGCAACGTCGCCGCCACCTGCCCGACACGTTCGCCCACTCCCTGGTGCCGATCATCGTGGGCTACATCGTCGCCCACTACCTGACGCTGCTGATCGAGATCGGGACCCGCACCCTGATCCAGGCCAGCGACCCCTTGAGCAGGGGATGGAACATCCTCGGCACCGGCAACTGGAGCGAGCCCACCTGGCTGAGCTACCACCCGACCCTGCTGGCGAGCATCAAGGTGCTGGCCGTGGTCGTCGGACACGTCCTGGCGGCGGTGATCGCCCACGACCGCGCGATCCGCGTGCTGCCACCGCGCTCCCACCTGACCGGCCAGCTGCCCCTGCTCGCCGCGATGGTCGGCTTCACCGGCGGCGGGCTCTACCTGCTGTTCTCTGCCTGAGCGTCGGCGCCCAGATCTCGGCCAGACCTCCGACCGCGCGGGTCAGTGCGGACTCCCCGCCCTCCAGCAGGGTCCGGCCGGCGACCAGGGCCCGATCCACCCCGACGCGATCGTCGGGCAGGAAGTGCACGGTGTCGGAGCGCACGAAGCCGGTGAGCATCGCGGCGATGTCGCGCTCGGACCACCCCAGGCTCGGGCGCATCCGGTTGACCACCACGTGCAGCGGGACGACCGGTGCCACCTCGCGCAGGTCGACCAGGCTCCGCGCGAGGCGGGACAGACCGACCGGGTCGGCCCCGCCGACCACGACGACCTCGTCGGAGGCGGCGAGCGCCGACAGCGTGAGGTGGTTGCGGGTGGGACGGCCGCCGAGGTCGTGCGCCGGGTCCTCCTCGAGGCTGAAGCCGGTGTCGACCACGACGTCGCCCTGGCGGCGCGCCAGGTCGAGGACTTCCTCGACGGAGCCCGGACGCACCTCCGACCACCGCTCCGGTCGGGGCAGACCGGTGATGACGGTCAGGCACGGGCCCAGTGCGCGTTGCACGGACGCGAAGCGCTCCTCCAGCTGACCCGACACGACCCAGCGGGCGGCAGCCAGCAGGCCGGACACCTCGTCGGTGATCCCGAGCATCTGACCCAGCGACCCGCCGTACGGGTCCGCATCGACCAGCACCGTCGACCGGCGGCGTCGGGCGAGCTCGGCGGCCAGGGCGCTCGCCACCAGGCTGCGTCCCGGTGCACCGGTGGGTCCCCAGACCGCGATCACCCTCCCGCGCGGGCCGTCGGGCGGTTGGCCGTCGGGCGGTTGCTCCGGCGGCGGCGGGAGCGGGTGCGCACGCGCGTCGCCCCGGGTCTCGGCCCGGGCCACCACGGCGGACACCGCGTCGGGCAGGGTGTCCAGTGCGGCCTCGTCGACGACGTCGTGGACGCCGACGCGGCGCAGGCCCACGCGCGCTCCGTCGAGGTCGTCGGCGCCTGCCACGGCCACGGGGTGCACACCGTGGCGGCGCAGGTGCTCGACCGCGCCCGCGTCGAGCCCGGTCGTGGCGGCGTCCAGCACCGCGACCTGCGCCTGTCCCGAGGCGGCGCTGGCGAGCAGGTCCGGGAGGTCGACGCACCGCTTGAGCACGACGGCGGACGACGACTCGCCCAGGACCCGGAGGGCCTCGGTCTCCCACGAGCCGCCGGACGCCACCACCAGGACGACGATCATGTCCGCCGCCTCACCCGCGGCGCACGATCGAGACCACCGGGTCGATCATCGCGTCCAGGACGCCGTAGAACGTCGAGACGGCGCTCGCCTCGACGGCGAGAACGACCTGTCGATCACCGCTGGCGGCGAAGGCGTCGTCGGGACGAGGGGCGTCGACCACGGTCACCTCGGCCAGGGCCGGTCGTGCCGGTCCGGTGTCGACGCGGCGTCCCTGGCTCCCGCTCGTCGCTCCGCGGTCGGAGACGTAGACGTCGACCACCGAGCCGGCCGTGACCGCCGGCGGCACCAGCAGCGGTGCCACCGGGACCGGGAGCTCGACGATGTCGGCCAGCGACTCCTCCCCGAGGGCGTCGCGCGGCAGCAGGTCTCCGGCACCGAGTCCGCGACGCAGGCGCAAGGCCTCGGGGAGTGCGTCGTCGACCGTGAAGTAGCGGGCGAGCCGATCGTCGTCGGCGAAACGGAGGCGGGCGGTCTCGAGGTCGTCCGGACCGAGCACCTCGCCGGCCGCCGCGTCCTCGGCCACGACCCACACCGCGACGGTGTCGTCGGCACTGGCCAGCACCCGGGAACCCAGGATCACCGAGGCGGCCACGATGGCCACGCCCACCCACAGACGCGGGTCACGCCACCCGGGTCGAGCGACCCGGCTGGCCGGAGGCACCGGGGCGGGCGGGGTCGCGGGTGGGGTGGGTGAAGCGGTCGGGCTCCCGAGAGTGGAGGTCACCGCACCATTGTCACCACGATCCTGCTCGCGGAAACCCCCTCTCCACAGGCATCTCTTCACAGGCATCTCTCCACAGGCAACGGGGAGCCGTCGCCGCCGAGGGCCGGGTTGGTGCGACGATGGAGCCATGTCCGGCACGCCCCGCTTCCTCACCCTCGCCGACGTGGCCGAGGTGCTCAGCACCTCCAGCGCCCAGGTCTACGCCATGGTCCGGCGCGGCGAGCTGGCGGCGATCAAGATCGGCGGCCGCGGACAGTGGCGGGTCGAGGCGAGCAAGCTCGAGGAGTACATCGCCCAGATGTACACCGACACCGCGACGTTCGTCGCCGAGCACCCCTACGTCGAGGCCGACCAGGCCCCGGGGCAGGACTGAGCGTCCGGGCCGAGCGGCTCAGCCGGTCTCGCTGCCCAGCTCGATGGTCGTGGTCCGCTGCTCGCCGTTGCGCAGGTAGGTGAACTCCAGCTCCTCGCCCGGCTGGTGGCTGCGGATGTTGACGATCAGCCCGATGCCGTCGGTGACCCGCAACCCGTCGACCTCGATGACGACGTCGCCGGCCTCGAGGCCCGCGGCCTGCGCAGGGGTGTTGCTGTTGACCTCCGAGATCCGGGCCCCGCTCCCGATGGTCTCGCCCTGGGTGCGCACCTGGGCCCCGATCACGGGGTAGCGCGCCTCGCCGGTCTTGAGGATCTGGTCGGCCGTGATCCGGACCTGCTCGACCGGGATCGCGAACCCGACACCGATGTTGCCGGCCTCGCCGCTGGCGCCGCCGTTGGTCGCGATCGCCGAGTTGACCCCGACGACCTGCCCCCGCAGGTTGACCAGCGGTCCGCCGGAGTTCCCGGGGTTGATGGCGGCGTCGGTCTGCACGGCGTTGATGTACGACGAGTCGTCGACGGGGGAGCCCGTGGTCACCGGGCGCCGCAGGGCGCTGACGATGCCGGCGGTGACGGTCGAGGTCAGCCCCAGCGGGGACCCGAACGCCACCACCCCGTCGCCGACCCGCAGCTTCTCCGAGCGTCCGAGCGCGGCGGGGGGCAGGTCGGTCGCCCCGGGGACCAGCAGCACCGCGAGGTCGTAGACGGCGCTGCGGCCGACCAGCTCGGCGTCGTAGGTCGTGCCGCCGAAGTCGACGACCTGGATGGTCCCGCCGTCCTGGGCCGCCGAGGCGACGACGTGGTTGTTGGTGACGATGTGGCCCTGCTTGTCCAGCACGAAGCCGGATCCGGTGGCCCCGCCGGCCTGGCCCTCGAGCTCCGCGACGATCTGGACGGTGCTGGGCAGCAGCTCCTTCGCGACCGCCTGGACCCCACCGATCTTGACCGGGGGGAGCTCGACGGTCTCCACGTCCTCGAGCCCGCCGGCGTACGGCCCGGCCGCCTCGTTGTCGGCGAGCCCGTCGTAGAGAGCACTCCCCCCGAACCCACCGCCGAGACCGAGCAGGAGCACGAGCAGCGCCGAGCCGATCCCGAAGCGGCGGCCCTGAGGGCGGCGACCCGAGCTGTGGGAGCCCGGGGCTGCGGCGTCCTGGGGCGGGCGCGGGCGAGCGTAGTCGGCCCACGGGTAGGACGGTGCGGGCGGCAGCGGACCGGACGGCGGTGCCCACGAGGGGTCGACCGGCGCGGAGGCCGGGACCGGAGGTGGGTAGGCGTGCGGGTCGGGCACCTCGCCCTGCCGTTCCTGGTCGTCGCTCACCGCCCCATCATCCACGGTGGGTGGTGAGACCGGGGGTGAAACCTCCTCAGCGGCCCTGACGGAACGGGCGCAGCGGCACCTTCACCGGCACCTGGGGCGGGGTCGTGACCTGCGAGGCCGGCACCCGACGGTCGATCTGGGGTACGTCGGCCGGTGCCGCGCCGAGCGCGAGCACGCCCATCACGGCTGCCCCCGCGGCGCCACCCCCGATCGCCGCCATCCCGACCGTACGACGAGCACGCGACGGCGCGTCGGCAGCCCGCTGCGAGGACATCGCCAGGAGCATGTCGCCGGGAGGCATCCCGAGCAGCGCGCCCTTGAGGGCGTCGGGAGCCGGTCCGGGCTCCATCGGGGACCCGGCGAGACGCGTCTTGATCCAGCCCTCCCGCTCGACCTGGTCGCGGCACTGGTGGCAGCCGTGCACGTGCGCCCAGGCGCGTTCGCTCTCCTCGACGGAGAGCTGGCCGTCGAGCAGAGCGCTCACGCGGGGGCCGAGGTGGGCGCTCATCGGCGCACCGTCGCCGGGGACAGCGGACCGGAGTAGCGCTCGCGACCGGGGGCCGGGGCGCGGTGGGCCAGGGCGGTGCGCAGCATCGCGCGACCCCGGTGGATCCGGGACCGGACGGTGCCGAGCTTGGCGTCGAGGATGTCCGCGATCTCCTCGTAGGTCAGGCCCTCGACGTCGCACAGCACGACCGCGACCCGGAAGTCGGGCGGAAGCGTGGCGAGTGCCTGCTCGATGTCGTCGTCGAAGGTGCGGTCGGCGTAGGCCGCCTCCGGCGCGGGCGACCCGCTGGTCAGGCGGTCGGCGCGCTCGTCGGAGAGCGCGTCGAACCTGATCCGCTGCTTGCGACGGGCCTGGTCGAGGAAGAGGTTGGTGGTGATGCGGTGCAACCAGCCCTCGAACGTGCCCGGGGTGTAGGTCGACAGCGACCGGAAGACGCGCACAAAGACCTCTTGGGTGAGGTCCTCGGCGTCGTGGCGGTTGCCGGTCAGGCGGTAGGCCAGGCGGTAGACCCGGTCGGAGTGACGGGCGACGATCTCGTCCCAGCTCGGCACGCCTTCCTGGGGCTGCTCGACCATCTCGTCTCTCCTGTCGCCTCGTCGCGGCACGTCGTCCTTGCCTCTTTCCTGCGATCACGACGCTAGTGGTCGTGGCTGAAGGTTGCCTGTGAAGGGACAACGAACCACCTGACGTCGGTGTTCCCGGCGCTTCTGCCTCGATGATCCCCGATCTCGATCGGTCGAGCCGATAGGTTTCCCCCATGCCCAGCACGCCGACAGATCCGATCTCCCCCACCAGCTGGTCCTACGCCGAGACGTTCGTCGGCGAGGACGACGTGCTGGCCGCGGCGCGAGCCCGCGCCGCCGAGGTCGGGGTCGTCGCCGTCGGCTCGGGTGCCGGCGCGACGCTGCGCTTCCTCGCCTCCGCGCTCGAGGCCCGCTCCGTCGTGGAGATCGGCACCGGCACCGGCGTCTCGGGACTGTGGCTCCTCCGCGGGATGCGCCCCGACGGCGTGCTGACCACGGTCGACGTCGAGGCCGAGCACCAGCGCCTGGCGCGGGAGACCTTCGCCGAGGCCGGCATCGCCCCGCAGCGGGTGCGCACCATCGCCGGCGCCGGGCTCGACGTCCTGCCACGCCTGACCGACAGCCACTACGACATCGTCTTCGCCGACGGCGACAAGACCGAGTACGGCGCCTATCTCGCCGAGGCGCTGCGCCTGCTGCGTCCCGGCGGCGTGGTGGCCTTCGACAACGCGCTGTGGCACGACCGGGTCGCCGACCCGGCCCAGCGCGACGCGGAGACGGTCGCGATCCGCGACCTCGGGCGCCAGGTCCTCGAGCACGACGGCCTGGTGCCGCTGCTGCTGCCCGTGGGCGACGGGCTGCTGCTCGCCCAGATGCTCTGAGCGCTGCCGCAGACCCTCAGTAGCGGGCTGCGGTCTCGAACCCGTCCCAGCCCTCGGCGATGGCGACCACCTCGGAGGCCTCGATCAGGATCGGGGCGCTGCCGATGATCCTCGAGCCGGGGGCCTCCGCGGCACCGGCGGTGAAGCTCTGCTCGAACTCCGCTCGGGCCTCGGACGTCGTGAAGACGTAGAGACCCTCGAACCACTCGCCGGGCCGCATCCGCCACGTCTTGAAGCGCAGTCCGCTCATCCCGGTGAACTTGGCGTGCGAGGTGGTCGCGACGTACGTCGCGAGCTCCTCCTCGACTCCCTCGGGGGCCTCGGTCAGCGACCAGCGGACGGTGAGGGCTCTCATCGCACGCCCTGGAGCGGGTCGGGGCCACCGAGCCAGGTCAGCAGCGCCCTCGCCCCGAACCCGGAGGGCCCCTGGGTCCACTCGAAACGGTCCTCGGGCACGTCGCCCACCGACGCGATGTCGAGGTGCGCCCACGCGACGTCGCCGGCGAAGTGCTGGAGGAACAGCGCCGCGGTGATCGCCCCGGGCCCCCCGCCGGCGTTGTCGGCGTCGGCGACCTTCGAGGCGATCCTCTCCTCGTAGGCGGCGAACAGCGGGAGGCGCCAGAAGGGCTCCCCGGCTCCGGCACCGGCCGCCAAGAGTGCGTCGGCCAGGGCGTCGTCGTTGGCGAAGAGTCCGCCGACCTCCTGGCCGAGCGCCACCTTGACGGCCCCGGTGAGGGTCGCCACGTCGACGATGACCGCAGGGTCGAGCTCGGCGGCGGCGTAGGCGATCGCGTCGGCCATCACCAGGCGCCCCTCGGCATCGGTGTTGGTGACCTCGGTCGTGCGGCCGTCGTAGTGACGCAGCACGTCACCGGGACGCATCGAGCTCCCGGAGACGGCGTTCTCGGCGGCCGGGACCAGGCCGATGACGTTGACGGGGCACTCGACTGCGGCGAGGGCCGCCATCGTGGCGAGCACGACGGCCCCACCGGTCATGTCGCGCTTCATGCTCGCCATGGCCTGGGCCGGCTTGATGGAGATCCCGCCGGAGTCGAAGGTGATGCCCTTGCCGACGAGCACCACGGTCGGGGTCTTGCGTGTCGAGCGAGCGGCCCGCACACCCTTGGCCGGGGTGTAGTCGAGGCGGATCAGTCGAGGGGGCGTGGCCGAGCCCTGCCCCACACCGACGATCCCGCCGAAGCCGCCGTCGGCGAGCTGCTTCTCGTCCCAGACGCGGTAGCCCAGGCCGGCCTCGGCGGCCAGGGACTCGGCCTGCTCGGCGAGCCAGGCAGGGCTCTTGAGGTTGGCGGGCACCGTGGCGAGCATCCGGGCCCGCCAGCCCGCGCCACCGAGCGCGACGGCGCGCTCGAGGGCGCGCCGGTCGAGGGGCTCGGCGTCCGGTGTGGCCCCGGCGAGCACGACCTGACGGGCGGGCACGTGCTCGGGCTCGCCGGCACGCCAGTCGAAGCCGAACGATCCGAGCATCGCACCGGTCACGAAGGCCTCGATGCCGGCGTCGGGGTCGAGCGAGGCGATCGTGGTCGCCACCGCACCGCGGCCGCGGGTGGCGCGCGCCAGCGCCGCGCCCGCTCGACGCAGGTCCGTCGGGGTCGACGCCCCGACCCCGACGAGCAGCACCAGGCGCAGGTCGGCGCTGTCGGGCCCGCCCAACGGCAAGGGGACCGAGGTGACCTCGCCGGTCGCGCCGGTCGCTCCCGCGGCCTCGGCCAGCGCGAGCAGGTCCAGCCCGAGGGCGTCGCCGGCCTCGGCTGCACCCGGACCCAGCGTCAGCTCGTCACCGGCGATCACCGGCAACGCCACCACCTCGGCCCCGACGATCGCGTGAGCGGCCAGGCCGCTCAGCGCTACGTCCGGGGGCGAGACCTGGCTGGGGAGGACAGGACGGGGTGGGGCGGAACTCACCCGACCACGTTCTTGAGGGCGTCGCCCAGGTTGCCGGCCTCCTCGGCGTTCAGCTCCACCACCAGGCGGCCACCGCCCTCGAGAGGCACACGCATCACGATGCCTCGGCCTTCCTTGGTGACCTCCAGCGGACCATCGCCGGTCCGCGGCTTCATCGCCGCCATGCGGCACCCTCTTCCTAGTCGAACTCGAGGACAGTCCTGCCCTGCCGCTCTCGTGCGTCGACCAGTATCCCCCATGAGACCCACTGCTCGCACCACCGACCTGCCGCCCGGTGGTGGCAGACTCCACGGCATGAGCGAATCGCCTGCCACCGCACCCGTCCTGCTCGACGTCACCGACGGCGTCGCGACCATCACGCTGAACCGTCCCGAGGCGATGAACAGCCTCAACATCGCGACCAAGGAGCTGCTCGTCGAGATCACCGCCCAGGTGGCCAAGGACGAGACGGTGCGCTGCGTCGTGCTCACCGGGAGCGGACGCGCGTTCTGCACCGGGCAGGACCTCAAGGAGCACATCGACCTGCTGCACAACGGCGGCAGCGACGCGCTGTTCACCACGGTGGACAAGCACTACAACCCCATCGTGACCACGATCGCCACCATGGAGAAGCCGGTCATCGCCGCCGTCAACGGGGTCGCCGCGGGGGCAGGCGCCTCGCTCGCCTTCGCCTGCGACTTCCGCGTCGTGGCCGACACCGCGGGCTTCAACACCTCCTTCGCCGGGGTGGCGTTGTCGTGCGACACCGGCGCGAGCTATCACCTGCCGATGCTCGTCGGACGGGCCAAGGCGTTGGAGCTCATGTACTTCCCGCGCACCGTCAAGGCCACGGAGGCCCTGGAGATCGGCCTCGCGACGTCGGTCGTGCCGGCCGACGGGCTCACGGCCGAGGTCTCGGCGCTGGCGACCCGGCTCGCCACGGGTCCGACCGTGTCGTTCGGCTCGATCCGCCGCTCGGTGGTCTACGCCGCCGGGCACACGCTCGAGGAGGCCCTGGAGCTGGAGAGCGCGATGATGACCAAGACCGGCGCCACCCACGACCACACCGCCGCCGTGGCGTCGTTCGTCGCCAAGGAGCAGCCGGTCTTCGAGGGTCGCTGAGCCTCACCTCACCGAGTGGGCGGACTTCAGAAGGTCAGCGGGTCGGCCCCGGTCCGACCGCGCACCGCGCGGAAGACCGAGAGCACCTGGTCGGGAGCGACGTCGCGCATCCGGTGACGCGTCGGGTTGGCGCCGTACTCGACGGTCAGCGCCGAGCCGTCGAAGTTGTTGTTGAACCAGCCGGTCATCGTGCCGTGACAGGTCCCACCGCAGTCGAGGGTGCGCCGCGGCAGCTCGAGCTTGCGAGCCACCCGCCGGGCGAGGCGACGGTTCTTCGTGTCGGTGTCGACGCCGGTCAGCGGCTGGTGGAAGCTCAGGATGGCGTCGGGGTCGACCTTCTCGAGGAAGCCCATCACCGCCTGCGTCTCGGGCTCGGAGGCCGGGCCCGAGCCGGACTCGTAGTTGCCGTCGAGGTCCTTCCAGTCGTGGGGGAAGTTCCGGTTGAGGTCGACGCCGTTGGCGTTCTTGCGGGTCCCGGCTGCCACCCCGTCGGGGTTGTACGTCGGGATCACCCACAGGTCGAGGGCGACGACGGGGAGCCCGTCCACGAGAGCGCGCAGGATCTGGCTGGGCGCCGACTCGTTGCCGTGCATCGCGGCCATCAGGACGACCGTCCTCACGCGAGGCCGCTGCGGCTCCCCGAGCCGGAACGCCACCAGGTCGCGGCCCTGGACCGACGTGCCGAACACGCTGCGCTTGAGCACCGTGACGGGCTTGGCAGACCGCGGCTCGGCGGCCGCCGACGCCGGGGGGACCGGGGCCGCCGCCGAGGTCACCGCCAGGAGCACCAGCGAGGCCACCGCGGAGAGGGCGCGTGCGCCGCGCGACATCAGACGGCCTTCACGAGGTAGGCGTAGGTGAACACGACCACGCCGACCAGCAGGCCCACGTGGGCGAGCAGCGACAGTGCCGGCCCCTCCGACCACGCGTCGGAGGCGCCCTCCGAGGCGTGCTTGCCGCGGACCGGCAGCCAGCGCATCAGGATCAGCAGGCCCGCGACGACGGTCACCCACCACCCCACGAGCGCGACCAGCCCGACCAGCGTGGCCGCGCTCTCGGCGAACCCGTCGCCGGCCACCAGGAACACCGTCCACACCACGATCGCGAAGGATCCGGCGACCGTGTGCAGACCGACCGGACCGCGAGCGATCTCGAGCCGACCGGCGCCGCGCGCACTGGCCCGAAGCCGGAGCCTGGTGAGGACGACGACGACGACGGCCAGCGCCGTCAGTACGTAGACGATGACCGCGGTCGGCTCCTGGGACACAGGCGGCAGTGTCTCATCCGGGACCGGGGTCGTCTCCGGGACGCTCCGCAGGCGGCGCGTCGGGGCTCCAGCGCTCCGGCGCGTCGAGCTGCTCGGCGACGCGGTCGAGCAGGGCGTCGACCTCGGACATCCGGTAGCCCCGGAAGGTCACCGCGAACCGCACGCGTCGCAGGTCCCGACCGCTCAGCGGGCCCGTCGGCACGACGACGTCGGGGCGGTCGTCGTACTCGTCGACCATCGGGGCCCCGCGGCCGGACGCGACCAGGGCGATGCCGCCGAGCGCCAGGACGACCAGGATCGTGGTGAGCCAGATCATCGGTGCCTCATCCCCGGCTCATCGTCGGGCACCGCCGACCATCAGCGCGATCGCCTCGTCCACGTCGTCGGTGAGCACCATCCGGTCGATGTCGGACTCGGAGATCTTGCCGTCCGCGAGCGCGGTGTCGCGCAGCCACCCGACGAGACCGGACCAGTAGTCGACGCCGAGGAGCACGATCGGGAACGTCGTGATCTTCTGCGTCTGCGCCAGCGTGAGCGCCTCGAACAGCTCGTCGAGCGTGCCGAGGCCGCCCGGGAGCACGACGAAGCCCTGGCTGTACTTCACGAACATCGTCTTGCGCGTGAAGAAGTAGCGGAAGTTGATCCCGACGTCGACCCACTCGTTGAGCCCGGCCTCCCACGGCAGCTCGATGCCGAGGCCGACGCTCACGCCGCCGGCCTCGCTGGCGCCCTTGTTGGCGGCCTCCATGGCGCCGGGGCCGCCGCCGGTGATGACGGCGAAACCTGCCTCGACGAGGCGACGGCCGACCTCCTCGGCCTGGGCGTACGACGGGTGGTCGGTCGCGGTGCGCGCGGAGCCGAAGACCCCGATCGCCGGTCCCAGCTCGGCGAGGGCGCCGAAGCCCTCCACGAACTCCGCCTGGATGCGGAGCACCCGCCACGGATCGGTGTGCACCCAGTCGGCCGGGCCGCGCGAGTCGAGCAGACGCTGGTCGGTGGTCGACGACGTGTCGACCTGGTTGCGACGCTGGATCAACGGTCCCTTGATCTTGATCCTCATCCCCGTGCCCCCGCCTCGGCCGAGCGGTCCGGGCCGCCGGCGCTCTCGAGCCAGGCACGCAGGGAGCGCTCGCAGTGCTGGATCTCGGCGATCGGCACGAACTCCTCCTGCTTGTGGGCGAGCAGCGGGTCGCCGGGGCCATAGTTGACGGCGGGCACGCCGAGGTCGGTGAACCGGGCGACGTCGGTCCAGCCGAACTTGGGGGCGACCTGTCCTCCCACGGCCGCGATGAACGCCTGGGCCGCGGGTCGGTCGAGACCTGGCAACGCCCCCGGTGCGGTGTCGGTGACGGTGATCTCGAACTCCGCGAACAGGTCGGTGACGTAGGCCAGCGCCTCGGCCTCGGACCGGTCGGGGGCGAAGCGGAAGTTGACCTCCACGACGCACTCGTCCGGCAGCACGTTGCCGGCGACCCCGCCACGGATCGCGACCGCGTTGAGTCCCTCGTGGTACTCCAACCCGTCGATGACCGGACGCCGGGCGACGTAGGCGTTGAGGCGCTCGAGGATCGGGCCGGCACGGTGGATCGCGTTGACGCCCTTCCAGCTCCGCGCGGAGTGCGCCCGCTCGCCCATGGCACGCACGTCGACGCGCAGCGTGCCCTGGCAGCCCGCCTCGACCCCGGCGTTGGACGGCTCCATCAGGATCGCGAAGTCGCCCACCATCAGGTCGGGGTCGCTGAGGGCCAGCAGCCGCAGGCCGTTGTACTCCGCGTCGATCTCCTCGGCCTCGTAGAAGATGAACGTCACGTCGCGCACCGGCTCGAGCACGGTCGCCGCCAGGCGCAGCATGACGGCGTCGCCGCCCTTCATGTCGCACGTCCCGAGGCCGTGCAGCAGTCCGGTCGCCTCGTCGAGCCGACTGGGGAAGTTGTCGTTGACCGGGACCGTGTCGAGGTGGCCGGCGATCACCACGCGCTCGGCACGGCCGAGGTCGGTGCGGGCCACCACCGTGTTGCCCCGCCGGGTCACCGCGAGGTGACCCAGCTTGCCGAGCGCCGCCTCGACGGCGTCGGCGATCTCGTGCTCCTGCCGGCTGACCGACTCGATGTCGCACAGCTGCCGGGTGAGGGTGACGACGTCCGTCGATAGGTCAAGCGTCATGGCGCCAGTCAAGCAGCAGCCGCCTGGGTGAGGACCTGCAGCCCGTCAGCCCCGCAGCGTGGGTCGTGAGGCGATCGGACGGTTGACCGGCCGGATCCTCAGCTTGACCGAGCGCTTGTAGTTCTTGGACTTCACGGTGAACTTGATCGACCCGGTGCGGTCGCGTCGAGTGCTGCGCACCAGGAACTTGCCCTTCTTGCCCTGGCCCGGCTTGATCGTGCCGACCTTCTTCCTGGCCTTCACGACAGCTCCCTTGGTCTTCCAGGTGAGCTTGACCTTCGGCGCCGTGGCAATCGTCTGCTTGCTGTTCCTGATCTTGATCGGGACCTTGGTGAAGCCGCTGCGCTGGAGCCGCTTGTCGGGGACCTTGATCGAGAGGATCGGCTTCTGACGGCGTTCGCGCAGCCCGGACTTGGTCACCGCGTCGTAGAGCGTCGCCCCGTCGGGGCTGATCATCTGGGCGAACGCGCAGTTCCAGGCCTGGGTCTTCGCACCGGCGAGCTGGGCGCCGTAGGTGATCGTCTCCCCGTCGTAGGCCCCGCTGGTGCCGTAGGAGTGCACGTCTCCCGCGACCGATCCCGAGGTCGACTGGCAGAACGCGCCCTCCTCGGTCTCCTCGACCTTGCCGAAGCCGACCCGCAGTCGCGCGTCGGTCGCCTCGGTGGGAGCAGCCTGCAGGACGACCACGGCGACCATCCGTCCCTTGAGCCGGTCCTGGATCACCTTGACCGACTCGAAGTTCTGCGAGAGATCACCCTGGGGAGTGACGGGGTGCGTCGTCAGCGTGCCGGTACGGCTGCGGATCGGCCACTGGTACTTCTTCCTGGCGCTCGCGTCCGGTGCGGGTGCCGGCGTCACCGCGGCCGAGTAGGTCGAACCGGTTCCCCCGGCGAAGGGGCGCACGCCGGGAGTCGGGTCGGGCGCCGCCGCGGTGGCGGTGACGTCGCCGAGCGCGACGACCGTGGTCGCCGAGAGCAGCAGAGCGGTGGAGAGGCCGAGGGAGCGAGGTGTACGACGCATGGGAGGGGTCTCCCCGATCGTGCGTGGGTCAAACGCGGATGCCAGCCGAACGCGTCATGTGCGCCGGAACTGACGTCCAGGTCCTGGCGAGCGTCGGCCGCCGACGAGACCACCCGGAGGGTCGTGAACCGGGCACCGGCACCGGCACCGGCACCGGCACGAGTGTCCTCCTCGTCCACACTTCTGTTCGAACACACTAGCGGTTGTCGGTGGTCGGGCGTAGAATCGCGGCATGCCGCAGCCCACCACCGCCACCGCGATCGACGCGGTCCGCCACGCCCAAAGCGCGCGGGCTGCGGCCGAGGTGGCCGAGCTGCAGGCCGTGGTGGAGTGGGCGGCCGGGCACCGCGTCGAGCAGGACGTCGTCACCGCACAGTCGTTCGGTGACAACGGTGTCCTCCTCGGCGGCATCGGGTGCCCGCTGGTCAGTGAGTTCGACGTCTACGACCTCGCCGCGTCTCTGTCCATGTCATCGGACGCGGGCTGCCACTTCGTCGGCAAGACCCTCGAGCTGCGCTACCGGCTACGCCGCACCTGGGAACGGGTCCTGACCCTCGAGGTGCCGAAGTGGAAGGCGTTCCGCCTCGCCGAGCTCACCATGAACCTCACCTTCGAGGCAGCCACCTACATCGACACCATGCTCGCCCCGGTCCTGCACTCCTGCACCTACGCCCAGATCGAGCGCACTGTCACGATGGGCATCGACCTCTACGACCCCGAGGAAGCAGAGCGCCGCGCCAAGAAGGCAGCCGAGGACCGGTCCTTCGACATCCACCTCGACGGCGCCTCCACCGACGGCGTCGTCGCCGTCGACGGCACCCTGGCCCTCGAGGACGCCCTCGACCTCGAACAAGCCGTCCGCAACGGCGCCCAGAGCCTCAGCGACCTCGGCTGCGAAGAATCCCTCGACGCCAGGCGGGCCATGGCCGTCGGCGACCTCGCCCGCACCCAGCTCGCCCTCGACCTCCACGCCCACAACGGCGATGACCTACAGGCCGGCACGGGCGGGCGTGGCGTCACGATCTACGCCCACCTCGACCCCGACAGCCCCCACGCCACCCTCGACAACCCCGGCT
>NZZG01000101.1 GCA_002698575.1 Pimelobacter sp. | reverse complement strand
TCCTGGGCTCCACGATGGTGCTCAAGCGACGCTTCGACCCGGAGGGCTGCCTGCAGGTGGTCGCCGACGAGAGGTGCGAGTCGATCGTGGTCATCCCGGTGATGCTCCAGCGGATCCTGGCGCTCCCGCAGGAGACCCAGAACCGCTACGACCTCGCCCGCGTGCAGGTGGTGGCGAGCTCGGGGTCGGCGTTGCCCGGCGACCTGGCCACCACCTGGATGGACCAGTTCGGCGACAACCTCTACAGCACCTACGGCTCCACCGAGGTGGCCTACGCGGCCATCGCCGGGCCGTCCGAGCTGCGCACCGCGCCCGACACGGCCGGGCGGCCGCCGTACGCCACGGTAGTCAAGATCCTCGACGACCAGGGCGTCGAGCAGCCGGCGGGGACGTCGGGCCGGATCTTCGTCGGCAACTCGCTGCTGTTCGAGGGCTACACCGGAGGCGGTCACAAGGAGGTCGTCGACGGCCTGATGTCGTCGGGCGACGTCGGCCGGTACGGCGAGGACGGGTTGCTCTACGTCGAGGGGCGCGACGACGAGATGATCGTCTCCGGCGGGGAGAACGTCTTCCCCAAGGAGGTGGAGGACTGCCTGGCCCGCCACGAGGCGGTCGTCGAGGTGGCCGCGATCGGGGTGGACGACGACGACTTCGGCAAGCGGTTGCAGGCCTTCGTGGTCCGCAAGGACGACACGGTGAGCGAGGACGACCTCAAGGCGTGGGTCAAGCAGAACCTCGCCCGCTACAAGGTGCCGCGCGAGATCGTCTTCCTCGACGAGCTCCCCCGCAACGCAACCGGCAAGGTGCTCAAGCGCGAGCTGGCCGAGTGAGCGGGCTGCGGCTGGGCGGACCTGCGCCCGACTTCACCCTGCGTGACCAGTTCGGCCAGGACGTCACCCTGTCGTCGTACCGAGGACGCAAGGCGGTGGCCCTGCTCTTCTACCCCTTCGCCTTCTCCGGTGTGTGCACCGGGGAGATGGCCGGCATCCGCGACCGGTTGGACGAGTTCATGACGTTCGACACCGAGGTCGTGGGCATCTCCTGCGACCCCCTCTACGCGCTGCGGGCCTTCGCCGACGCCGACGGGCTGAACTTCCCGCTGGTCAGCGACTTCTGGCCGCACGGCGAGGTGACCCGCGCCTACGACGTCTTCGACGAGGTGAAGGGGTGCCCGCGGCGCTCGTCGTACGTCATCGACAAGGACGGCAACCTGAGGTGGGCGGTGCACAACGCGATCGCCGACAGCCGGGACCTCGACGAGCACCTGGTCCAGCTGCGCCAGGTCAGCTGAGCGGACGGGACGCCGTGGCCTAGACCACTGGACGGAAAATGCGCGAAGTCCTTGGACCACGCCCGGGACATCGGTATGGTTCTTCACGTTGAACCGCTGGTGACCCGAGACGCCAGCGGTTCAACTCTTTTTCCACCCAGCTCAGGTGGGCGCTAGGCTGGCGCCGCTTTCGAGCCCGGGCGTGTAGCTCAGCGGTAGAGCCCCTCGCTTACAACGAGGTGGTCGGGGGTTCGATCCCCTCCGCGCCCACGGTGCGCCGTCGTGACCTCGCGGCCGGTACGTCGTTGTCCAGGGTGTCGGATCCCGTCACCACCGGAGGCACCCATGGCCGCGCACCTGAGGCTCGTCCCGCTCGACGACGTCGCGACCTCACGACCGCCGCTGCCCCGACAGGTCGGGCAGGTGCTGCGCCTGTGGGGCTCCCTGGCCGCACCGGCGCCCCGCGCCCTGGCACACCTCGTGGGCCGGGCGACGCTGGTGGTCCTGCCCGCGCCGTCGACGGCCGCAGTGCGGGTGCTACCGGTGCCGGTGTCCCCGGTCGCCCAGGACGGGCTCCGGCTCGTTCGCTGACGGGTCACCTCCCGCCCATCCACCCGGGCGCCGCCTCCGAACCACTACAGGGGTCCGCGCCGGATTCCGTGGGGGTGACTGGTGCGGGCCCCCTTCACCCTGCCCTGCCCTCACCCGAGCGGGCGAGATACCTGAGAGAACGCCGATTACTTCGGCGTGCGCGCCAATCCGCCTGAACAGTGGTGTCGAATCGCCTATGGCACGGCTCACATGGAGCCGGGCACAGATCCACTGGGAGGCAATACCGCATGAGCGAGACCAGTAGAAGAAACTTCATGGCAGCGGCAGGGGCCGGCGCCGCTGCGACGACCGCGGTCGCCTTGAGCGCGGGCTCGGCACAGGCCAAGCCTGCGATGCCGAGCAGGAAGGGCGCGAAGGAGTCCGTCGTCGCCCTCATCGACGACCACCGCGGCGACACGCTGCGTCTGCTCGTCGGCGAGGACGAGGTCATCGTGCGCGACCGCGACCTCGTGACCCGGATCCTCAACGCTGCTGGAGGTAAGTGAAGATGTCGTCCCACCGCGAAGCCCCGGAAATCTCCAAGGACCCGGCGGCAGACAGCACGGACGTCTACGCGTTCATGCACCCCACCGAGGACGACCAGGTGGTGATCATCGCGAACTTCTACCCGCTGCAGCAGCCCAACGGCGGCCCGAACTTCTACGAGTTCGCCGATGACGTCCTCTACGAGATCAACATCTCGAACACCAACAAGTGCCAGCCGGACGTCACCTACCGGTTCAACTTCCGCACCGAGATCCGCAACCCCTCGTTCCTGTACAACACCGGGCAGATCACGTCGCTCGACGCCCCGGAGTGGAACCGGCCGCAGACCTACAACGTCGTGCGCCTCGAGAAGATGGGTCGTCGCAACGAGAAGGCCGTCCAGATCGGCGGACGCTTCCCGGTGCCCCCGGTCAACGTGGGCCCGCGCAGCACGCCCAACTACGAGGACCTCGCCAACTCCGCCATCACGACGGTGGGACCGCGCAAGTTCTTCGCGGGCCAGCGCACGGACGCCTTCTTCGTGGACCTGGGCAGCATCTTCGACCTGGGCGCGCTGCGTCCGTTCAACGGTGCGCACCTGCTCCCGATGGCGGCCATGGACGGGATCAACTCGGTGCAGTCCTACAACTGCCACACGATCGCGATCCAGGTGCCCCGCTCCGACCTGGTCAAGGGTGGGAACCCGACCGCCAGCTTCAAGGACCGCAAGAACACCATCGGCGTGTGGGCCACGGCCAGCCGGCGCAACGCGCGGATCTTCGAGGACAAGACCGGCACCTACAAGGGTGCGGGTCCGAAGAAGCAGGTCTCGCGACTGGGCAACCCGCTCTTCAACGAGGTGCTGGTCCCGATGACCCAGAAGGACAAGTGGAACACCACGGAGCCGAAGAACGACTCCGACTACGCCGACACCGTGCTGCAGCCCGAGCTGCAGACGCTGCTGCCGTTCCTCTACCCGGGTGTCTTCCCGAACCTGGAGGCCTACGACAAGCCCCGTGCGGACCTGGCGGCGATCCTGCTCACCGGTATCCCGGGTGGTGTGGTCACCGACGGTGAGGGGAAGTCGATCTTCCAGAACTACACCGGTCCGGTCCAGGCGGACATGCTGCGGCTCAACACCGCCATCCCGCCCACGGACCCGGAGAGCGACAGCTACAGCATCTACGGCGTCGTGGGCGGCGACATCGGGGGCTTTCCCAACGGTCGGCGCCTCGAGGACGACGTCGTGGGGATCTCCCTGCGTGCCGTTGCCGGGGCAACGATCCCGTTGGTCGACCCCGACTACACGCCGGACGAGACCGCTGCGCAGCTGCGCGACGGAACGTCGTACACGGGTGACCCGCTGTTGACCGAGTTCCCGTTCCTCGCCCACCCGGGCGGCGGCTACCAGACGGTTCCCGGGACCTCGACCTTCGAGGACCCTGCGTCGTGACCCAGGAGCGGCTCCCCGATTCCCCCGAGAACCCGCATGCTGGCCAGGGGTCGGTCATGCTGGACATCGGTGGGGACATCGGGGCAGTCGTGGTGATCATGCCCCTGGACCTGGTCGGGCAGGAGGTGGACATCCTCGCCGAGGGGCAGGATGTCTCCGCAGGTCTCGACCACGCCGACGACCACAGCCATGCCGATGAGCACGGGCACGGTCACGGTCATGGGCACGGTCACCGACCGCACGTGGCAGTCGTACGACGTCCGATGCCGGGTGCCAGCGAGCCGGTTCCGTCGCTGATCTACCCGGAGGTCCGCGAGGGCCGCTACCGACTCCTGATGAAGGGCACGGACGTCGTGGTCATGGAGGTCGACGTCGTCGGCGGCCAGGTCACGCAGGCCACCTGGCCCACCGTGTCGTGAGGGGGAGACGGATCGTCTGACCGCACGTCGCAGGACCTCGACCGCTCACCGCGGTCGGGGTCCTGTCGCGTCCCGGGCTGTGGCCGGTGTCACTAGAGTGGCGACATGTTCGTACCGCTGACAGTCCGGGACTTCATCGATCGCGCCGAGCAGGTCTACGGCGCTCGCACGGGGGTCGTCGACGAGCCCGACCAGCCGGCGACGCCGCTGGGTGAGCTGACCTACGCCGAGCTCGCCGACCTCGCCCGGCGCCAGGCCGCGAAGCTGGACGAGCTCGGCATCGAGGTCGGCGAGCGGGTGGCCATCGTCAGCCACAACAGCGCGCGGCTGCTGACGTCGTTCTTCGGCGTGGCCGGCTCGGGCAGGGTCCTCGTGCCGGTCAACTTCCGGCTGCGGCCCGACGAGGTCTCCTACATCGTCGAGCACAGCGGCGCCCGGGTGCTGCTGGTCGACCCCGAGCTCGACGAGGAGCTGGCCGAGATCACCGCCGAGCACCGCTTCGTGCTCGGCTCCGACGACGACCTGTACGCCGCGTCGCCGGCCGACGGTGGTGCGCAGCCGGCGGTCTGGGAGCCCGACGAGAACGCAACGGCGTGCATCAACTACACCTCCGGCACGACTGCCCGGCCCAAGGGCGTCCAGATCACGCACCGCAACATCTGGGTCAACGCGGTCACGTTCGCGATGCATGCTGCGGTGACCGACCGCGACGTCTACCTCCACACGTTGCCGATGTTCCACGCCAACGGCTGGGGGATGCCCTTCGCGATGACCGGACTGGGCGTGAAGCAGGTGGTGCTGCGCAAGATCGACGGAGCCGAGATCCTGCGCCGGATGCGGGACCACGGAGTCACCGTGATGTGCGCGGCGCCCGCGGTGGCGGCCGCCGTGCTCGAGGCGGCCCAGACCTGGGAGGGCGAGATCCCGGGGCGTGACCGGGTGCGGATCATCATGGCCGGCGCCCCACCGCCGACCAAGACCGTGATGCGCGTGGAGGAGGAGCTCGGCTGGGAGTTCATCCAGATCTACGGTCTTACCGAGACGTCCCCGCTGCTGACGTTCAACAGGACCCGCGCCGAGTGGGACGGCGTCTCGGCGCAGGAGCGAGCCGGCCTCCTGACCCGGGCCGGCGCCCCGGCGCTCGGCGTACGGCTCTCCACCTCCGACGAGGGGGAGGTGCTGGCCCGTTCGAACGTCGTCCTCGAGGGCTACTGGGAGCAGCCGGAGGAGTCGGCAGCGGCACTTCGCGACGGGTGGTTCCACACCGGGGACGGGGGAGTGATCGGCGAGGACGGCTACCTCACGATCTCGGACCGCAAGAAGGACGTGATCATCACCGGAGGGGAGAACGTCTCCTCCATCGAGGTCGAGGACGTGCTCTTCTCGCACCCCTCGGTCGCGGAGGTGGCGGTGATCGGGGTGCCCAGCGAGAAGTGGGGCGAGACGATCAAGGCGCTCGTCGTGCTGGCCGAGGGGCACGAGGAGACCGCGGAGACCGAGGCGCAGCTGATCGCCTGGTGCAAGCAGAAGGCCGCCGGCTACAAGGCGCCCACGTCCATCGAGGTGCGCGCCGAGCTGGCGCGCACCGCGACCGGCAAGCTGCAGAAGTTCAAGCTGCGCGCGCCCTACTGGGAGGGGCGCGACCGCCAGGTCAACTGAGTCGGACCGAGGGCTAACCTGGGCGACGTGTCGACGCCCACCCCGCTCTCCGAGATCACGTCCCTGCTGCACTCCTGGTACCCACCGCACACCGCTGACGACTGGGATGCCGTCGGTCTCGTCGCCGGTGACCCCGAGCAGGGAGTCACGAAGGTGATGTTCGCCGTCGACGTCACGGCGGAGGTCGCCGCCGAGGCGGCCGAGTGGGGAGCCGACCTGCTGGTGGTGCACCACCCGCTGTTCCTCAAGGCGGTGCACTCGGTGGCGGCGACGACGCCCAAGGGTCGCACGCTGGCGACGCTCGCCCGGGCCGGTTGCGCGCTGCTCACGGCGCACACCAACGCAGACCGTGCCGTGGGCGGAGTCTCCGAGTCCCTCGCCCGGGCCCTGGGCCTGGAGGAGGTCGAACCGATCCTCAACGACCCCGGCGTCGCGATCGACAAGCTCACGGTCTTCGTGCCGACCGACGCGGCAGCGATCGTGCGAGCGGCGCTCGCCGAGGCAGGCGCCGGGACGATCGGCGACTACGACTTCGCGTCCTTCTCCTCCGACGGGATCGGCCGCTTCCGTCCGCTCGAGGGCGCCGACCCGATGATCGGCACGATCGGCGAGATCAAGACGATCGAGGAGGTGCGCATCGAGGTCGTGCTGCCGCGTGGGCACCGAGGACAGGTCGTGCGCGCGATGCTCGCCGCCCACCCCTACGAGGAGCCGGCCTACGACGTCGTGGAGGTGGCCGACGGGCAGGTCTCGCTCGCGGGGACCGGCCGGATCGGCACCATCGTCCGGCAGAGCCTGAGCGATTTCGCCGCCGTCATCGCCGAGGCGCTGCCGGAGACCGTGCACGGCGTCCGCGTGGCCGGCGATCCCGAGCGGAGCGTGCGGCGGGTGGCCGTGTGCGGCGGCGCTGGAGACTTCCTCCTCGACGACGTCCTGGCGACCGATGCCGACGTCTACGTGACCAGCGACCTGCGGCACCACCCGGCCGCGGAGTTCGTCGAGAAGGGGGGACCGGCCCTGGTCGACGTGTCGCACTGGGCGGCCGAGTCGACCTGGTTGCCGGTCGTGGCGGCCCGGCTCTCCGAAGCCCTCGACGGTGCCGTCGAGACCCGGACCAGCACCCTGGTCACCGACCCGTGGACAATGCGCCTGTGACCCCGCAGACGACGAAGAGGACCCAGTGAAGGCCGATCCCGCAGCCCAGGAGCGATTGCTCGAGGTGCAGGCCCTCGACGCCCGCGCGGACCAGGCGCGACACCGCCTCGCGACGATGCCCGAGGCGGCGGAGATGACCGCGCTGGAGGCCTCGCGCACCGAGGTGGACGACCAGCGTCGCGACGCCCAGATCGTGGTCGACGACCTGGACCTGGCGCAGCGCAAGGCGGACAACGACGTCGAGCAGGTCAAGACGCGGCGCACCCGCGACCGGGACCGGGTCGAGCAGGGGTTGATCACCAACCCGAAGGACCTCGAGCGGATGCAGCACGAGCTGGCCTCGCTCGATCGTCGGATCTCGGTCCTCGAGGACGAGGAGCTCGAGGTGATGGAGCAGCTCGAGGAGGCGCAGGCGAGGCTCGCCGAGCTGGTCCAGCGCGTCGCCGCCGCGGACGAGCGGCTGGCCGAGTTGACCGTGGTGCGGGAGGAGAAGGCCGGGGCGATCGAGCGCGA
Source organism: Pimelobacter sp. (assembly GCA_002698575.1). Classification (GTDB taxonomy): domain Bacteria; phylum Actinomycetota; class Actinomycetes; order Propionibacteriales; family Nocardioidaceae; genus Nocardioides. The sequence continues at coordinate 3,638 of NZZG01000101.1, read as the reverse complement.
GCTCTCCGAGATCGCCGACGCCCGCGGGCCCGCCGTCGAGGGGCTCCCCGACGACCTGCTCGCGCTCTACGAGAAGCTGCGCACCAGCAAGGGCGGCGTCGGTGCCGCCGAGCTGCGTCAGCGTCGGTGCAACGGCTGCCAGCTCGGGATCGACAACGCCGAGATCGCCGTGATCCGCTCCACGCCCGCGGATCAGGTGGTGCGGTGCGAGGAGTGCTCGCGGATCCTCGTCCGGACGGCGGAGTCGGGGCTCTGAGGGGTGACTGAGACACCCAGCAAGGTCGTGGTCGAGGCGGACGGTGGCTCTCGTGGCAATCCGGGGCCGGCCGCGTACGGCGCCGTGCTCAAGGATGCCGCGACCGGAGAGGTGCTCGCCGAGGACGGCACCGCCATCGGCACGGCGAGCAACAACGTCGCGGAGTACCGCGGACTGATCGCAGGCCTGCTGCTGGCGGCCGAGCACGCACCGGGTGCCGTCGTCGAGGCCCGGCTCGACTCGAAGCTCGTGGTCGAGCAGATGTCGGGCCGGTGGAAGATCAAGCACCCCGACATGCAGGTGCTGGCTCGCGAGGCCGGCGCCGCGGCGCCGCGGGGCACGACGTACACCTGGGTGCCGCGGGCCGAGAACGCTCACGCGGACCGTCTGGCCAACGAGGCCCTGGACGGTGAGCGTGACGGTGTCACGGTGCACGGCATCGACGCGGAGCCCGCCGACTCGCTGATCGAGGAGGTCGAGGAGTCCCCGCGCAAGACCACGCCGCCGGCGCGCGGCTGGGGTGGCGAGGGAGAGTCCACCACCGTGGTCATCGTGCGCCACGGGGTCACCAAGCACACCTCTGCGAAGCGTTTCTCCGGTGGCCTCGGCGGAGACAACCCTCCCCTGAGCGACGAGGGGCGCGAGCAGATCCGCGCCGCCGGCGACTGGCTGGCGCCGCTGGCCGCGCGGGTGGACGCGATCGTGTCCTCACCGGTGCGCCGCACCCGCGAGTCCGCCGACCTGCTCAGCGACCTGCTCGGTGGCGTCGAGGTCAGCGACGAGCCGGGGTTCGCCGAGATGGAGTTCGGGCACTGGGACGGGCTGACGTTCGCCGAGGTCGCGGAGCAGCACGGCGACGAGCTCTCGACATGGCTCGGCTCCCTCGACGTGGCGCCCACGGGAGGCGAGTCCTTCACCGTCGTCCAGCAACGGGTGCTTGCTGCCCGCGACCGGCTGGTCGCCGAGCACGCGGGCCGGACCGTCGTGGTGACCTCCCACGTCACGCCGATCAAGACGCTCGTCGCCGATGCCCTGCAGGCTCCGCTGGACGCGGTCTTCCGGATGGAGCTGTCGCCGGCGTCGGTCTCGGTGATCACCTACCACGCCGACGGACGCGCCTCGTTGCGGTTGTTCAACGCGTTGCCGCCGGCGCGAGATGCGTTCGCGTCGAGCGCCTGGTAGCGGCTCTGTCTGCCGCGCCGACACCCCTGTGGAGAGCCGGATGCGTGTTCGGCGCGATGGGGCGAGGCTCGTGGGCATGGACGACACGACACCGATCGCAGACACCCCGATCCGCACGCAGGCCGACCTGGAGGCCTTCTGGCGCAGGCTGATGGAGCCTCTCGGCTTCTCCGACGGCACCTTGTGGGTGCTGGCGATCGGCGGTGACGACCTGCCGACCCCGACGCTGCTCGAGGTGGTCGACGAAGGGGTCCAGCCCACGCCCGAGGAGGCGATCGCCTTCGGAGCGTTCCTGGCCCACCTGAGCGCCGACGTGCCCGACGGCTCGCGCTGGGCCTTCCTGCGCAGTCGTCCCGGACGGGGTGGACCGACGGCCGCCGACCGGGCGCTGGTGGCGGGGCTCGTGGCGGGGTGCCGCGACGCCGGGGTGCCGACCGAGGTCGTCCACCTGGCGACCGACGACACGCTGGTGCCGCTGCCGTACGACGAGCTGGCGCGCTCGGCCTGAACGCGCGGTGGGGCTCAGACCTCGCTGACGACCACGTCGAGCCGGGTGCCCTTCGCGGTGGGCTCGCCCAGCTCCACGCTCCAGCCGAGCGTGCGCAGCACGTCCGCGAGTCGGGCCGGGGACCGCGGGTCGGCACCGTCCTCGAGGAGAGCGCGCACGATGCGACCCTTCGTGGCCTTGTTGAAGTGGCTGACGACCTGTCGCTTGCCGTCGACCTCGTGCAGCACCCGCACCGTGGCCACCCGCTCGGCCAGCTCGGCCGGCGGCCGCCAGAACGCGGCGTACATGCCCGAGCGCAGGTCGACCAGCAGTCCGGTGCCGATCGACGAGGGCAGCACCGGGTCCAGCGCCGAGCGCCAGTGGGCGGCCACCGAGCCGACACCTGGCAGCGTGGCGTCGCCGGAGAGGCGGTAGGCCGGGATCCGGTCGCCGGGGCGCACGAGGCCGAACAGGCTCGACTGCACGGCCAGGCGCGCCGCCGCCCGGCGCTTGCCCGACGAGGACAGCGACGCCACGTCGAGGGCGTCGTAGAGCACGCCGCTGTAGACCGCGTCGGCCCGCGCTGTCGGCGACGTGCGCGCTCGCGCGTTGAGGTCCACCAGGTCGAGCTGCGACTTCGGCACGCCGAGAAGACCCGCGGCACCGGCCGGGTCGTCGACGCACAGGGCGACCAGGGCGTCGAGCACCTCGTCGCGCGCCGGGGTCAGCTCGGGGGCGGTCAGCGTCGAGAGGTCGAGGGGCTTGCCCCGGCGCGGAGCGGTCTTGCCCTCACTGGGCGGCAGCAGGATGAGCACGAAGGCATAGGTTAGGCCCATGCCGAGCAACCCCGTGGTCCGGCTCCGGACCGACGACAGCGACGTCGTCACGACGATCCGTGCGGGCATCGCCCGCATCCAGGCCGAGCTGGACGTGACCCCCGACTTCCCGCCCGAGGTGCTGGCGGCAGCCGAGCAGGCTGCCGCGTCGCCGCGGCTGCCCGACCTCGACCGCACCGACCTGGACCTCGTCACGATCGATCCCGAGACGGCCCAGGACCTCGACCAGGCCGTGCACGTGCAGCGCGAGCCCGGTGCGGGAGGTGAGGGTGGGTACGTCGTGCACTACGCGATCGCGGACCTGGCCGCCTTCATCACCCCGGGCGACCCGGTCGACGTCGAGGCCCACGCGCGCGGCGAGACGCTCTACGGTGCCGACTCCAAGGTGCCGCTGCATCCTCCGGCGATCTCCGAGGACGCGGGCTCCCTGCTGCCCGACCGGGTCCGCCCGGCGCTGCTGTGGACCATCCGGGTCGACGCTGACGGCGAAGGCACCGACATCCACGTCGAGCGAGCGCTGGTGCGCTCCCGCGCCAAGCTCTCCTATGAGAGCGCCCAGGCGATGCTCGACGACGGCACCGCCTCACAGACGCTGCTGCTGGTCAAGGAGATCGGGGAGAAGCGGATCGTGCGCGATGCCGCTCGCGGTGGGGTGTCGCTGCCGTTGCCCGACCAGGAGATCGACATCGCCGACGGGCGCTGGCGGTTGGAGTACCGCTCGCTGCTGCCCATCGAGGAGTGGAACGCCCAGATCTCGCTGCTCACCGGTTTCGGCGCCGCCTCGCTGATGGTCTACGCCCGGGTGGGCCTGCTGCGCACGCTGCCTGACCCGGACCCGCGTGACGTCCAGCGCCTGCACCGCACGGCGCGGGCGCTG